>CAZZHN010000147.1:0-11843 GCA_964654065.1 uncultured Solibacteraceae bacterium
GCGACCGGGCGGCGGTGCGGCGCCAGGTGGGAGTGGTGTTCCAGACGCAGAGCCTGGACAAAGCGCTTACGGTGGAGGAGAACCTCCGCGCGCAGGGTCATCTGCATGGGCTTTCGGGCGCGCGCTTGCGGGAGCGCATGGAATACGCGATGGCGCAATTGGGTCTGGCCGACCGCCGCAAAGACCGCGTGGAGGCCCTTTCGGGCGGACTGCGGCGGCGCGTCGAGATCGCCAAGGCACTGCTCCACCGGCCGCCAGTGCTGCTGATGGACGAAGCGTCGACCGGCCTCGATCCGGCGGCGCGCCGCGACCTGACGCGCCACGTCGAGCGTCTGCGCGAAGAAGAAGGCGTGACGATTCTGCTTACCACCCACATTCTGGAGGAGGCCGACCGCTGCAACCGGCTGGTGCTGCTGCACCAGGGGCAGGTGGTGATCGAAGGCAGCCCGCAAGTCTTGCGGTCGCGCATCGGCGGCGACGTGGTGGTGCTGGAGGCGGAGGACGCCAAGGGCCTAGCGGCCGCCATCGAGCAGCGCTTCGGCCTGCGCGCCAGCCTGATGGACGGGCAGGTGCGCGTCGAAATCGAAAACGGCCACCGTTTCATTGCCGTGGTTGTCGAGGCGTTTCCCGGCGCCATCCAGTCGGTGGGCTTGCACAAGCCTACGCTCGAAGACGTGTTCGTGCGTGAGACGGGGGCGCAGATTGAATAGCTTCATTTTGCCCGCAGCCACGCTTTGGCGGCGCGAGCTGGTCCGCTTCTGGCGGCAGAAAAGCCGCGTGCTGGGAGTCGTCGCGTCGCCGCTCGTGTTCTGGCTGCTGATCGGCTCCGGATCGAACGATCTGGCGCGTTACTATTCCGGCGCGCTGGTGCTGACCGTCATGTTTTCGGCCATCTTTTCGACCATCTCCATCATTGAGGACCGGCGCGAAGGGTTCCTGCTGTCGATGCTGGTCTCGCCGGCGCCGCGCACCAGCATGGTGCTGGGTAAGATTCTGGGGTCTGCCACGCTGGCCTGGATCCAGGGCATGATCTTTCTCTGCTTCGCGCCCCTGGCGGGCGTGCGCATCGGCATACTGGAGCTGGTTCCCGTGGTGCTGTCGATTCTGCTGATCTCGTTTACCCTGACCGGACTCGGATTCGTGATTGCCTGGCAGATGGAATCCACCGCCGGGTTTCACGCCATTATGAACCTGCTGCTGGTGCCGATGTGGATGGTGTCGGGCTCGCTGTTTCCCATGGCCACTGCGCACGGCTGGGTGCGGGGCCTGATGTGGGCCAACCCGCTGACTTATTCCATTGCGCTGCTGAATCACTCGCTGGAAATGCCCAATGCGCAGCCGGGCGCGTTGGAAAGCCTGGTGGTGACCGCGGTGTTCGGACTGGTACTGCTGGTCGCCTCTGGAATTCTGGCGGCGCAGAAGACCACGCGCAGCTCAGCATGAGAACTCGGGCGCACATAGCACCATGACCGAATTTCTGCCATCGATCAACGCCTTTCTCAATGCCACCGCCGCCGTGTTGCTGGTGTGGGGATACCTGCTCATCCGGCGCAAACACCGGGAAACCCATCGCCGGGTCATGACGGCAGCGTTCATCGTCTCTTGCACGTTCCTGGTTTGTTATGTGGTCTATCACCTGCAAGTCGGGCACGTGCGGTTTCAGCGAACCGGGCTGCTGCGGACGGTCTACCTGAGCATACTGGGCACGCACACCGCACTAGCCGCCACGGTCCCGTTCCTGGCCATTATCACGCTGCGCCGAGGCCTGACAGCGCGTTACGACCCGCACCGGCGGATTGCGCGCTGGACGTTGCCCATCTGGCTCTACGTGAGCGTGACCGGAGTGGTGGTATACCTGATGCTCTACCACCTCTAGAAGTAGGAGAGGCGATCGCTTTCAGGCCTGTTGGCCGTTTCTCGCGCGGGTGTGCGACGACAAAAAAAGGGCCGCGGCGAACCTCGGCCCTGTCAGGAGACATTCCACCCGAAAGGAGGAGTCGTCAAAACACGTAAGTGATGCCCACCATCGGAACCAGATTCTGCAGGATGCTGCCGTAGCTGACGCCCGGGGGCGGCGCGATGACGTTGGTTGGGAACGGTGAGATGAAATCGCGGATTTCGGTGCGCAGGTACAGCCGCTCACTCATCTTGTAAGTGATGCCGCCGCCGACGCTGATCATCGGCTTGAGCTGGTGCGTCGGCGTGAAGTAGCCGAACTGGCTGAGCGGTTGATAAGCCTCCGGCGTGCCCGTGCCATCAAAGATCTTCAAGCCGCCGCCCACTGCTGCAAAGAACTGCACCGGCGACTGCTTGCGGTTGGTGTGGTAGATCAGGTCGTAGTGGATGGCGTGGGCGATGCCGCTGAATGTGGCGGAAGAGCCGTTGCCGGAAAGCTTGAGGCTGCTGTCAAAGAACTCATAGCGGACCTCGCCGCTCCAATGCTTGTTGATATTCTGCCCGAAGAAAGCGCCGGCGGCCACGCCCGGGGCGAACCCCGCTTTGGCCGAGCCGGCGGCTCCGCTCACGCTGACGGTATCGAGGAAGCCCGCGCCGCCGATGCCCCCCACTTCCCATTGCTGGGCGAAGGCACAGAGACCGAGCGCGAAAAACAGTAACGTCTTTCCAATTGTTTTCATATCCTTCTCCCGGAGGGTGATTAGTTGACCACCCGCACGTTGAGGGTGGTGCTGGCGCCGCTCTGCGAGATCACCAGCGGCTGGCTCAGGCCCTGGGTGACACTGTTCGGAACGACAGCGTTGATCTGGTAGACGCCAACCTCGCCCGGAACCAGGCCGGCGTATTCAATCGTCAAGCCAGAGCCGCCCAAAGTCACGGTTGCGCCAATGGAAGCCCAGGCCAGGGGGCTGCTGGGAGCGGGCCGGCCGGCTACTACCGCGGGAGACGTGACGCCCATGCCGGTCAGGTAGATGACCAGTGTGTCTCCCGGTCGAATCGGATTCGTCGGGGTGACGAGTTGGTTGTTGGTGGCGCGCACGATGGTTGCAAGGCCCGTGAGCGGTCCGGCCGTGCCGGACAGGAACACGCTCGGCGCCGCGGCTTCCGCCGAGAAGTGGAAGCTGCCGCTGACGCCGGCAGGCGTGTGAACGTCGACAGTAGAGGGGCCAGCAACGTTGTTGGGTAGTTGCGCGTTGATTTGGGTCTGCGAAACGAAGAGGAGCGGCACCGGTGTGCCGTTCACGCTCAGACAGGATTGCCCCAGCGCCGTCGGGAGCGGGATCTGCGAAGTCGCCACGCTGACCGGGCTCATGCCAGTCCCGTAGACGCTGATCAGTCCGCCCGGCGCAACCGGCTGCTTGCCATCGGCCGCATTCACGACCTTGCTAATCACCGGCGGCACCACCGAGGCAGCGTAATTCTGGCTCAGCATGGTGAAGCCTGAAGTGCTCAGTACCGCAATCTGGCTCGAGTTGGGCAGCGGAGCCACGGTGCGGGTGAAGCTGCTCTGCTGGCTCAGGGCGTTGGCTCCCGAACCGTTGTTGGAAAGCGTGCCATCGGCTGTAGGAAACGCCGAGGCGGCGGTTGTCGTGGTGGTCGCGGATCCTGAGCCAGTGCCGCTGCCCGAGCTTCCAGTCGGGCTGCTGCCGTTGCTCGGCAGCACGGGCGCTTCCACCATCGGGATGGGGCTCTCGCCGGTCGATGTGAGTGAGGCAAAGTACTGAATCGTACCCGGGCTGGTGGCGTTGGGCGCGGTGGTCAGGTATCCGCTCGGGGTGTTGTTCTGATCGACGAAGGCGAAGCCGGAGGGTTTGCCACCGGCGGTATTGAAGGCTCCAGTCGGCACCAGCGATGAGTTGAGGAAAGCGCTCCCCACCACGTAGTTGCCGTAACTGGAGGCGCCGTAGGATCCGGACAAAGCCGTGTAATCCTGCCGTGCGGCCACAAAATTGCCGGTCATGGCGGAGTACAGGTAGACGTGGCCATCCGGCGACGCCAGTAAAACGTTGGCCCCGTTCGGTGAAGCGCTGAGCACGGACAGCTCGGAAACCGCCCCCGTGTCATTCGACCAAGGTCCCAGGGTGGGCATCGAGGTGCCGATGCTGTGAAGCAGGTCCAGCACGACCACATCACCCACGAACTGGGATTCATCGCGCGCCAGCGCCAGGATGACGTTGTTGGCGACGGCAATCGATCGCCCGAAATCGCTGCCCGGCAGCGTGATCGGCGTCGCCGGCTGCAGCGTGTTCATATCGAACACGTTCACCAGCTGGGAATCGCTGTTGGCTACTAACAGGTTCGTCTGATCCTGCGTCAGTGCCATGCCGCTCGGCGTAGTCCCCGTGCGCAGCGTGGTGATCAGCTGGCTGGTGGTACCGTCGTAGACCAGCAACTGGTTGCGGTCCTGCCGCAGAACGTACACACGGTTGCGGCTGGTATCCGGCAGAATATCGCTCAGAAGGCCCGGCACGTTCACCACGCTGCCCCTCTGGTCTTCATCCGGGTTGCTGACCAGCACACGCACCGGCCGCGGCTGGTTGACGGCTGAAACCGAGCTGATCGCCAGCGAGGTGACGCTGGTGCCGAGATCGCCGGCAAACGCCGTCGGCTCCGCGGTTACCGTGATGGTGGCGGGCGTGACGCCGGAAGAAGGCGAGACCAGAACGCCGGGTCCCGGAGTGATCTGGAAGTCGGTCTGGTTCCCACCGGGGTCTGCCAAAGTAAATGTCTGGTTTACGGCTGCACGGTTGCAAAAACTGGTCTGGATCAGTACATCCTCCTGGCCCGCCTGCAGCCGGTTGAACTGGTTCAGCGATCCAATCGGAAGCACCGTCACTCCGCTGTCGGAGACGGCGTACATCACGGTGGCCGCTTTGTTCAATATCGCGCGCCCAACCAGATTCTCCTGGAGGCTCAATCGATCCTCATACTGGAGGTTGTCCCCATCCATGATCATGAGAGCCGGTCCCGGAGTGGAGATGGTGGGCAGCGTGTTGGAAGAAGCGGTCGGCGCGCCCGGAGACTGGGCCGTATCGGGGATTTGCGCGTAGATGAGGTTGTGGATCGAATCCCACGCATGGCCGGTCGCGTTATCGGTTGTGGTAGGTGCGATGACGTTCGGATAGCGCGCGACGATCGAAAGATTCCAATTGAACTGAGACCAGCCGATCATGGCGTACGAGCCATCCTTGGACACGCTGACTCGCGGCAGCAACGGTGGCGAAGTGGTCCACGTGCCCCAGCCGTAGGAGCTGTTGAAAGCGTCGTAGTGGAAGATCACCTGCTGGTTGCCGGTTTCGGCGTTGCAGATGCCCCAGGCGGTCCAACCGTCCGCCGAAGTGTTGATGGCGGTCTGCGTGAACTGGCCGGGAGAGATCGGCGACGGCTGCGGAATCTCCTGCGACGGCGCGGTCAGGGACGAGATCAGGTTAATCCGTCCGGTTTCCGGATCGAGCGTCAATAAATTGGTGGTCGTCACGATCACCGCCAGGCCGCCCTGGTCGCCGCTCAATGTGTTGACGAAGGTCACTCCCAGTCCCGGCTCACCCAGCGTGTATACTGTCTGCGCCTGGGTGTTCAGGTCGATCACGGTAACCAGGTTGCCGCCCGCGACCGGCGAGGCAGTCGGAATTGAACTTGAGAAGTTGGCATCGTGCACGCCTACCAGGTAGCGTCCGCTCGGCGCCAGAGCGATCGCCGTGGGAAAGTTGGCCACGTTGATCGTGCTCTGAATGCTGTTGTCGGCAAGCGACATGATATCGATGCAACCGCAGCCAAAATCTGCGATGTACAGAACGCCCCTGGTTTCATCCAGGGCGATGTCGGAGGCCGTGCCGCCGATGGACACCACGGACCCAAAAGTTGCGGCGACTGACTGTCCGGCTCCGGCTGTCAGAAGCGCTATTGCGATCGAAAGGAATAGTTTTGTCCCACGCATACAATATAGTCTTCCCGCGACTATTCGAATTACAGGACTAAATCGGGTGTGAATCAATGATCGAAATGGCTAGTAATTCCGCCATTACCAAAGTTAGCCGTGTATTTCTGCGGATTTGCACGTATACTCGCCTCTGAATCGAGGCTCGAGGTGTCAGAAATAATTGAGCGCTCCAGCTCGCATTACAGTATTTTCAGAAATGTTGCGGCCAGATTTATCGTGGGGGCCGCAGGTATTCTCGGGTGTCTGGCGTTTGCGCCCCAGGCCCATGCGCAAACGGTGATTGTCGAAGTTTCGACAGTTCCCAACGGGGTGCAGTTCCAGGTGGACGGCCAAACGTTCAGCCAGTCACAGACCTTTGCCTGGCCGGCGGGGACTCAGCACACCCTCGTCGTGGCTTCCGCCATTCAACCCAACCCGGTAGCTCCCACCGTGTACACGTTTCAGAACTGGACCGTGGGTCCCGAGTCGTTTCCCACTCCGTCGATCACGATTCTGGCCAATCCTGCAGTGACGCTGTATACGGCGAATTTCACCACCACATACAGCTTCAACGCGATCGTCAGTTCGACTTGCGGACCCATTCCCTGCCCGGGAGTGCCGGGAAGGATTCTGGTGAACGGAGTCCAGGCCTCAACTCTGGTGCCCCCGTTGCCGGCGCCTTATCCGGCCGGCTCCGTCGAAACCCTCGTTGCCATCGCCAACGCGGGCTATGCCTTCACCCACTGGACGCAAGGCCCCAATCAGTTGATTACGGGTGAGCAGGATAATGTCTTGCTCAACGCGCCAACGACGGCAGTCGCCAATTTCGTGCCGACCGTACCGTACGCGTTGAACACCGCACCGCAGGGCCTGCAATTGCTGGCCGACACCATCCCGACCACCACACCTTATGCGGCGCCTGTCGGCTGGGGGACCACTCACAGTGTCGCCGCGATTTCACCGCAGAAAGACTCCTCGGGCAATCTCTGGGTATTCTCGTCGTGGAGCGATGGCGGAGCTGTCAGCCACAGTTTCGTGATACCGAATTCCAGCACCCCAATCACCCTGACTGCCACCTTCGCGCCCGCCGAGTTGAACACTTTCATCACCTCGCCCGCCGGGCTGAGCCTGATGGTGGATGGGCGGACCAACTGGAACGTCTGGAGCTTCGCCTGGGCTGTTGGTTCGACTCATACCTTTTCGGCGGCCGCGACGCAAACCGATTCCGTCGGCCGCTTGTGGAAGTTCACCGGCTGGTCGAACGGTGGCGCGGCGGCGCAGACCGTCGCCGTGGGATCAACCGGCAACACCTACACCGCAATCTACCAGCAGCTGGCCCAGCTGACCGTGAACAGCACTCTGCCCGCCCTGTCCGTAAGCGTAAATGGAACTCCCTGCACGACGCCCTGCACCTTGCAGCCGCCTGTGGGCACATCCCTGGCGGTGAGCGCGCCAGCCAGCATACCGGTAAGCGCCACTTCGCGGCAGGATCTTCTCGGATGGTCGAACGGCATCGGCTCGGCCAACCTGACGATCATGGCACCCGCCGCGGCGACCACGTTGACTGCCAATTACCACCTGATGAACCAGCTGGTGACCGCCAGCAGTCCTGCCGGCGCAGCCACATGGACCATGCAGCCGGGCTCGCCGGATGGATTCTACGACGCCAGCACTTTGGTCAATATCAGCCTCAGCCCGCTGCCGGGCTATCAATTCCGCAACTGGAGCGGCGACGTGAACGGCATCGCGCCGTTCGGCGCCGTCATGATGAATCAACCGCGCACGGTGACGGCTTTGTTTGCCAAGGTTCCCTACTTGCCCGAGAACGCGGTGACGAACGGTGCAGGGCCCACCCCTGGCACGCCCGTAGCTCCGGGCTCCGCGATCTCGATATTCGGCGACAACCTGTCGGATGATGTGAAGGAAAGCCTGGCTGGCGTGATGCCCCAGACCTTGGACGGTGTGACTGTCTCTGCCAACGGCCGCCTGCTGCCGCTTTACTTCGTCTCGCCGGGCCAGATCAACGCCCAACTGCCGGCTGACCTGCCGCTGGGTCCATCGATCCTGACTGTGACGACGCCGGAGCAGGTGCAGCTTACTTCTAACTTCACGCTCGCGCAAGACGCGCCTGGGCTGTTCGCCCTCACGTTGAATAGCAAGGCCTATGCGCTGGCGTTCCACCAGGATGGCTCACTGGTAACCGAAGCATCGCCGGCGAAGGCGGGCGAGGCCCTCACCCTCTATGGCACCGGTTTCGGCCCAACCATCCCGGCGCGACCCGAGGGGCTGCCAGTGCCGGTATCGCCGTCGTTCGTGGTGACCGACTCAGCCAGCGTGCAAGTAGGCACGGCCGATTTCGCGGCACAGAGTGCCTACGCCCTGCCCGGCGCGGTCGGCATTGATGTCGTAGAATTCACGCTGGGTAGCGGCGTTCCGTCGGGCGGCGACTCCCAGCTCACTGTGACCATCAACAAAGTGGTGAGCAACACCGTCCTGCTGCCTGTTCAGTAGATCGGTATGCGGCGTTGCTTTGGTGCGCCACAGAACCTCGTCCTCTTAGCATTGGTGGCAGCCTATTTCTTGCAAGTGGTCACGCCGCTGCGCCTCCATTTCGATTCCATTGTGCTGCTTTCGTCGGCTGAAACTGCAGCACGGGGTGGCGGTTTTCTTTTCCATGGACAACCCACCGTGTTTCCGCCCGGCTATCCGGCGCTGCTCGCGCTTCTCATGAGGCTGCACATCGCCTACGTCTGGGTGCTGATCAGTATCAACATTGTGTTCCTGCTGATAGGGTTGCTGGCGCTTCGCTTCCTTCTACATCCAGCCATTCTTGAAAAACAGGCTTCCGTATCGACCGTCTGCATATTCACTTTGCTCTCCACGGTTGTGATCGGTGATTTTACGATCCCCCTAACGGACTGTTGTTTCTTCGGCGTGGCAATGTGTAGCCTTGCCGTGATGAACTCCGCCTATTCGCGATTGACGGCACGCAAGGTCGCCTTAAGCATCGCGCTGGTTGTGATATCGATTTGTATACGGAGAATCGGTGTCGCGCTGATACCGCCGCTGCTCTGGATGATCAGCGCCCAAGCAGAGGCACGCCTTTTCGTCCGCCACGCTTCCACTGGAATCAAGGTTGCACGCGTAGCGATCATTGCCAGCGTCGTCGTTACAATCACTTGGGTAGTTTACAAAACATCGACCCTGCAGGATGGGCTCAAAGAGTTGAGGCTGAGCGGCGTGGACAAACTGGTCCATTTGCCGATTTGGAGGCTCACAGAGCTCGGCGAGATGACAGCGAACACTCCTTCCGTGGTGCTTTCCCCTGCTGTCATAACGTCTCTGCTTCCCTTCATCGGAATCGTAACTGCCAGCCTGATCGTCGCCGGCATGATCCTCCACCGAAAACAGTTTGGCGTGGTGGACGTCTTCTTCGTCTCCTACGTGGCTGGAATTCTGGAGTGGCCCTTCTACTCTCCAAGATTCTGGCTGCCGGTGCTTCCCCTACTGATTGTGTATGCAGGGATGCCGCTAAAGCGCTTGCTGCGGCGCGACGTCCACGGGTCTCGGTTGACGTTTTATGCAGCTCTGGTCGCGACGACTGCAGTCGCAACTCTGTTCGCATTAGCCGGAGCTTCCCTGCTTGCGTTTACGACTGCGATCAGTTTATCAGGCTCACGAATTGGCGATGTCTACCATACGGGCCGTTACGATGTAGCTTACTGTGCAGCAGGGCTCTGCACCCACCAGGTGTCCGATTTGTCGCGGTTGGTCGACAAATCGTCAAAGGTGGACTGGCTGGAAGAAGACGGACTACGCCTGCTGTGTGAGTTCAAAAACGGCAAGCTGCAACGGGGGGACAGGTGATTCGGCGCGGTTGCCGATCATGCGGCAATTCGGTAGTGGGTCCGTTTGAATAGGCCCACTACCGGCAATTCTGTGAGTAGCCAAGCAAACCGTGGTTAGCCGGGCGGCAAGTCTCTTCTCTTACAACCTCCACGCCCCGCTTTGCTCGCGCCACAAAAAAACTCCCGGCCCGACTTGCGGACCGGGAGTGCGATTCTCCCACGGGAAACCTGGTGTTGCGGCCTTGCCTCGCGGCTCAGCCGGGATTCTCTAGCTGCAGCCGCTGGTGCCGCCACAATTGCCGCACTTGTAGCAGCTTCCGTTGCGGGTCATGATCGATCCGCATTCGGAGCACAGCGGGGCATCGGCGGTAACGGGAGCGAAGGGCAGTTGTTGCTGCGGGTCCGGCTCCGTGGGCCGCAGATTCGGGCTTTCGCCGGCTTCGGTCACGGCGTACTCCGGCCCCAGGAACTTGGCGCCCAGCCAGCGGAAAATGTAATCCATGATCGACTTGGCGTACGGGACCTGCGGGTTGCCGGTCCAGCCGCTGGGTTCGAACCGCAGGTGCGCGAACTTGTCGACCAGGAACTTCAGAGGCACGCCGTATTGCAAGTTGAAACTGACGGCGGTGGCGAACGCGTCCATCAGGCCGGAAATGGTGGAACCTTCCTTGGCCATGGTGATAAAGATCTCGCCCGGCGTGCCATCGTCATACATGCCGACGGTGATATAACCCTCATGGCCGCCGATCGAAAACTTGTGAGTGATGGAGCGCCGCTCGTCGGGCAGCTTACGCCGGACCGGGCGATACACCACCTTCTCCACCGGCGGAGCTGCGGGACCCGCGGCCTTCTTTTCGCTCTTCCCGGATCCTGAGCTGAGCGGCTGGACCCGCTTGGAATTGTCGCGGTAAACGGCCACCGCCTTCAGACCCAGCTTCCAGCTTTCGGTGTAGGCATTAATAATGTCTTCCACCGTAGATTCCTCGGGCATGTTGATGGTCTTCGAAATGGCGCCGGAGATGAACGGCTGCACCGCCGCCATCATGCGCACGTGGCCCATGTAGTGGATGGAGCGCACGCCATTTTGCGGCCGGAAACTGCAATCGAACACTGCCAGGTGCTCGGGTTTCAGGTCGGGCGCGCCCTCAATGGTTCCAGTGGAATCAATGTGGCTGACGATCTTCTCCACCTGGGCCGGCGAGTAGCCGAGCTTGATCAGCGCCTGCGGAACGGTATTGTTGACGATCTTGATGACGCCGCCTCCGACCAGTTTCTTGAACTTGATCAGCGCCAGGTCCGGTTCGATGCCGGTGGTGTCGCAATCCATCATGAACCCGATGGTTCCGGTGGGCGCGATCACCGTGACCTGGGCGTTGCGGTAGCCGTTGCGTTGTCCCGATTCGTACGCGTCATCCCAGCACTGCTTCGCGCCGTCGTGCAAGGCAGCCGGAATATTCACGCGCCGCACCTTGTCCACCGAGTCGCGGTGCATGCGGATGACTTCCAGGAAAGGCTGCTGGTTCTCCGGATAGCCGGCGAACGGTCCCACCGCCTCAGACACGCGTGAGCTGGTCAGATACGCCTGCCCGCACATCACGGCCGTGATCGCCGCCGCCATGTCGCGGCCCTGGTCGCTGTCGTACGGCACGCCCATCGACATGAGGAGCGCGCCCAGGTTGGCGTAACCGAGGCCGAGCGGCCGGAAGCGGTGCGAGTTCTCACCGATCTTCTCGGTAGGATAGCTGGCGTTATCGACGATAATCTCCTGCGCCATGATCATCGTGTCGATCGCGTGCCGGAAGGCTTCGACGTCAAACTGTCCATCCGGACCGACGAACTTCATCAGGTTCAGCGACGACAGATTGCAGGCCGAATCGTCCAGGAACATATATTCCGAGCACGGATTCGAGGCGTTGATGCGCGCCGTGTTCTTGCACGGGTGCCAGCGGTTGACCGTGGTGTCAAATTGCATGCCGGGATCGCCGCACTGGTGGGTCGCTTCCGCGATCTGGCGCATCAGGTCGCGCGCTTTGAAGCGGTCCTTGGGCTGGCCGCTGAAGACCGCCTTGGTCCACCATTCGCCGTCCTCCTGCGCCGCCCGCATGAAATCGTCGGTGGCG
>CAZZHN010000148.1:0-11774 GCA_964654065.1 uncultured Solibacteraceae bacterium
CCATCACGAAGTCTAGCGACTTTTGGGCGGTCCGTCATTATGGGCGACGGTCATTTCTCTGCCGAGTAGATGATCTTGCCGCCGCGCGTGGTGAGCGCGACCTTAGAAAAGGCCGTCGCGTCCCGGGATGGATCGGCTTGCAGCACAACCAAATCGCCATCGATGCCGATCGCGACGCGCCCGCTGTGTTCGGCATAGCCGAACCGCCGCGCAGGGGCAGTGGTCAGAGACGCGAGGATCTGCGGAAAAGTCATTCCCGCGCGCGACATGAGATCAAATTCCATGGTGGTATCGAACTGGTCGATATATCCAATGTCGGTTCCAAACAGGATCTCACCGCCGGCTTGCGAGTACGCGCGCAGCTCATCCACCATTCCAGAGACCCAGGCCTCGCGGCGGTTCTGTTCGGTGACTCCCGCCTTACGCGCCTCGACATCAAACAAAGTCAGCGTTGGGATCAGCGCCAGGTTCGCGTGCTTCAATCGCGCGACGAACTCCGGGCTCCAGGGCGGAGATTGCGGGACCGTGTGGCCAACACATCCACCCCGCTCTCGATCGCGACTTCCACCCCCTCCAGGTTCTGCGGGTGCGCAAAGACCGGCATCGCGTGGAGGTGAGCCTCGGCGACCGCAGCCTTGGCGGTCGCCACCAGCAGCACGGCTACCTTGTCGCCGCCCTGGTAAGAACCGGTAAATAATCTGATGCCGTCTGCGCCTTTGGCCGCGTGGTCGCGCACCAGGGAAACCGCCTGATCCGGGGTACCGGTCGCCGGCATCGGGATGTTGTACTGCTTCAGAAAGGCGCGCACGTACACGGGCTCGATGGTAAAGATGGGCTCGCCGACGGTGAGAATGCGCGGGCCGCGCAGCTCGCCGCTCTCGATCCGGTGGCGGAGCGCGCGGGTGTTGTCGAGGACGGAGGCGATGTCGAAGACGGTGGTAAAGCCCCACCGGTTGAACATGGCGTCCATCTGCTGGTTCAGATCCCTGGCGGCGGAATCGCGGACGTGAAGAAGGCCGGGGGTGAGGATGTGGACGTGGCTGTTCCAGTAACCGGCGACCACGAACCGCCCGGTGCAATCGTGAACCTCGCCATCTTTTGGAGTTACTACGGAAGCTCGCGGGCCCAGGGCAACGATGCGCCCGTCGTGGATCACCATGCTGGCGTCGGCGATGGGGTGAACGCCGGGCGCGGGGTAAACTGTGGCGCCCGCGAGGACCAGATCCGAGGCGTGCAACGAAATCGCAAGGACAAGGAGAAGCAGGCTTCGGGCAGGGCTCATGAGTCTGAGTACGGTACCGACGGCCGATAGTTCCATCAATCCGCGACGCGGGCCGCAGCGCTAGAAGATGCGGCGCAGATAGGCTGCAATGCCGATTACGATGAGAGAAGAGATGGCTCCTCCCGCCATCAGCCGGCCGCGGCGCGGATGACCCGGCTGCACGACCAAGGCCGCTACGGCGAAGATGTGCGCCACCAGCAACAGCTTGACCCCCAGCAGGATGTGGTATTTCAGGCTGTGCCCCGGATTGCTCAACAGGTTATAGATGCCGGAGATCACCAGCAGCACCATCGACAGCAGGACCAGCGGGCGAAACGCCGCGGCCGTCCGCTCGCCCAGTTCCGCGCGCGCTTCCGGGGTCAGCGCCGCCGCGGCACCGGCTACGATCCAGCCATAAATCATGCCACCGCTCAGGCACGCTACCGAAGCAATGTGCATCCACCGCATCAACACGCCCAGCTCTTCGGCCATAGCCTGAGTATACAATCGGTCCATATGATTCACGAGATCCTTCCGGTGGGAATGCTGCAATGCAATTGCTCGATTTTCGGCGACGAGCAGACCCGCGAGGCGATCGTGATCGATCCGGGCGACGATATCAGCCAGATTCTGGAGGTGCTGGCCAGGCATGCCCTCAAGGTGAAAGCGATCGTCATCACCCACGCGCACATCGACCACATCGGCGGCGCCGCCCAGCTCAAGCGTGCCACCCAGGCGCCGGTTTACATGAATACGAACGACGCCGCCCTGCAGGCGATGCTAAGCGTACAGGCGGACTGGCTGGGTATGCCGACGCCGGAAAACGTGGCCATCGATGCACCGTTAAACGATGGCGCCACCCTCATGCTGGGCACTGCGCCGTTTCACGTGCTGCATACCCCCGGTCACACACCGGGCAGCACCAGCCTGTGGATTCCATCCGAGCGCAAAGTGGTGGCGGGCGATACGCTCTTTCTCGGCAGCATCGGCCGCACCGACCTGCCGGGCGGCGACGGGCGCCAGATCCTGCGTTCCATTCATGAAAAGCTGCTGCCGCTTCCCGAGGAGACAGAGGTCATCCCGGGCCATGGCGGCGTCACTACCATCGGCCGGGAAAAACAATTCAACTTCTTCCTGCAGGAGTAGGCGGCGGAGGGGAAACTCGATCGGCCGGATTCGAACGCGCCGAGCGTTTTCAGGCGTTGGTCACACTGAGCACATTGCCATCCGGGTCCTGAAACCAGGCCACATGCACTGCTCCGCCAGGCACGGTCAAGATGCCGAGTTCATCCTGGCGAAAGTTCGGATAGATGTTGAAGGTGACGCCTTTTTCGCGCAGCGCCCGCACGGCCGCGGCCACGTCCGGCACCTGGAAGCCGAGTATGGTGTGCTCATGCGGCGTGAAGCCGTCCACGACCGAGACGCGCAGGGTGACTCCGCCAAGGTGGAAGACGGCGGCCAAATTGTCCTCGTAAGCGACAGCAAGGCCCAAGGTGTCGCGATAGAACGCGGCTGCGCGCGCGCGGTCCGTGGTGCAGATGATGATGGCCGGCCGGGCAGCCTCAAGAATCCCCATTTCATTGCGTCCTTTCGCGGTCAGGGCGTGGATTTTGCGGCGCCCTCCGGCCGGGCCTCCGCAGGCGCGACCTTGATGGCGAAGACGGTCTGGTCGTCAAAGGCGGTGGTGGAGAATTTATCCTGGTCGCGGAAGATTGCGCTCACCAGTTCGGCGGCGGGGCGGCCACTGTTGGCGCGCAGCACCTGCGCCAGGCGGCCCTTGCCATATTCGGTGCCGGAGGCGTTCAGATGGTCGGTGATGCCGTCGGAATAGAGCACGATGGCGTCGCCGGGCACGGCGTGGAAGACGACTTCCTCATATTCGCGCTTGTCGAGCAGGCCGAGCGGCACACCCTCGACGCGCAAATGGAGGATGTCGCCGCCGCGGCAGATCATGGGCGGCAAAGCGCCTGCATTGGCCATGGTCATCTGGCTGGCCACGGGATCCCAGAGAATCACTAGCAAGGTGGCGTAGCGAGCCTCGACCTTGCGCTCGCCCAGCGCATCGTTCAAGGCCTTCAGCAGCTCCGCGGGGCGGCGGCGGCGCGGCGCGAGGGTGCGCAGCAGCCCGTTTAACAGGCCGCCGTACAGGGCGGCGGCCGCGCCTTTGCCGCTGACATCGCCGAAAGCGATGACGGTCTTACCGTCGTTGAGCTCGAAAATATCGTAAACGTCGCCGGAGATGCCGCGCGCCGGGCGCAGGCGCACCATGGCGTCGAGACCCGCGATTTCGGGGGCGGCATCGGGCAGCAGCACGCGCTGCAGCTCGCGCGCCGCTTCCATGTCTTCCTCCATGCGGCGCTCGCGGTTGGCCAGTTCCTGGTACAGCCGTGCATTCTCGACGCTGGAAGCCACTTGCGGCGCCAGCAGCGCCAGCGTGCGCACGTGGTCGTCGGTGAAGTAGCCGACCCGGTCGCTTTCGAGGTCCATCACCCCCACCACGCGATCCTGCAGCAAGAGTGGCACGGCCACCTCCGAGCGGATATCGGAGTGGGAAGCGATGTAGCGCGGGTCCTTGGCCGTATCGTGCACGCGCACCGGCTGGCGGGAGGTGGCGGCAGCGCCGGTGATGCCCTTGCCCAGCGGGACGTTGTCGGTGTTCACGCGCTTGTCATACCGGATGCTGAACATGTGGCGGAGAGCCTTGGCGTCGTGATCGATGAGCAGGATGCTGAAGGCGTCGTAGTTGATCAGTTCGCGCACCGTGCTGGCGATCTTGCCGAGCAGTTCGTTCAAATCGAGTATGGAAGAGAACTCGCGCGAGATGTTGGCCAGCGTCTTCAAAGTGCGGTTGTTCCGCTCGACGCGCAAATAGAGCCGCGCATTGTCGATGGCCACCGCCACGCGTCCGGCGATCAGGCGCAGCAGGGCGCGATCATATTCGGAATAGGCGTTAATGCGGGTGGATTGCAGATCGATGACTCCCACCAGCCGCTTGCGGGCGATCATGGGAGCGGCGAGCTCGGTGCGGACGGCATCGACGGCGTTCAGATATCGCGGATCATTGCGCACGTCGCCCACCAGCACCGGCTCGCGGCGCGAGGCGGCGGCGCCGGTGATTCCCTCCCCCAGCGCGATCGAGAGGTTGGTGATCAGCTCTTCGCGGTGGCCCACGGCGTGACGCATGCGCAGGGTGCGGCTCTTCTCGCTATAGAGCAGGATCGCGAACAAGTCGTAGCGCAGCACGCGGCCGATGATTTCGGCGACGTTAGCCAGCAGGCGGTCGAGATCGAGCGTCTCCGCGGTGGCGGCGGAAACTTCGAGCAGAAAGTCGAGCAGCTCGCTTCGCTCGCGGAAACGCACGGCACTTTTGCGGGTGGCTTGCATGGCTCCTTAGCGAAACTGGCGTGGCGCGCGCACGGCTGGCATGTCCCCTTCAGGCTGCCGTGGCTTCCACGATTTTGACGCTGGCGCTGGCCCCGATGCGCGTAGCGCCGGCGGCCGTCATGGCGCGCAGATCGCCCAAGGTGCGGATGCCGCCGGAGGCCTTGATACCCATGTCCGGCCCAACCACGCCGCGCATTAAGGCTACATCGTGCGCGGTAGCGCCGGAGGTGCTGAAACCGGTCGACGTCTTGACGAAATCGGCCCCCGCCTGCTTCGCCAGGCTACAGGCGGTAGCCTTCTGCTGGTCATCGAGCAGCGCCGTTTCCAGAATTACCTTGACGATGGCTCCGGCGCGGTGCGCGGTCTCGACCACCCGCCCTATGTCCTGCCGCACTGCGTCGTGGTCTCCCGAACGCAGAGCCCCGATGTTGATCACCATGTCGATCTCCTGGGCGCCAACTCGAAGCGCGACCGCGGCCTCGGCGACTTTCGCTTCCGTGCTGGTGGCACCGAGAGGAAAGCCCACCACGGTGCAGACCTTCACCGCCGAGCCCGATAACTCCGCCCGCACCAACGGCACCCAGTAAGGGTTCACGCAGACGCTGGCGAAACCGTACTGGCGCGCTTCGCGGCAGATCTTCACCACGTCGTCGCGGGTGGCCTCGGGCTTAAGAATGGTGTGATCGATGAGAGCGGCGATGGCAGGATCGATTTTGGTGAGCCGCTCGCTGGCCGAAACGCGGTCGGCGCCGGCCGCGATAATCTCCCTGGTGTTGCGGGCGCAGGTCTGGGGGCAGCGCTGCACGCAGCCAGGGCACACCTGGTCGGGCAGGTTGAGACCCTCGCCCTTCCTAGCGGGGGGCCCGGCTGGTCCGACGCGCGCCAGGATTTCTTCACCGATTTCCGCTACCAGCCGGTCGAGTTCGGTTTGTGTCACGGGAGCGCCTTTTTGGCAAACTGCCGCTCGATGGCGACGATTTTATCGACCCGCGCCTGGTGCCGGCCGCCGGCAAACTTGGCGGCGATCCAGGTGCGCAAAACCTCCTCCGCCTGGGTTTCTGTCAGGAGTCTGGCTCCAAGAGTAAGCACATTAGAATCATTATGTTCCCGACTATTCCTCGCGGAAGCCTTATCATAGCACAGGGCCGCTCGGACGCCGGGGATTTTGTTGGCCGCCATGCACGAACCGATGCCCGCGCCGTCGATGGCGACGCCACGGGTGGCGGCGCCGGAAGCGACCAACTCGCCGACCTTGAGCGCCAGGTCGGGATAGTCGGCCGGTTTCTCTTCATAGACGCCGACGTCGCGCACTTCCAGGCCGAGCTCGGCCAGCACGGGTTTGAGCGCTTCCTTGAGACGAAAGCCGCCGTGGTCGGCACCGATGGCGACGGTTCTCTCAGGCGGGGCCAGTTGCGAAACCTTGTCGGCCGGCACTTCCAGGATGCGAACCCCGCGCGCGGCGGCGGTTTCGCGCGCCGATGACGTGACGATGGTGTCGGGCGGCACGCGCAGATCGCCGCTTGCCGGAATGTCCACCGCGGTGACGACTTGTCGCATGAGGAACCTTCATTGTAGTGAAATTCCGGCAAGCGAAAGCATGCCCCACCATTGCGCTATAAAGGAAGTGGGAGGTTCCGGCGGGATGACCGGAACCGGGAGCGCGCATGAAAATCACCTACACAGGCAGGCAGGTGGAGCTGGCACCGGCTGAGTTAAAGAAGCTGGAAGCCCGGTTTGCCAAGATCGGCAAACTTCTCGACGGCAGGCGCGAATGCGAGGCCCACGTCATCTTATCCCTCGAGCGGCACCTGCATGAAGCCGAGGCTACGGTCAATTACTACGGCCACCAACTGGCGGGAGCCGGGTCCAGCACGGATCTGCTGACCGCGATTCATTCCGCGGCGGAAAAGCTGGAAAAACAAGCTGTCAAGGCGCGGACCAAGTGGCGCGACAACAAACGGACACCCCGCGAGAGCGCCTCGGAAGCGGAAGCCGAAGCCCCGCCCGCCGACGTGGAGGTAGAGGCGGAAACGGAGCCCGAGCGGCGCGTTTACCACGTCGACCACCATAAGAAACGCAAGCCAATGACGCTCGACGAAGCGCTGCTGCAGATGGACAATCGCGATTACGTGGTCTACCGCGATGCGGCCACCGACCGTGTGAGCGTGCTGCTGCGGCGCCGCGACGGCCACTTCGACCTGATCGAGGCCTGATCCGCTCCATGCCGCGCCACCGTGTTGCAGCCGCGACGGGAGAGGGAAAGCGGCCCGCGAGCCGATCCGGACGGAGCCAGCCCAAAGCGGCTGCCGAACCGGAGCTGGTCATCATCACCGGTCTGAGCGGGTCGGGGAAAGGCTCGATGCTCAAGGCGTTCGAGGACCTTGGGTATTACTCGGTGGACAACCTGCCGGTGGAGCTGATCCCCAAATTCGCCGAGCTGACGCGCGACAGTTCCAAGTTCCAGTCGGCCGCCCTGGTGGTGGACATCCGCGAAGGCGGCGGCCTGGAGCGCTTTCCCGCCGTACTGGCCCAGATCCGCGACACGGTCAAGGCCCGCCTGATCTTCGTCGAGGCGGAGGATTCCGCCATCCTGCGCCGCTTCAGCGAGACACGCCGCCCGCATCCGCTGGGAACAAACCGGTCCATTTCCAGGAGCATTGTGCGCGAGCGGGCGCAACTGAAGAAGATCCGCGGCATGGCGGATCTGATCGTGAACACATCGAAATTCACCGTGCACGAACTGCGCGAGTTCATCGGCGAACGGTTCCGCGGGCAGGGCGAGGAGTCGAAGATCATGGTGTACGTCACCAGCTTCGGTTTCCGCAACGGCGTCCCGCCGGACAGCGACCTGGTGTTCGACGTGCGGTTCCTGCCGAACCCGAACTACGTGCCACGGTTCAAGCACCTGACCGGGAAAAACCCGGCAGTGGCGCGCTACATCCGCTCCTTTCCGCAGACGGTGGAATTCACCAGGCGCATCTCCGACCTGCTGGTTTATCTGCTGCCGCACTACATCAGCGAGGGCAAGAGCTACCTGACGATTGCGTTCGGCTGCACCGGCGGCCATCACCGCTCGGTCATGATGGCGGATGAGATCGCACGCAACCTGGCAAAGGCCGGCTACAACGCCAAGGTGACGCACCGGGACATCGGATAGCCACGCGCACGGGTCACGCATAATATCTGCATTAGAATAATTTATGGCATCCGCGGCTTGCATTTAGAAAACTTGTAGGGTAAACTCGATACTTAGTTTCGATGTCATACGCTCACACAAGCCGGCCCGCAGCAGCACACCTCGCCGAAATTCCTGTTCACATCGTTATTATTAGCCTGGTCATCGTAGCCGGCCCTGCTTGAAGGCCAGCCGGAAGTAACCGAGGCCATCAGCAGGGTTCAAACCGGCTGGTGGCCTTTTTTGTTTATGGAGAGACTGAGTGGAGTCGTTGGGAAAGAGCCGGGCCGGGCATGCACGGCCCCGACGAAGCCAATGGTTGAGGGGAAGAATATGGCGACATTGATTTCCGGCGCTCAGATGCTGGTGGAGTGTCTGGTGAAGGAAGGCGTCGATTGCATGTTCGGGTATCCGGGCGGCGTGACGCTTCCGTTTTACGACGTGCTGTACGATCACCAGATTCGTCACGTGCTGGTGCGGCACGAGCAGAACGCGGCTTTCGCTGCGGAAGGCTACGTGCGTTCGACCGGCAAGGTCGGGGTGTGCTGCGCGACCTCCGGGCCGGGAGCGACCAACCTGGTTACGGGCCTGGTGAACGCCATGATGGACTCGATTCCGATCGTGGCCATCACCGGGCAGGTTTCGACCAAGCTGATCGGCAGCGATGCGTTTCAGGAGGCCGATACCTTCGGCATTACCCGCTCCGCCACCAAGCACAATTACCTGGTGAAGCGGCTGGAGGACCTGGCGCAGACGGTGCATGAAGCGTTCTACGTGGCGGCCAGCGGGCGGCCGGGGCCGGTTCTGGTGGACGTGCCGAAGGACGTTTTTCAGGCCAAAGGGCACTATCAGCCGGTAGCCTCGATTCACCTGCCGGGATACAAAGTATTCACCGAAGGGCACACCGGGCAGATCCGGCGGGCGGCGCAGTTGCTGGAAGAATCGGAGCGGCCGCTGGTGTACGCCGGCGGCGGCATTATCGCGGCGGAGGCAAGCGGCCTGCTGCGCGAATTTGTCGAGCTGACCGACACGCCGGCCGTGGTCACGCTGATGGGACTGGGGGCGCTGCCCTCCCTGCACCCCAACTTCATCAGCATGCCGGGAATGCACGGCAGCTATGCGGCCAACATGGCGCTGCAGAACTGCGATCTGATTGTCGCGCTCGGAGTGCGATTCGACGATCGTGTGACCGGACGCCTGGCGGCCTTCGCGCCGCACGCCAAGGTGATTCATGTGGATATCGATCCGGCGGAAATCGGCAAGAACCGGGTGCCGGACGTCCCCATTGTGGGCGACGTGAACCGGGTGCTGACGCGACTGCTCAAAATCCTGCGCGAAAGCCCGGCGCAGCCGGAGAGAACCGGCGCCGCGCGACGCGCCTGGTGGAAGCAGGTTCGCGACTGGAAAGAACAGCGTCCCCTGGAGACCTCGATCTCGGATAGCGAGATCAAGCCGCAGCACCTGATGACCGAGATCGACCGCCTGTCGGGCGGCGAAGCGATTGTCGCCAGCGACGTGGGGCAGCATCAGATGTGGGCGGCGCAGTTGATCCGCTTCAACCACCCGCGGCTGTGGATCAACTCAGGCGGTTTGGGGTCGATGGGATTCGGACTTCCTGCCGCCATGGGAGCGCAGTTCGCATGCCCGGACAAGCTGGTGTTCGCGCTGGTGGGCGACGGCGGATTCCAGATGTCGATTCCGGAGCTGGCGACGATTGCCAGCAACGGTCTGCCGGTGAAGATCGTGGTGATGAACAACGGCTACCTGGGGATGGTGCGGCAGTGGCAAACGCTGTTCTATAACAACCGGCTTTCCGGCGTGGAGCTCGATTGCTTCCCGGACGCGGAAAAGCTGGCGGGCGCATACGGCTTCAAGGGCAAGACCATCGACCAGCCGTGGCAACTGGCGCCCGCGCTGGAGGAAGCGGTCCGCGAGCAGGGCCCCTACCTGCTGAACGTGCGCGTAGCGCCGATGGAATCGGTTTACCCGATGGTGCCGGCGGGGGCGTCCATCAACGAGATGGTGTTCGGCCCGCCGCAGCCGGTGCCGGTGCCGGTGCCGGTGAAATAGGAGATGCCATGCTGCAAGTAATCTCGCTGCTACTCGAAAACAAGCCCGGCGCGCTGATGCGCGTGACCGGCCTGTTGACCCAGCGCGGGTACAACATTGAAAGCCTGACGGTGGCGCGGACGCTCGATCCGGAGCTGTCGCGCATGACGATTGTAGTCGACGTGGACGCGACGCTGCGCCAGCAGGTGATCAAGCAAATGAACCGGCTGCTGAACGTGCTACAGGCCACGGACCTGACCGAATCGCCGGCGGTAACCAGAGAACTGGTGCTGGTGCGGGTGCGGACGGCACAGCAGACGCGCACGGCGGTATTGAAGGAGGCCGAGATTTTCGGCGGCCGGGTGGTGGATTCTTCCACCGAAGGATTTGCCATCGAAGTGACCGGCGATCCGGAGAAGCTGAACGAGTTTATCAGCGTGATGGGCAGCTATGGCGAGATCGACGTCACCCGCTCCGGGGTGCTGGCGATTGCGCTGGACGCCAAGAAACTGCGGCTGCAGCCGCCCGTCCCCACCGGGACCGGCAACAAATTGGAAGAAAAAGTGATTTAGGAATGGGAGCGGAAATGCCAAGACGCTTTTACGAAAAAGACGGGAACCTGGAAGTTCTGAACGGGCGCACGGTGGCCATTATCGGCTACGGGAGCCAGGGCCACGCGCACGCGCTGAACCTGCGCGACTCCGGCGTGGAAGTGATCGTCGGGCTTTATGCCGGCAGCAAGTCATGGGGCAAAGCCGAGGCCGCCGGGCTGAAAGTGATGACCACGGCGGAGGCCGCCAAGGCCGCCAACGTGGTGATGATCCTGGTATCGGACCATCTGCAGACAGACCTGTACAACCGCGACATCGCGCCGCACATGACGGCGGGCAAGACCCTGATGTTCGCGCACGGTTTCAGCATTCACTTCAAGCAGATTGCCGCGCCGGCCGGCGTGGATGTTTCGATGGTGGCGCCCAAGGCGCCGGGGCACCGGGTGCGCGAGCTGTTCACCGAGGGCGTGGGCGTTCCCTCGCTGGTGGCGATCCACCAGGACGCGACCGGCACAGCTCTCGAAACGGCACTGGCCTACGCCAAGGCGCTTGGCTCGCTCAAGGCCGGCGTGATTGAGACTACCTTTCGCGAGGAAACCGAGAGCGACCTTTTCGGCGAGCAGGCCGTGTTGTGCGGCGGCGTGAGCGAGTTGATCCGCGCCGGCTTCGAAACCCTGGTGGCGGCAGGATACGCACCCGAGATCGCTTACTTCGAGTGCCTGCATGAGCTGAAACTGATTGTCGACCTGATCCAGGAAGGCGGCCTGGCCTACATGCGGTATTCGATTTCCGATACCGCCGAGTACGGCGATTACACGCGCGGGCCGCGCATTGTGACCGAGCAGACACGCGCGGAAATGAAGAAGATTCTGGGCGAGATTCAATCCGGCGAATTTGCGCGGACATGGATCGAAGAGAACAAGACCGGCCGCAAGAATTTCCTGGCGATGCGGGAAGCCGCGCGCCACCAGCCGGTGGAGGTGGTGGGCCGCGAACTGCGCGAAATGATGACTTTCCTGAAGAAGAGGAAGGAAGTCGGAATCCCGCAGGAAGCGGAGACAGTGAAAGCGTAGGAGCTGGGCACGTCCGGCCCGCTGGTACCGTGACCGGGGACGAGGTTCGTATGTGGGGCAGCCTGGCAAGCTGCGGGCCGATGGCGAATCGGCCCGCGCGGCGGTTGGCAACCGCCGTGCAGAATGCCGTCCTGCCCCACACATATTGGGTGGCATATGAAGATCTTTACGTTCGATACGACGCTGCGCGATGGCACGCAGGGGGAATCGGTTTCGTTTTCGGTGGATGACAAGCTGGTCATCGCCCAGAAGCTGGATGAGCTCGGCATCGACTACATCGA
>CAZZHN010000149.1:0-11711 GCA_964654065.1 uncultured Solibacteraceae bacterium
CGATCCGCGAAGCGGGGCTCAGCGTGATCGTGGATCCGATGTACGGCGTGGGCCAGCTCACGCTGGGCACGGTGCTGACGGAGGCCCGCTGCCGCGTGACCTTCATCCATGAGCGGCACGATCCGCTGTTCGGCGGCCGCTCCCCCGCTCCCAATCTGGAAGCTTTGCGGCTGCTGACGTCCCAGATGCTGGATCACAAATACGACCTGGGGCTGGCGATGGATGGGGACGCCGACCGCATCGCGATCGTGGACGACCGCGGCGAGTACATCTCCATCAACGACCTTCTGGTGCTGCTCTACTGGTACCTGCACGAAGTGCGCGGCGAGCGCGGCGGAGTGGTGCGCAACCTGGCCACCACGCACCTGCTCGACCGGCTGGCGGCGCGGCTGGGCGAGAAATGCTACGAAGTCCCGGTGGGGTTCAAGCACATCACCGCCGCCATGGCGGAGCACAACGCGCTGCTGGGCGGCGAATCCTCCGGGGGGCTGACCATCCGCGGTCACATCCTGGGCAAAGATGGCATCTTCGCTTCGGCCCTGATGGTGGAAATGCTGGCGCGCACGGGCCAGAAGATTTCACCGCTGCTGGAGCGAGTGCGGGAACTCACTGGACGGCTCTACGATTTCGAGGAGAGCCTGCCGGCCACGCCGGAAATGCGGATCGTGGTGCCGCGGCGCCTGAAGGAAGCGCCCTGCCGTCACATCGGGTCCTACGCTGTGACCGGAATCTCGCACATGGACGGCACGAAACTGCTGCTGGAAAACGACAACTGGGCGCTGCTCCGATTCTCCGGAACCGAGCCGGTGCTGCGGCTCGCCGTGGAAGCCGATTCGCCGGCGAAGGCACAGGAACTGGTCGGCTGGCTGAGGCAGTTTGTGTCCGCTTGAGGTGAGACTTGCGCTACGGCTACTTCGACGACGAGAACCGGGAATATGTGATTGAGCGGCCGGACGTGCCCGTCTCGTGGACCAACTACCTGGGAGTGCGCGATCTGTGCACAGTGATCTCGCACAACACCGGCGGATATTCCTTCTATCAGAATGCGGAGCACCACCGGGTGACGCGCTTCCGGGCCAACGGCGTTCCGCTGGACCGGCCAGGGCGCTATGTCTACCTGCGCGACGACGAAACGGGCGAGTATTGGTCGGTTTCCTGGCAGCCCGTGGGCAAGGATCTGGCTAAGGCCAGCTATCAGTGCCGGCACGGTCTCTCATACTCGAAGTTCTCCTGCGACTACCAGAACCTGCACGCGGAGCAGACCGTCTTCATCCCCATCGGCGACGATGCGGAGCTGTGGGATGTGCGGATAACGAACACCGGTTCGCGACCGCGACGGCTCAGCGTGTTCGGCTACGTGGAGTTTTCCTTTCACCACATCGAGATCGACAACCAGAACCTTCAGATGAGCCTTTACGCCTCCGGCACGAGCTACCAGGACGGCGTCATCGAATACGATTTTTTCTACGAGCCGTGGACCTTTCACTACTTCGCCTCGAATTTCGAGCCGGACGGCTACGACTGCCTGCGGGACCGTTTCCTGGGGAACTACCGGACGGAGACCAACCCGGCGGCGGTAGAGCGGGGCGAGTGTTCGGACAGCTCCGAGCTGGGTGGGAATCATTGCGGCGCGCTGCAGAAACGGCTGACACTCGCTCCCGGCGAAGAGACGCGGCTGGTTTTCGTTTTGGGAGTGGGCCCGCGCGCCAAAGGGCGCGAAATCAAGGCGAAGTATTCGGACCAGGGCGAAGTGGACCGGGCGTTTGCAGGGCTCCGATGGTATTGGGAGGAAAAGCTCGCGGCGTTCCAGTGCAAGACCCCCCACAAGGGTCTGGATACGATGATCAACACCTGGACGCTGTACCAGGCGGAAACGTGCGTCGTCTGGTCGCGATTCGCCTCGTTCATCGAGGTGGGCGGGCGCACCGGTCTGGGGTATCGCGACACGTCGCAGGACGTGATGAGCGTGGTGCACACGAATCCCGGAAAATGCCGGCAGCGCCTCCTCGAACTGCTCAAAGGGCAGGTGAGCGAGGGCTATGGGCTGCACCTGTTCGACCCGGACTGGTTCGACCCAGCCAAGCAGCAGGCCCCCAAGTTCAAATCGCCCACCGTGACACGAACGCCTGACCGCAAGAGCATCATCCACGGCCTGGAGGACGTCTGCTCGGACGACGCCCTGTGGCTGGTGGTCTCGATTTGCGAGTACGTGAAGGAGACCGGCGACGATGGGCTGTTGGGGGAGGTGGTTCCATTCGCAGATGAAGGCGAGGCCAGCGTCTATCAGCACATGAAGCGCGCGCTGGATTTCTCTGCGCGCTACGTCGGCGCGAACGGTATTTGCCAAGGGCTGCGCGCCGACTGGAACGATTGCCTGAACCTGGGCGGCGGCGAAAGCGCCATGGTGAGCTTCCTGCACCACTGGGCGCTGCGGGCTTTCGTGGAGGCGGCGGAGCATTTGGGCTGCCAACAGGATGCCCGCGAATACGCGGCGCTGGCGGACAAAGTGAAGGCGGCCTGCGAGCGCGAGCTTTGGGATGGCGAGTGGTACCTTCGCGGCTTCACCGCCAAGGGCGTGCGGATTGGCACGCGGGAGAGCCAGGAAGGCAAGATCTTTCTCGAAAGCAACACCTGGGCCGTGCTTTCCGATGCGGCCTCCGCGGAGCGGGGCCGGCTGGCGATGGACGCGGTGGACCGGCATCTCTACTCCCCGTACGGCATTCACCTTTTGTGGCCGGCATTCTCGAAGCCGGATGACGATATTGGGTTTGTGACGCGCGTTTACAAAGGCATCAAAGAAAACGCGGCCATCTTCAGTCATCCCAATCCCTGGGCCGTGATCGCCGAGTGCAAACTGGGACGCGGCGAGCGCGCGATGAAATTCTACGATGCGCTGCTGCCCTCGAACCAGAACGATCAGATCGAGATTCGCGAGGCGGAGCCATACTCTTATTGCCAATTCGTGATGGGGCGGGACCACACGGCTTACGGCCGCGCGCGCCATCCCTGGTTGACCGGGAGCGGCGGATGGAACTACACGGCGGCGACGCGCTGGATCCTCGGGGTGCGAACGAGCTTTCAAGGCTTGATCGTCGATCCCTGTATTCCCGCCGAGTGGAAACAATTCCAGGTGTCCCGGCGGTGGCGGGGCGCGATGTTCGAGATCACGGTCACCAATCCCGGCGGAGTGCAGAACGGCGTGCGGTCGATTACGCTGAATGGTACAGCGGTTCATGGTGCGATTCCGCCTCAACCGGCGGGCTCGTCCAATCAAGTGACGGTCGTGATGGGTTGAATCATGCGGCATCGCGCCTCGGTAGTGGCCTGGCTATTTCTGTTGACGGTGGCAGCGAACGCACAGCGCGTGAACATCGCGTACTTCTACAACGGGGACAAAGCGTACCATCCGAAAAACATCGTGAGCAGCGGCGCGGCGGCACGGATCACACACCTGATGTATGCGTTCGGCAACCCGACCGCCACCGGGTGCGCGTCGTCAAACCCGGAAGCCGACTATGAAAAACCGTATGATGCCGCTGACAGCGTTGACGGGAAGGCTGATAGCGCCGAGCCGCGCGCGGTGCGTGGCAATTTCGGTCAATTGCTGAAGTTGAAAGCGGCCTATCCTCAACTGAAGGTGCTCATTTCGCTGGGCGGCTGGACGCTTTCTTCCCATTTCTCAGAGGCGGCTTCGAGCGCTGCTTCGCGGCAAGCGTTCGTGGCCTCTTGCATCGGCCTGTTCCTGAAAGGCGACCTCGGGAACGGAACGTCGATGACGGGTTTGTTCGATGGCGTCGATGTCGATTGGGAATATCCGGGCGCATGCGGCAACACGTGCGCTTTTTCTCCCGCCGATCCCCGAAACTTTACCTTGCTGCTGCGCGAGTTCCGGCGCCAGCTCGATCTGCTGGACAAGCGATACCTGCTGACGATCGCGGCGCCAGCGGGTCACGAACAATACTCGCTCCTCGAACTCGAAGCTATTCATCCCTACCTCAACTACATCAACCTGATGGCGTATGACTTGCACGGCACCTGGGAGAATGTCACCAATCACCAAGCCGCGCTGTACGCTAATCCGGCGGAACCGGCCGGCACCGCGAACCGGAATATCGATCGCGCGGTGACCGACTACCTGGCGGGCGGTGTTCCGGCGGCGAAACTCGTGCTGGGCGTGCCATTTTACGGCCACGGCTGGAGAGGCGTGCCGAACACGGCCAACGGCTTGTATCAGCCGGCAGCAGGGTCCGCGAAGGCGAGTGGAGGATCCGGCGAGTCCGGCACGGACGGGTTTCGCGCGCTCAAGAATCTGGGCTATCCCTCCTTCCGCGATCCGGTGGCGCAGGCGTTCTGGATCTACAGCCCAACCGCAGGGGTGTTCTGGTCCTATGACGACCCCGTTTCGTTGTTGAATAAGACCAACTACATCAAGCGGAAGGGCTTGGCCGGCGCGATGTCGTGGGAACTGAGCGACGACGATGCCGCCGCTACACTTCTGATCACCCTCGCAGACGGGTTGCGATAGGCGCCTACCCGGGGACTGCCTCAGTGCTGGGGTATCGCGACCGCCGCGCGTCAGCCCAGGCGTCAGCGATGCCGTAGAGGCCCAGCGCCCACGAGGACACTGACGCCGAAGACCACGGCGCCACCGCTGAGGCGCTCCATTTTCTGGTAGCGCCGGGGGCCCGCCGCCGGTTCTTTGCGGTCTTTGGAGCAGCCGGACGGAGGCTCACCGCGGGGTGTAAGTCGTGTCCGTAGTGCATTCAAGTGTACCGAACATGTTGCGAACGCTGGTGCAACCGTTTGGAACTGGACACAGATTCACTAACGGCACAGGATTGCGTGAAGCGGTCAGGGGACTACGACAGCCGGCACGGCGACACACCGGCAGGACAGGGCGCTCCTAACCGAAAGCGACACTTGAAGGAGTTTCCATGCAAAGAAAGCGCTACTCCACAGTTTGGGTTCTCACGCTGTGTCTGCTCGCGGCTCTCGCCTCGAGCTCATTGCTCCGCGCGCAGGACGTTACCGCGGCCGTAACCGGAGTTGTCAGCGATCCCACCGGTGCGACGGTCGCGGGCGCCAGCGTCACGGCGGCAGATCTGGATCGCGGCACAACATTCTCCACCGTCACCGATAGCGCCGGCTCGTACAACCTGGCTCGGCTTCCGGTGGGCCGCTATCAGGTGAAAGTGGCTGTCACAGGCTTCGAGACCGCAGTACAGCCGACGGTGGAACTGGTCATCAACCAAGTCGCCAAAATCGATTTCCAGCTGAAGGTTGGCAACGTCAGCCAAACGATGGAGGTGACCAGTTCGGCGCCGATCCTGCAAAGCGAGACGACCACTCTCGGCACGGTGATGCAATCGGCCGCCATTACTGCCCTACCGCTCGAAACCAGGAACTACAACCAATTGACTCTGCTGATGCCCGGCGCTGTCACGACCAGCCCGGGCGCGTTCAACTCCGGCCAATCGACCTTTAACTCCGGCCGACCCTATATCAATGGTAATCGCGAACAGGCGAACTACTACCTGCTGGACGGGATGGAGAACGTGGAGTTCGTGGACAATAACGTCGCCTACGCACCCAACGTGGATGCGATCGAAGAGTTCAACGTGATCACCAACAATCCGTCGGCGGACTACGGGCAGTTCATGGGCGGCGTGATCAGTGTGGTCACCAAGTCGGGGACCAACGCATACCACGGCGATGCCTTCGAATTCTTCCGCAACGACGCCATGAATGCCAACGAGTGGTCTCGAAACTTCAGCCTCGATCCGGCGGTCAGCGGCAGCCCGCAAAAACTGCGCTGGAACGATTTTGGAGGGACACTCGGCGGCCCCATCAAGAAGAACAAACTCTTTTTCTTCGTGGACTACCAGGGGTCGCGGTTCGACCATCCGACGACGGTTGGCACCTTTAACACCTTCACAGCCGCAGAAGATGGCCTGGACTTCACGGACCTTGGGGCAACGCTGCACTACCCGGGTACGAACGTGGCCATGCCCTCGAATCTAAACCTGGCGACGAAGTGCGGCGCCGGGCAGACCATGGGCGTCAGCCCCTGCATCACCGTCAGCCCGACGGCCCTGAACATTATGAAGGCCCTTCCGCAGCCCACCAACAGCGGGCTGGTCAACAACGTTCCCAACTCGGAACACGATGTCACCAATGGCGACCAGGGCGACGTCAAGATCGACTGGGCCCCCACCGACAAGGATCATGTGTCGGTGCGGTATTCCCAGCAAAACGTCATACAGCAGTTCGTAAACAGCCAGGCGGTACTGTACAGCACCAACGGCAACGAGAGCCTCCCTCTGTGGAACGGCGTCATCAACTACGCCAAGACGCTGAAACCGACTCTCGTCAACGAATTCCGCGTGGGTGTGAACTACTATCCCGCGGAGGGCAACATCCAACCTGGCACGAGCACGAACCTGGGCGCGCTGGTTCCCGGCGAGGCAACCAGTTACCTCCCCGGCTTCTCCTTCTCGGGCGCGCCGCTGGGAGGCACTGTCAACGGTCCCTTCGCCTTCGGAACGGTCGATGCACCGGAGATCTTCCACCAGACCTCGATCCTACTCGAAGATACGGCGCTCTGGACTCACGGCACGCACAATCTGAAATTCGGGTTCCAGTTCATCCGGTACCGCAACGATTACATTCCCTCTGTGGTGGCCGATGGCGCCGCCGGGCAGATTGGGTTCAACGGAACTTACACGGGAAATGCGGAGACCGATTTTGTTCTCGGCCTTCCCTCTTACATGGGTTATGGCACCGGGTTCGGCGCCACGGTCGGGCAGCGCAACGACGCGGTGGGAGCCTATGTCCAGGATGACTGGAAACTTACGCCACACCTGACGTTGAACCTCGGCATGCGCTGGCAACTATTCACGCCGATTTATGAAATTGGCAATCGCGAGACCAACGTCCAGGAACTGACGGGCGCGATCCAGCTCGCCGGCGTGAACGGCGTGAGCAGGGCGATGTACAACGAGTATAACGGCATCGCCAATTTCCTGCCGCGCATTGGCCTGGCCTGGAATCCCCTGAGAAACACCGTACTTCGAGCGGCTCTCAGCCGCTCCAGCTTCTCGGAAGGCACGGGCGAATACAACCGCCTGGCCACCAATGCTCCATGGAACGCCGACTTATCTGGCAATTTTAGCGGCACCAACGGCATTCCGGCGAATCAGGTCACGCTCGACCAGGGCTTTGCGGGGCTCGGCACCTCGGGAGCGTGCACCATCGCGAACGTGACCTCGGCCCCCGCGGCTTGCTTCGCGGGCGTACGAGTTCACCTGACCGATACGAACTACCGCCCTGCGGTGTCCAACCAGTGGAATCTCTCCATTCAACAGCAGTTCGGCAGCGCCACGACGCTACAGGCGGCCTACGTCGGACAACACAACGACCACCTGGCGGATATCGTCAACGCCGGGCAGGGGTTCCTCGCATCGCCGGGCGTCGTATTGCCCAGCCCGTACCTGGCTGGGAACCAGGCGCTGGTGCACGACGGAACCGGCCAGGTGAGGCTCAACCTGACAACGGGCCAAGCCAATTACAATGCCCTACAGCTTTCGTTCCAGCAACGGATGAGCCGCGGGCTGGCTTTCCAGGCCAATTACACCTGGTCCAAGTGCCTCACCAACAACAATGGTTACTACGGGCGCTATGGGGACGCGGGTGCGAGCCAGGCCAGCAACGACATCAGCTTCCCGCAGAACACCTATGATCTCAACGCCGATTACGGCTATTGCGACCACGATGTCACCAGCGTGTTCAACGGTTACCTCACGTACCAGCTGCCCTTCGGCAAAAACCGCATGTACGGCAAGGATTCGAGCCCGGTCGTCAATGCGGTCCTCGGCGGCTGGGATGTCAACGCAGTCTTCACCGTACACGGCGGCTTCCCGATCACCATGCAGGACTGGGCGGGCGACCCCGGCACCGGGTCGTTTGATCCTCGCCCCAGCTGCAACGGTCCGTCGATCGCGACTCCGTTCGCGCAGAATTCGTCGGCCAATGGCGGTGGGTATGTCTGGTTCAGCACCGCCAACATGTCCAATCCGCCGGCGGGCTACTTCGGCAATTGCGGCGTCGGCACGGAGCGGGGCCCCGGCTTGAAGCAGATCGACCTAAGTCTCGCGAAGAATTTTGCGATTCCGGGCCACGAAAGCCAGCATGTCGAGTTCCGGGCTGAGGCCATCAATGCCTTCAACACCCCGGTTCTGGATGTGATCGGGTACTCTGCCGATATCTTCGGCGGCTCGCAAGCGGGCGTAGTCAATACATCGCAGGGCGCTCGCAATCTGCAGCTCGGTTTGAAGTACGTATTCTAGTTCCCTCCTGTCACGGCCGCGCGGCTCAGTCCCCCAAAGGAGGCTGAGCCGCGCATCTTTCCAGTCATTGAATCCCACCAGAAATTCCGGATCGTCTGCCCTGCCGTTCCGGCGAGTTCACCAGAAATGGTGAATTTCGTAATTTTGGAGTCGAACACCTCACGGAAGCTCCCTCGAATCCTTAACCGTGTTCCAATATAGTGAGCGAGTCTGCATGCTTCGGCCGGCCATTCTGGCACTTCTCTCGGCGGGTTTCTCGATTGGGTTGGGCCGTGCCACGGCTGATCAGTCAGCCGCCGAGCGCGGCACCGAACTGGCGGAACAAGGAAACTGCACCGAGGCGATGCCGCTAATTCACCAGGCGCTGGAGCACGATTCCGAGATCCAGGATCGCGATCTGAAACGCCGCATGGGCGCCGCCGGTGTGCGCTGCGCGATGATGTTGAACCACAAGGGCGCGGCCACCACGCTGCTGGCCTGGCTGGAGACGGAGTTCCCGCACGACCCCGAGATTCTGTTCATGGCCACTCACGTGTTTTCGGATTTGTCTGCCCGGAGTTCGCAGGAACTCATGGAGGCGGCTCCCGATTCGCCACTGGTGGTGGAGATCAACGCCGAGAAGTTCGAGAAACAAGGCGATTGGCGGAAGGCGATCGCCGAGTATCGCGTCCTGCTGCAGCGCGCGCCGCAGATGCCGGGGATCCACGCGCGCATCGGCCAGATCATTCTGACGCTACCCGCCACCGCCACGTCCAACGAAGAGGCGCGCAAAGAGTTCGAACAGGAACTGAAGGTTTATCCGCAGAACGCGAGCGCGGAATACTTCCTCGGCGAACTGGCTCGCAAGGCCGGTCACCTGCCACAGGCGATCGAGCACTATAGGAACGCGACCAAGCTCAATGCCGGCTTGCCCGAGCCGTATTTCGGACTGGGCCGCTGCCTGCTGGACTCCGAACGCGCGTCCGAGGCGGTGGGGCCGCTGGAAACGGCCGCACGGCTGGCGCCTGGCAATCCCACGATCCACTTCACCCTCGCGCACGCCTATCAGGAACTGGGACGCAAGGAGGATGCCGCCCGCGAATTCGCCCTGCAGAAAAGCACCTCCGAAAAGATCCAGCACAATACTGAGACCGTCAAGCGGAACGTCTCGGGAGTTCCGGCGCCGGAAAACGGCGGCAAATGAGACCGGCGCTGCTCACGGCCGGCGCTGCGGCCGCCTGTTTGGCCGGCGCCATCGCATTGCCGCCAGGACCGCGCTTCATCGACATCACAGCGCGCTCCAGGTTCTCCTACATCACCAATAACGACCTTTCGCCGCGAAAATACTTCGTGCAACCGATGGCGGGCGGCGTAGCCATCTTCGACTACGACAACGACGGCAAGATGGACATTTTTTTCACCAACGGCGCCAAGCTGCCGGAGCTGAAGAAAACCGGCCCCGGATTCTATAACTGCCTGCTCCGCAACAAGGGAGATGGCACGTTCGAGGACGTGACCAGGAAGGCCGGACTACAGGGGGAACAGCTCGGCTACAATCTGGGCGTCGCCGTGGGTGATTACGATAACGACGGTCACGAGGACATTTTCATTTGCGGCGCCGGGCGGAACACGCTCTATCACAACAATGGCGATGGCACTTTCACCGATGTCACCGAACAATCGGGCATCGGCGGGAAGCCGCCCGGAACCTTGAGCGTCGGCGCGGCCTGGTTCGACTACGACAACGACGGCCTGCTGGACCTGGTGGTGGCCAACTACACAACCTGGACTCCGCAAACGGACCGTCGCTGCGCCGTCAACAGCGTGCAATACTACTGCAGTCCGACCTTTTACCCGCGCGCGATGCATCGGCTATATCACAACCTGGGCCACGGCCGGTTCGAGGACGTAACCGAGAAGTCCGGCTTCGCCGCCGCGCCGGGAAAGGGGATGGGGATCTCCGTCGCCGACTTCAACGACGACGGCTACCAGGACGTCTTCATCGCCAATGACACCGAGCCGAACTCTCTTTTCATCAACAAGGGCAACGGCACATTCGAAGACCAGGGCCTACAGCTGGGTGTAGCCTACAACGACGAGGCCAAAGCGGTCTCCTCGATGGGCAGCGATGCCAAGGACTACGACAACGACGGGCGCGTGGACATCTTCACCAACAACCTGATGGGGCAAGTCTGGCAGCTGTATCGCAACCGCGGCGACTTCTTTCGTTATGTCCCGGATCAGGTCCATCTGCAACAGCTCAGCCAGCCGCTCTCGGGTTGGAGCGCGGCCTTCCTCGACTACGATAACGACGGATGGAAGGATCTATACTCGGCCAACGGCGACATCGACAACGTGAAGCCCAACTCGCGCCAGCATGACACCATGTTTCGCAATCTGGACGGGAAGCAGTTCGTGGACGTGTCCGGTGAGATGGGCGCCGGCTTCCTGCGCACTGGCTACCAGCGTGGGTCGGCCGTTGGCGATCTGAACAATGACGGCTTCGAGGATCTGGTGGCGACCTCGCTCATGGAGCGGCCCCGCATCCTGCTGAATTCGGCAGGCAATGGCAATCACTGGCTGACGCTGGAGTTGACGGGCCACTACAGCAACCGCGACGCGATTGGCGCCAAAGTGAAGATTACGACCGCGTCCGGCCGGGTACTCTACAATCACGTATCGGTCAGCACCGGGTTCATGTCTTCGAGCGACAAGCGGGTGCACTTCGGGCTGGGAGGCGAAAAGCAGATCGCTTCCATCGAGATCCGGTGGCCGCGAGGCGCGGAGCAGACCCTCAAGGACGTTGCCGCCGATCGGTTCCTGAAAGTCGAGGAGTCTCCAAGCCCCTGACAGTTCGCACGTTCACCCCGTAACAAACATGCTGTAACGGCAGCCATAACCGTTGTGAACTGGACTTGCGGCCCCGCCGGCGTCCACCATGGTGACTGATGCAAGAGAAGCCGCCTCTCGATCCCGAATTCGTTCCCGCATCGCTGTGGAACCGCGATTTTCAAGCTGCCGTGCGCGCGAGTGGAAACGCCCGCAAGCTGGCGATTGCTCTCGAGCGGCAGGATGGCTCGCGTTCCGTCTTCCATACCGGAATCTTCGCCGGCGCGCGTCCGGCCAACGAGTTCTACGTCGAGCGCCTGGTGAAGTTCCTCCTATGGCAGAGGGGCGGGTGGAAGGTGACCATCGCCGGCGATCCCGGCGTGGCGGCTCACATTCAGCGCGTCTATTCCGCGACGGGCCCTCGCGCGTTCGATTTCGATTTCATGGGCAGCCGCGTATACGGGCGGCCGATGGTGATCGAAGGTGCGACCTATGAACGGGCCCCCGAGCCGAAGGAGATCGGGCTTGCGCTCGGCCGCCACCAGGATGGCTGCCGCA
>CAZZHN010000150.1:0-11694 GCA_964654065.1 uncultured Solibacteraceae bacterium
CAGTTCCGCCGCGTCGCCGTGGCCGCCGATACCGACGTTCTCACGCCGCCCTGCGGCGCTTGCCGCCAGATCCTCTGGGAGTTTCTGGGCGATGTCGAGGTTGCGCTGGTCAACCCGCGCGGCAAGACTGAAACGCATCGCCTGCGCGACCTCTTCCCGAAGCCATTCGATGCCTCGTATCTGTAGCTTCTTCTTATTTGTCTTCGCGCTCTCCGCCGAGCAGGCGGACTGGATCTGGAGCGCGCGCTACGTGATCACCGAGGATGCCGGGCATCGTGTGATTGAAAACGGCGCCGTGGCGGTGCGCGGCGCACGCATTGTGGCGATCGGCCCGCGCACCGACATCGACGCTCGATTTACGGCTGTCCATCGGCTCGACCGCGGTGATGCCATCCTCGCGCCTGGCCTGATCAATACGCATACGCACGCGGCCATGTCGCTGTTTCGTGGCATCGCGGACGACTTGCGGCTGCAGGACTGGCTGGAGAAGTTCATTTTCCCCGCCGAAGCCAAGAACGTCACCCCCGATTTTGTGCGCTGGGGAACGCGCCTCGGCTGCCTGGAAATGCTGCTCGGCGGCACCACCACGTTCACCGATATGTACTATTTCGAAGACGTGGTGGCGGAAGCCGCCAAAGAGGCGGGAATCCGGGGCGTGCTGGGCGAAACCATCATAGGCTTCCCGGTGCCCGACAACAAGACACCCGCCGATGCGCTGCGATTCACGGAGCGCTACCTGACGCGCTTTGCGGGCGACCCGCTGATCGTTCCCGCCGTGGCGCCGCATGCGCTTTACACCAATTCCGACGAAACGCTGCGGGCCTCGCGCGCCCTGGCGAACCGCTTCCACGCGCCGCTGGTCATCCATGTCGCCGAAACGAAGAAAGAATTCGACGATGAAATGGCCAAGCGGCACACCACACCAGTTAAGACGCTGGACAACCTGGGTGTCTTCAATGGACGCACGGTAGCCGCGCATTGCGTCTGGGTGACGGAAGCCGACATGGCGGTTCTGAAGGCGCGCGGCGTGGGTGTGGCGCACTGCCCTTCGAGCAACATGAAGCTGGCGAGCGGCATCGCGCCGGTGGTGCGCATGCTGGCGTTGGGCATCCACGTCGGTTTAGGGCCTGACGGTCCAGCGGGCAGCAACAACGACTTCAACATGTTCGAGGAAATGGACCTGGCCGCCAAGCTGCAAAAGGTGACCGCGCACGATCCGCAGGTACTGCCGGCCAGTGCGGCGCTCGACATGGCCACCATCGGCGGCGCGCGGGTGCTTGGCATGGAGAAGGAGATCGGCTCGATCGAGGCCGGCAAGCTCGCCGATATGATCGTGGTTCGCCTGGATCGCCCCAACGCCGTGCCGCTGTACGACCCGATCTCGCAAATGGTCTACGCGCTGAAAGGCGATGACGTGCGCGACGTGATGGTCAACGGCAAGCCCGTGGTGCGCGATGGCGCCATTCTCACGTTGAACGAACCGCAGATTCTGGAAAAGGCCCGCGAGTACCGGGACAAAATTCGGGCCTCGCTGCGGTAGGACAGACCATCGTCTTTTGTGGTCTGTCATGACTGAGCAAACGACAGACGACGAAAAACGATCGTCTGTCCTACCCTTCCCCTTGACATTCTACCGGAATCAGGTCTATTCTTCACCTAGAATGTCTACTCGAAGCGACGAAGGCCGGATCGAGCTGCTGCAAGGGACGCTGGACCTGCTGATTCTCCGTACGCTGCTGTTCGGGCGAGCCCACGGCCACGCGATCGCGAAGGCCATCGAGCAGAACTCCGAGGACGTGCTGCTAGTGGAGCAGGGGTCGCTCTACCCGGCTTTGCATCGTCTCATCAAACGGGGCTGGATTGGGGTGGAAGAGGGTGTGTCAGAGAACAACCGGCGGGCCAAGTACTACCGGCTGACGGCGAAAGGCCGCAAACAGCTTCGCGCGGAAACCACCAAGTGGGAAAAGCTCGCTCGCGCCATTGGACACGTCCTCAAGCCGGCCTCTGAGGAGGGCAGGCCGTGAATCGCCGGCGGGCCTTGGATGGTCTGGAGGAGGACATCCGCGATCACATCGAGCGCGAAACGCGGGAAAACATCGAGCGCGGGATGACACCCGAAGAGGCGCGCAACGCCGCCCTTCGCAAGTTCGGCAACGTGACGCACGCGCTGGAAGAAACGCGCGACGTGTGGCGATGGATCTGGATGGAGCAGGTGTTGCAGGATCTGCGCTACGGTCTCCGCTTCCTGCGCCGGAACCCACGCTTCGCCGCAGTGGTGGTGTTCACCATGGCCGTCGGCATCGGCGTGAACACGGCGGTATTCAGCGTGGTGAATACGGTCCTATTGAAGCCGCTCGACTACCCGAACCCCGAAAGGCTGGTGTGGATGGGAGAATTCGACCCGCATATCCAGCGGGACTTCGTCTGGAAGGCCGATTTCCATGACTGGCGGAAAAGGGCCGGCGCCTACGCGGCAATGGCCGAATTCGGATACCAGCAGGCGGCGATCGCGACACCCGAGGGCACCAGCCAGGTCGCAGGGGTTTATATCGGCAGCGATTTCTGGAAGATCACCGGCGCGCAGGCCGCCAGGGGCCGGCTCTTCAGCGAAGAAGACCGGGATTGCATGGTGCTTTCCTGGGACTTTTTCGAGCGGGAATTCGCTGCGAACAGCGGCGTGATCGGCCGGACTGTGGTCATGAACGCCCGGCCAATCCGCATCACGGGAGTGCTTCCCCGGGGCTTCCGTTTCCAATTCCCCATGTGGTGGGCCGCGGCGCACCCGGAGCCGGTGGAAGCCTATATGACGGAGCCTCCGGATGGCGAGGGGGTGGCCCAGAGCACACAGGTGGTCGCGTCACTGAAGCCTGGCATCACGGTAGAGCAGGCTCAGGCAGAGCTGGAATCGTTGGAGCAGCACCTAGTCGAACAGCCCGGCCATCCTCCCGCTGGTCACCAGAATCCATGTCGATCCGCTCCAGGAGCAGCTTACCGGCGGCTCGCGGCGGGCGCTGCTGGTGCTGCTCGCCGCGGGTGCGTTCGTCCTCCTGATCGCCATCGTCAACGTGGCGAACCTGCTACTGGCTCGCGCCACGCTCCGCCAAAAAGAGGTCGCCATCCGCACGGCGGTAGGAGCGGGACGCTCGCGCGTGATCCGGCAACTGCTGGCAGAAAGCGTTTTACAGGCGGTGGCAGGCGGCCTCGCGGGCCTGCTTCTTGCGCGATGGGCGATTCTCATCCTGGTGCGGATTTCGCCCAACGCCATTCCGCGTTTGTCGGAAGCTGCCATCGACGCGCGCGTGTTGGCTTTCACTTTCGGCATTTCGGTTCTGGCTGGACTTCTGTTCGGCGTTATGCCGGCAATATGCTTGCGGCGTCCCGATCTCCACGAGTCGCTGAAAAACGGCGTGCGGAGCTCTGGAGGTCCCGGAGGGTTGCGCGTCCGGCGGATGCTGGTCGCCGTGGAGTTGTCGCTGGCCATTGTCCTGCTCACGGGCGCCGGCCTGCTGCTGAAGAGCTTCGCGCGCATGAATGCGCATGCGCCCGGCGTCGATCCGGCGAATATCATCGTCATGACGGTTCGCTTCCAGGGCCCGCAATACCGCGAGGACCCCGCGCAGCGCTCCGAAAGCCCAGCGCGCATCGAGTACGTGAGCGAGTTGCGGCGCCGGCTGGGCGCGGCGCCGGGGGTGCAGGCGGGCGGCGTTTCCTGCTGGGTGCTGTTCGGCCGCGCACCGGCGTTTCCCATCGACACCAATCCCCGCCAGACGCACGTCATTCGGGTTAACGGAGTGTCGCCGGGCTATCTGCAAGCCCTTGGCATGACGCTCAAAAAGGGGCGCTGGTTGACGGACGCCGACACACACGGCGCGTTGCTCAACGAGAGCATGGCGCGGGAGGCGTTCGGCGCGCTGGATCCGATCGGGCGCCAGCTCTCGATTCCGCGACCCGCGACCATCGTGGGTATTGTGACCGACGTGAAATACTCCAAGCTGGACGCGGCGGCCTTACCGGAAGTGTTCGTGGGCTTCGACCAGGCGCCGGACCTTTACGGGGTGTACGTCGCCGCACGCGCGGCGGCTCACCCGGCGGCGGTGGAGCGGTCGCTGCGCAAACTCGTCTCCGGCATCGACCCCTCGCAACCGGTCTACGACGTCAAAACGCTGGAACAGGCGCTGGCGCAATCCGTCGCCCCGCGCCGTTTCAACCTCTTTCTGCTGGGTGGCTTCGCCGCGGCGGCCTTGCTGCTGGCGGTGGTCGGCATCTACGGCGTGACGGCGTACTCGGTGTCTGAGCGCACCCGAGAAATCGGTGTGCGCATTGCCCTGGGCGCGCGTCGCGGGCAGGTGGCCGCCATGGTGGTGCGGGAAGCTTTGCCCATCGCCGCAGCAGGAATTGGCGCCGGGCTGGCCGCCACTTGGGCGCTGACCCGAGCAATGGCAGCGCTGCTTTACGACGTCAGAGCCACCGACCCCGAAACCTTTGGGGCAGTTGCGATTCTGCTCAGCATCACCACGCTGGCAGCTTGCGCCGGCCCGGCGATGCGAGCGGCGTCAATCGATCCGACGGCGCTGCGGTATGAATAGGTGGGACAGACCATCGCTTTTGGGGTCTGTCCCACTGCGGGGAACGCGGGCCGGGCATGCCTGGCCCCTACGGCGGGGGCGACGGGGTCGAAAAAATCACCCTAATTCTCCCGGGGAATTCCCGACAAGACACCGGCGGCAAGACCGCCGGCGCTACAGCGGGCTGAGGTTCATGGGCGACAGACGACGAAAAACGATCGTCTGTCCTACTGTTTCTGCAAGATCTTCAAATCCTGAGTCGCTTTGTCACCGGCGGCGACGGTCACGGTCTCCATCACGGGCGCATACGCCTCTCGCTCGTCCCCGCCCTGCAGGACTTCGCTCACATCCTCTTCCGGAACCACGACCAACTGATATGTGCCGGGTACCACAGCGTCGAAGGAGTAACTTCCGCCGGGGCGTACCCGACCGACCTGGAGCCCCATTCGGCGGCCGGGGCCGTTTTGTTCCTGGCTGTCGGGGAGGAGCAGGACCCGCAGTCCTTCGGTGGTCGCTGCGTCCGATTGCACAGTTCCGGAAACGGAGCCGAAATTGGCACTGATGACCAGCGTGAGCGCGCCTCCCACGCCAGCGCTGAGATCGAGCATGCCACCCGAGGCTTGAGTCGTACCCAGCTGCATCGATTTGACGTAACCCGGGCCGCCCACCCAAGTGACGCGGTAGCGGCCAGGCAGGACTTTCTCGAGAGTGAAAGCTCCGTTCGAATCGATCTGCGCGTTGGCGCCGAAGCCGGTGCCATCAATTCCCTGCAGTAACAATTGCGGTCCCCGGCGGCGCGGCGGCCGAGACGGGTCGGCGGGGGCGGGCTTGGCGTCGTCAGTTTCGTACTCCACCTGGCCGGTGAGATCGGCAGCCGCGATCAAGCGGAGTTCGATGCCATCGATATCAGAGGCGCCTACCGTGACGTCTACCGGGGCCGTCGCCATCATGGCGCCTCCGGGGCCGTTGCGTTGTGCGCTGATCCGGTACTCGCCGGGAGCCAGCCGCCACAACGCGAACGTTCCGTCCTTTTTCACCTGGGTGCCGTAGCCGTTCCTCATGAAACTGCCGCCCCAGTCATTCATCACGATGCCGCCGAACTGACCCGGATTGTCGCGCTGCCGAACGACCGCCAGAAAAACGTCCTCGGCGCCTTGCGGAGCGCCGGTGACCTTGCCGCTGATCCGCACGATGGGGGTACGCACCAGGCGGATCTCATTGCCGCCGGCTTCGCCTCCGGGTTGGACGCTGATGATCGCGCCACCCGCAGCATCGAGTGCGCCTGGGTAGTACGTTTCGCTGTAATGCACTTCCGTGGTGCCGTCCGTGCGGATCTCGGGCGGAGTTTGCGGTTCGTCAGGGGTAGCTTTGATGCGATACTTGCCGGGCGTGAGGCCGCCGATGCGGAACCGGCCCTGTGCGTCGGATTGCGACCCTTGCCCGCCCCGGGCGGATTCGGCATTGACGTTGCAGTTCTCTACCGGCTCACCGTCCGCGTCGACGACCGTGCCGGCAATGGCGCCGGCGGGAGTCAGCTTGAGCGTCAGATCGTCCTTGTGGTCGCCCGCCTTGAGGACGAACCCGTTCGAGCCATGCGGGCTGAAGATAAAGCCCAAGCGATTGGCTCCGATGCCGTAGTTCCCTGCCGCAAGACCGGTGATGGAGAACTTGCCTTCCGCCGTGGTCATGGCGCCGAAGTTTTGCTGCTTACCGGCGGCGAAGCCGCCCAGCGTCACGTGGGCGCGAGGCAACGGGTCGCCGGTGATGGCATTCACCACCACGCCTGCGACGCTGGCGGAGTTCTCATCGGCGGGCGGCGCTTGCGCGAACGAAGCGGCGGAGGCCGCCAGAAGAAGAACCAGCGCTCGAACGGCAGCAGTACCTCCGTGGCGCACGCACTCCTGCGTGCTGCGTCGAGAATCATCTCGATGCTTCCTCGCTTTCGCGCACCGGGCGTCGGCAAGCGTGCCGACGCTGCACGCACGAGTGCGTGCGCCACGGAGGCTACTGGCGCGGTTTCGCACTGGCGTCCTCCTTCACCATCAGCTTCAGGTCCTTGACTCTGCGGTCGCCCTCTTTAATCTCGATTTCCTCGGCCGCGGCGGCGAGTTTCTTAATCGTCTCTCTGGAGTCGGGATCCAGTTCGAGGAGGAGCCGGTCGAAAGCCACCAAGCGGTACTTGCCAGGGCGGATTCCCTGGAAGCTGTAGGTCCCATCCTCGATCATCTTGGATGAGCGATCCAGGTCGAACTCTTTCGGGTCCGCCACCAGCAGGACCATCGCCGGCAGAGGGCCAACCAGTTCTCCGCTCTTGTCCAGCAGCTTGCCCGAAACCTGGCCGCCATTGCGGCTGGCCACAATTCGCACCGACGACCCCTGCGCGCCGTGCGAGAGATCCAGTTTGCCGTCGGGCGCATCGGCGTCATCGAGCCGCACCGATTTCAGATAGGCGTTTTCCGGCAGCGGCAACACCTTGACGCGATAACGGCCAGGCCCGATGCCGCCAATGCGGAAGGCTCCGGCTGCATCCACATCCGCGGAAAGGGCCGATTCCTCCATGATCATACTGCCGTTTTGTGCCGGCTCCAGGCTGACCGTGAGTTTCTCGGGCCAAGGGTCACCCGCCATTTCCAGTTTCCCCGTCATCTCTCCGCCCGGCGCCAGAACCAGGTTCACGCCGGTCACATCGCCTTCCAGGCGCAGGTCAACCGGCAGGCTGTAGAGCCGGGTCTCGCTGAACGCGTAAAAAGCACAGAGCCGATACGTCCCCGGCTGCAGGTTGGTGAGCCGGAAATGGCCGTCCGGGCCAACACCGGTAGCGCCGGCGGTGTCGATGTGCCACGGATCGTCTCCCTGTTGCAGCATGACCATGCTGCCGCCGGGTCCTTCCGTCGCGCCGCTGACCGTGCCGCTGATGCTCAGGCCGCGCGGCTGCCGCGCCATGTGGATGTCGATTCCGGTAAGCTCGGCGCCCGCCGCCGCTTCCACCAACACGGCTTTTGCCTTCGTCGCCGAGCCGGGGTAGAAGGTCGTTCCGTATAGCGCTTCCACGCTGCCATCGGTGTGGATCTCCGGCGGCTGGTTCATGCCGCTGTTGCCCGGATTGACGACGATGTAATACTTGCCCGGCGCAACCGTAACGTGGAACATGCCCCGTTCATCGGTGTTACCCCAGCGGCCGCCGTTCATAGCCCGTCCGGATTCCGGCTCGGCGTCGAAACCAGTTTGCACCGGGTCCCCATTCTCATCCAGCACGTGTCCGGAAATGGTGGCGCCCTGGGCCATCTCGACCCTGTAATCGGTGACGTGCTGGCCCGCCTTCAGCGAGACCCGTGGAGCCGTAACTCCGCCCGTCGGAGGCATATGGAAATATCCGCGCTGCTTGCCTTCGACGAGGTAAGTTCCAGCGGGCAGGCTGGCGACGGAGAAATGGCCTGCGCGGTCGCTGACGGCGCCATATGGCTGGCCATCGCCGGAGGAAGACGTGTTGTTGAAGCGGACATGCACGCCGGCCATAGGCTCGCCGGTTGCCTTATTCACGACCAACCCTTCGACGGCGGCCGTCTGCGCGCCCAGGCAAGCGCAACAGATCAGAAGCAGCGCCGGGCGTCGCATCAATTCCGAATATACCGCAGGAGCTGCACCATCATTCTGCGGATCTGCATGCAAAAATCCGGCCCCCAGTTTATCTCCTGGCGAAGTGAATCGGTTTGACCGCGACCGGAGTATCCAGCAGCTTTAACTCAGCCTGCCCGTCGCCAACCAGTTTCATTTCGAATTTCAGAACGTCGTCGCCGTCTTTTTCCTCGAACGTCAGCGTATCGCCTTGCACCTTTGGGTTGAGAATGGGCGACGGCGTGTCCGGGTGATCACCGGACTCCGGTTCCTGTAAGTCCCCGTTGGCGTCGACGTTGATTGTACAATCCGCGGTTTCGCCGGAGATCTGGTCTCCCGCCCGCAAGCGGAGGGTGCAGATCACCTTGTCCTTAAACTTAGCTTCCCACGTTCCGGCGAACTTCTTTTGCGCTTCGGAGTCTTGCCCTGCGAGGGGCAGACAGGCAAGCAGAGGCAGCAGTGCAAGGAATCGGGGCATGGCTGCAGCCACAGCAAGTCGATAGCCGTTAGCCAAGGTCCACCGGAACGGCGAGTCCTCCGCAAGAACCGTGCATGCCGGTCACATCTGTGGGCGAAACACGACGCGAACAGACAGCGCCGCATTCGAGGTGTGCTAGAATTTCTTCGGCGAAGCGGGCCAGGGACTGGAGCGTGCCGAGCCTGGCTCCGACTGGTGGGGAACACCCCTCGCGAACCGCAGCAAGACGCGCAATCCATGATCCTATTCTTCTGTTTCTTCTTCTTATCCGGCTTCTGTAGCCTTGTCTACCAGGTGGTCTGGCTGCGCGTCGCCATGGCCGGATTCGGCGTTACCACGCCGCTCATTTCCATCGTTCTTTCCATCTTCATGGCCGGGCTGGCGTTCGGGAGTTGGGCCGGGGGCAGGGTAGTGAAAAGACTGGCGCGGAAGCCGGCGCGGTTTTTCCTGGGTCTGTACGGCGGGGTGGAGTTTTTCATCGGAGTGTCGGGGGTCGTGGTGGCCCCGCTGCTGCGTCTGGGTCACCAATTGTTCGGCGTGCAGGCGGCGTGGGACTCGTCGACTTACTATCTGGTCTCGGCGGGCTGGATCGGCCTCGTGCTGCTGCCGTTCTGCACGTTGATGGGCGCCACGTTCCCGGTGGCGATGGCTGGGATCCGGGCCGCGTTCCCGAATCAGTCTGCGCGCTCGTTCAGTTATTTGTACGTAGCCAACGTAGTGGGAGCCACGGCCGGCGTGGTCTTCTCCGCCTTCGTGTTCATTGAGCTGATGGGCTTTGCACGGACCCAATGGACCGCAGCGGCGCTGAACGCGCTGATCGCCATCACCGCCCTGGCGGCCTCCCGACGCCTCTCTTCCGCCGAAAACGTGGCGCCGGCGGATGAGCCCGCCCCAACGCCGGCCGCCGCGCAGCTCTCCGGCGATGCCGCGGCGCTGCCGCTGCTGTTCACCACCGGCCTCGCCAGCCTGGCGATGGAGGTGGTGTGGACGCGCCAGTTTATCCCCTTCCTGGGCCCGGTGGTTTACTCATTTGCCGCCATGCTGGCCGTCTACCTGGCCGCGACCGCCCTGGGCAGCCGGCGTTACCGGTCCGCAGCCCAGCGCCCCGGCGGGCTTGCCGTCCCGACCTGGAACCGGTTGGTGCTGCTGGCGGGGGCTGTCGCCCTTCTTCCTCTGCTCGCGGCAGATCCGCGCGCGGTGCCTGGCCACCATGCGTCCGTGGCGTTCGGCGTCTTGCGGGTGGCCGTCGGAATTGGCCCGTTCTGCGCCGTCCTCGGTTATCTCACACCGATGCTGGTGGACCGCTGGTCGCGCGGCGACCCTAACCGGGCGGGCAGGGCGTACGCGGTCAACGCGATTGGCTGCATCGCCGGGCCGCTGCTGGCCGGATTTCTGCTGCTTCCCAATCTGGGTGAGCGCTGGACCCTCATCCTGCTCACGCTGCCGCTGCTCGCCTTCGGCTGCTGGCGCCCTGCCGGCGACTCCGAAGCCGCACCACAGCGCCGGCCCGTCCGGCTGGTAGCGCTGGTGCTTGCCATGGCCTTATTGCTGGTGGCCGTCACGCGGGATTTCGCTTCGGTCTTCCCCGGGGCCCGCGTACGGCGCGACTACACTGCTACCGTGATTGCCGCCGGTTCGGGCATGGCGAAGCAACTGCTGGTGAACGGTATGGGCATGACGGTACTGACGCCGATCACGAAGATGATGGCGCACCTTCCGCTGGCGTCGCTGCCGGAGCCGCCCCCGCGGACCCTCGTCCTGTGCTTTGGGATGGGGACCTCGTTCCGTTCCGCGCTCACCTGGGGCAACCCGGTGACGGTGGTCGAGCTGGTGCCGAGCGTACCTGCACTTTTCAGTTACTTTCACAGCGACGGCGACGCGCTGTTACAATTGCCGCGCGCCACCGTGGTAATCGACGACGCTCGCCGGTTTCTCGAGCGCACGCGCGATACGTACGACGTTGTCATCATCGATCCTCCACCGCCCATCGAGGCCGCCGGATCCAGCATGCTGTACTCCACGGAGTTCTATCACGTGATCGCCCGCCGGCTGGCTCCCGGCGGCATCCTGCAGCAATGGCTGCCAAGTCCGGACCCCGTTGTAGCCTCATCGTTCGCGCAGGCGCTGCGCCGGAGTTTCCCGGTGGTTCGTGTGTTCGGCTCCTCTCCGCAATTCGGCTTTCATTTTCTGGTCAGCTTCTCGCCCATCCAGAACCGGACGGCCGCCGAGTTGGCCGCGCGCATGCCTCCAGCGGCCGCGCGTGATCTTCTGGAGTGGGGCCCCGAATCGAGCGTTGAAGCGGAGTTTCAGGCCGTGCTGCGCAACGAATTGCCGGTGACGCAGTTGATTAACCCCGAGCCAAGCGTACCTGTACTCACCGACGACCGGCCGGTGAACGAATACTATCTTCTGCGCCGCATCGCGCATCGCCTGCAGTAGAACACACCGAAACAGCGCCGCGCCCACTCTGGCTAATTTCGACTTGGGGGCAGGCCGCAGTCCCGGGCGGCCGCGAACCGCGGCACTATCCCCCGCGCGCCACGTCCTGATAGATTTCGAGCACCTGGCGGGCGGAGCGCTCCCAGCTGAAGCGGGCGGCCTGGGCGCGGCCGCGGTGGATCAACTCCTCGCGGAGCGGCTCGTCGGTCAGCACTTCGTGGATGCCGCGCGCGATGTCAAATACGTTGCCGGGGTTCACCAGCATGGCGGCGTCGCCCGCCACTTCGGGCAGCGAGCTCACGTTGGAGGTGACCACCGGAGTGCCGCAGGCCATCGCCTCCAGCGGCGGCAGCCCGAAACCTTCGTGGCGCGACGGGAAGACGAACGCTGCCGCAGCCTCATAGAAGCAGCGCAGCGTTTCGAACGGCACGAATCCCAGGAACCGCACGGCGTGCTCCATCTTACTCTTGAGCATGGCCTGCCGCACAGCCGGATACTGCGAGATGGTGTCGCCGATGATCACCAGGCGCAGGTCGCCGTAAACCGGGTGCGCCGCCAGTTGCTCGCGCAGCACGGCGAAGGCTTCCACCAGCCGCG
>CAZZHN010000151.1:0-11670 GCA_964654065.1 uncultured Solibacteraceae bacterium
GCAATCCGGCGAGCGTGCAGCCGTCCGGCGTGGTGACGTCGTGGCGCAGCGACGCCGGGTGGCGCCCTGTGTCCAGCACCATCCTGGCCGCGCCCAGCGTGGTCTGCGCGGCCAGCGTCAGCGCCAGCTGGCGCGGCAGGCCGACGCGAACGCCGGCATCGGCCAGGGCCTCGATGATCAGGAATTGATAACCCGGCCCGCTGCCGCTCAAGGCGGTGATCGCATTGAAGTGAACTTCGTCGGCCGGGATGCACATTCCCACCGCTTCGAAGATCCTCGCGGCCCGATCGAGATGGCTCCGGGCCGCGTTCCGCCCGCGGCAGATCACCGTCATTCCTTCGCCCACCACGCATGGCGTGTTGGGCATGGCGCGCACAACCGGATTCTCGCGGCCGAGCAACGACTCGATCCTCTCCGTCGACACCCCGGCCAGGATCGAGATCAGGAGCGTGTCGCGCCGCAATCCGGCTTCGCGGAGCGCTGTCAGCACCGCCGCGGCATCGGCGGGCTTCACACACATCAGGATCAGGTCCGCCGTGGGAACGCGGTTCTGGTAATCGACCTCGACCGGGATGCCCAATTCCGCGGTCGCTGCGTCGCAGGCGGCGGTGTGCTTATCGCCGGCCCACAGCCGGCCGGGCTCGATGATGCCGCTCGCCAGCAGGCCACGGATGAGCGTACGGCCCATCACTCCGGCGCCCGCAACCCCCAAAGTCGTCCCATCGGCAATTACTGAAGTCTCGACGGAAAGCTGCTGCTCCTTTGGCATCCAGTCGCCTCTCCCTGGGCGCTCACCTGGCGCCCCGTGTGCTCTGAAGATAACACAGGGAAGTCGCGGCAATGCCAAGAGAAGGGAAGACTACGGATTCGATCGGCGCGCGGCGCAGCCCCGCCCCGCCGGTCCGTGGCCCTTGGCGCGCAGACCGCCGGGCGGGTCTGCCTCGGCGTGCAAAACAGTAGATGATCTTCTGAATCAGGAGTCTCCCCTGCTGGCAAGTCAGCTGGGTTCCGCTGCCACTCCAATAGACCATCGAGTGGAGTATACTCCTTGTATGCCCAGACGCGAATCCCCCCTGCAAAGCGAGATGCTGCAGGGAACGCTCGATATGTTGGTGCTGCAGACGCTCATCCTTGGCCCCGCTCACGGCCACACCATCGCGCACGCGATCGAACGAGGCTCCGAGGAGGTCCTCCAGATCGAACACGGATCCCTGTACCCGGCCTTGCACCGGCTCGAAGACCGCGGGTGGATCGCATCCTTCTGGGGGACTTCGGAGAACAACCGCAAGGCGAAGTACTACCGGCTCACCCCAGCGGGCCGGAAACAGTTAACCGCCCAGACCACGCGCTGGGACCAGGTGGTGCGAGCTATTGGCCGCATTCTGAAACCGGCAACGGAGTGAAGCCATGGCCTGGAGACGATTCTTGCGGCGAGCGAAATGGGACCGGGCGCGGCTCGAAGAGATCGAGTCGTACCTGCAGATGGAGACTGATGAGAATAGGGCCGCGGGAATGCCGGAGCGCGAGGCGGCTGCAGCCGCTCGCAGGAAGTTGGGCAACGTCCTCGCCATTCGAGAGGAGATCTACAGTATGAACACCGTTCCGGTCCTGGAGTCGCTGGAGCGCGACGCGCGCCACGGGTTGCGCCTGCTGCGCCGGTCCCCCTTATTCACCACCGTCGCCCTGCTGACGCTTGCCATCGGCATCGGCGCCAACACGGCCGTTTTCAGCATCGTGGACAGCGTGCTGCTCAGGCCGCTGCGCTACCCGAAGGCGGAGGAGGTGGTGGCCATCCGGCAGATGGCTCCAGGCGCGGCAGGACTGGCGGACGTATCCGACGGCCTCCGGCTCTCGCCCTCCATGTATTTCACATACGCCGAGCACAACCGGACGTTCCAGGCGCTCGGCGTCTGGGCCGCCGACACCGCCAGCGTCACCGGCGTGACGGAACCTGAGCAGGTCCGCCTGGTCGAGGTGACCGATGGCGTGCTGCAGTCTCTGGGCGTTCCACCGGCAGCCGGCCGCTGGCTTTCGGCCGCCGACCAAGTCCCGGGCGGTCCCGAAACCGTGATGCTGAGCTACGGGTATTGGCAGCGCCGCTTCGGCGGAGAGCGCGCCGCCATCGGCCGCAACATCAGGGTCGATGCGCGGCTGCGGCAGATCGTCGGCGTGATGCCGGCGGGATTCCGGTTCGCTAATACGGACTTCGACCTGATCGCGCCGCTGGCCTTCCATCGCGACTCGCTAATCCTGGCGGGCTTCGGCTATCAGGGCGTCGGCCGGCTCAGGCCGGGAGCCACCGTCACGCAAGCCGATGCCGACCTGGCGCGCCTGCTGCCGGTCTGGATGGACTCCTGGTCAAACGGGCCCGGAACCGATCCGCACATTTACGAGACATGGAGAATCACTCCGGCGATTCGCTCGCTGCAGAAAGACGTCGTCGGCAACGTCAGAGACGTCCTGTGGGCGGTGATGGGAACGATAGGTCTGGTGATGCTCATCGCCTGCGCCAATGTGACCAACCTATTGCTGGTGCGGGCCGAGGCACGCCAGCAGGAACTGGCCCTTCGCGCCGCGCTGGGCGCAGGCACCTCGCAGATCGTCCGCGGCCTGCTGGTCGAAAGCGTGATGCTGGGCTTGATGGGCGGCGTGCTAGGCGTAGGTCTGGCGCTGTTGGGCTTGAGCCTTTTCCGCGCCATTGGTCCGGCGAATCTGCCGCGCCTGGCTGAGATCTCCATCCATCCGGCCGCTCTCGCCTTCACCTTCGCGGTCTCGCTGCTCTCGGGTCTGCTGCTCGGATTGATCCCGGCGCTCAAATACGCCGGCAGCCGGATCTCGACTACCCTGCGGAGCGCGGGACGGACCGCAAGCGTGAGCCGCGAGCGGCATCGCGCCCGCAACATGCTGGCGGTTTCCCAAGTGGCGATGGCGCTGGTGCTGCTGGTTTGCGCCGGGTTAATGATCCGGACGTTTCAGGCGCTCCGCAGCGTCCAGCCCGGGTTCACGCGCGCGGAGAGGATCCAGCTCATGCGCATTTCCATTCCGCCCTCCCTGGTCCCCGATTCGGAGCGGGTTGTGCGCATGCAGAACGAGATCGTGGACAAGCTGTCGGCGATTCCAGGCGTGAAGTCCGTGGCGTTCGCGACCGAGATGCCGATGGAAGGTTTCCCATCGTCGTGGGACGCCATCCAAACCGAGGACAAGCCCACCGCTGGCAATGAGATTCCTCCGCTTCGCTTGTTCCAATCGATTTCGCCCGGCCTGTTTGAGACTACCGGCACCAGCTTGGTCGCGGGGCGGGATTTCACCTGGACCGACCTCTATGGCCGCAGGCCTGTGGCCATCGTTTCCGAGAATCTGGCTCGTGAGCTGTGGGGCAGCCCGGCGGCGGCGGTCGGCAAGCGGATCGGAACGACGCTCGCCCGGAGTTCCCTGCATGAAGTGGTTGGTGTCGTCGAAAACGTGCGTGAAAACGGCGTTCAGGAGCCGCCCCCGCCAACCGTCTACTGGCCTTCTTTTGGCGTCGACCTCTACGATCCGGCGCATGTGGACGCCGCCCGAACGGTGACTTTCGCGATCCGCACCGGCCAGGCGGGGCGTGAAGGCCTGCTGGGCCAGGTGAACCGGGCCGTGTGGTCGGTGAACGCAAGCCTCCCGCTGGCCTCTGTCAGGACCATGCAGGAGGTCTACGATCTATCGCTGGAGCGGACTTCGTTTACGCTGTTGATGCTGGGCATCGCCAGTGCCATGGCAATGTTGCTGGGAATCATCGGGATTTACGGCGTGATTTCCTACGCGGTGTCGCAGCGGCGCCGCGAGATCGGCATCCGCGTGGCGCTCGGGGCGGCGCCGGCCGAGCTCAAGCGCATGTTCGTGCGTTACGGGCTGGCGCTGGCCGGAACCGGAGTGGTGATCGGGTTGGGAGCGGCGGCTGTGCTGACGCGGCTGATGAAGTCGCTGCTGTTCGGAGTCACTCCGCTCGATCCGCTCACTTATGCCGCGGTACCCCTGGTTCTCGCGGCCGCGGCCTTGCTCGCCAGCTACCTGCCGGCGCGGCGGGCGGCCTTGGTAGATCCGGTGGAAGCTTTGAAGGCGGAGTAGCAGTGACGCCCTCATCGTCGGAATGCGCCGCCTGGTCCGCCATGGCGCGCGCGGCCAATACCACGACGCCCGTGCCCGACGCCATCAGGGTCCTGTGGCTCCATTTGCCGCTCTCGCTTGCTCCCGAGTGATTGATCACGACGGCTCTGCCCTCGGCCGAGGACTCTCTCGGCTGTCGATATCGTATCCCGAAACCATCAGGGGGTGCGCCTGGAGCCGCAGAGAGAGGTGCGAGTGGAGGGAGTAACGGGTCGTGCGATGAGAATGGTCGCCGGGAATCTGCGGCTCGGCCGATGATCGGTGTGATCCAGAACCGGCAGGCATCTGATCCAATGAACCTCGCTCAGGGTCTGGCGTAGCCGGCGGCTCGCAGGTGTTACCGGCAGCAAGGATCGCCGGCCAGCGGGTCCGCGGAGACGAGCGGTCCGGGTGCATTCACCATGTGGATCCCCGCCGTCGCCAGGCGATCCAGGGTCTGGCGCTTCTTTCGTGCGTTCTGTACCAGCTTGACTGCCTCGTTGGTGACGTACCCGAACAACACGACCAGGCACGTAAACGATAATGGCACTGCCCACAACTCAACACGCATTGCAGCCTCCTGTGTTCCTCGGGTTTCAGGTTACCGGCCGGGTGGTGCTCCGACAAGCTAACCAACGTTAACTGTGGTTCCGGGGGACGGTTGGTACGCCCGTGCTTACCAAAGTAGTCGCGGACGAATCCTCAGAGCGGGGCTCGGCCTGAAATTCCGGGGTCGATGGGCCTGTGAGTCGGGTTTCCGGACGCCGGTTGGCTGCGCCGCGCGGTGTAGTGTGGAGATATGCGGCATTGCGCGGCGGTTCTGCTAAGCGCCTGGGCGCTGCTGGCTCAGGGCGAGGATTTCTCCGCGGACCTGCTGCAGGCGGCGATGCGCGGGCGCAACGACCAGGTCAAAGCCTTTCTGGACGACGGAGCCAACATCGAAGCCGTCGACCGCAATGGTCGAACGCCCCTCATGCTCGCAGCGCAGCACGGGCAGGCTTCGACCGTCGAGTTGCTGATGGGCCGCGGCGCCAGGACGGCAGCTCGTGATCACGACGGAGCCAACGCTTATGCGCTGGCGCTGTTCTCTCCGCTGGGCCATGGGAATCACGCGGCGGTCCTGAAGCTGCTTCCCACGCCGCCCCGCCCCAGGCTGGCGCTGGACGTCAAGTGGTCGCCGGTCCGTATCGCCAGTTCGTGCTTTGGCGCACGGGAAGACGTTTCGAAGGTGGTGGATGGCCTGCACCCGGCGGAGCAGTTTCTTCGCGAGTTTGCCGCTTACGCGCGGTTATCCGGCCGCAACCTGGTGGAGCTGGTAGCCGATCCCGCCGATGCCGATGCCCTCCTGCGCGTCGAACTGCAGCCGGCGTCCGCCTGCGCCGGGGCGGGCGACAACCTCAGCCTGGCCGTCGAGGTGCACATTCTTCGAGAGCCGGGCATGGCGCCGGTTCTTCAGAAGCTATTTGGCGGCGGCATCAAGGGGCTGCACGCGCAAACCGTCGCCAACCTGGGACAATATGGGCCGGTTCTGCAGGCCTGGATCAAGCCGCAGGCTGCCCCCATTTACTGGGCCGCCGTCGCCGAACTCTACCGCACCGCTGTGACTCTCCCCTGACCGCTCCGGCAGCGGCCCTGAAATGGATCGGAGCCGCGACCGTGAGGGAGCGATCGCCGGCCATGGAACGGGCCGGTTCGCAGCCCGTTTCTAATGTGGTTTGCCTTTTCGGCCGATGGATACAGCGGAAGCAGTCTGGCCCATCTGGAAAACTCTGCGGCGGCCCCACCTATGCCGAGCTGCTTCGGGAGCAACTGAGCCAGGATGACGCAGCCTTCACCGCCCGGCGCCCGTTGGAAGCCGCTGGTGGTGTGCTCGAGCGATGACATGGCGCGGCGGCTGCTGTCAGCCCTGGCCGATCTCGGTTTCGCGGACGCGCCCCTGCTAACGGAGTATCCGTCTCCCGGCTCCATGGAAGCTGTAGGGGCGCGGTATGCCGCCAACATCTGCTTTCTGGAGATGACCGGCGATCAGGAGCGCGCCCTGCTTCTGATTTCCGAAGCGGCGCCCATCATGGCGGTGGTACCGCTCAATCCACAGTCGGACGCGGAGATGATGCTGCGCGCGCTGCGCCGCGGGGCCGCTGACTTCGTGTCGGACCTCTCGGCCGCGCAGGTAAGGCAATCCTCGACCGGCTGTCGGCGAGAACGCCGGCGGCGGAACTGGAACCGCCGGGCGTCGTCTGCGCCGTTTTTCCCGGCAAGCCCGGCTCCGGCGCCAGCACGCTGGCTGTTCAGCTGGCGAGCGAGATGAAGCGGATAGGGCTTCACCGGGTGCTGCTGGTGGATCTGGACGCGATGACCGGCAGCATCGGCTTCCAGCTCAAGTTGAAGAGCGACTTCAGCATCCAAGACGCGGTTGAAGATGCAGCGCGGCTGGATGACGACCTATAGCGGCGGCTCATCCTGGCGTGCGACGGCTTCGAAGTGCTGCTGGCGCCAGCTGCTCCGGCGCCGCGCATCCGGTTTGGAGTTGGTGGCATGCCCGATCTGCTCAGGTTCCTCAAGCCGCGTTATGACGCCGTGATCCTCGATCTGCCGGGCGCCGCTGACGCGCTCGAAACAGCCTGCCTGCTGACCGCGCAACACCTGCTGCTGGTGACCACCAACGAGCTGGCGGCGCTGTATGCAGCGCGCCGCTCGGTGGAGTTCCTGGAGCGGTCTGGAGTGGCAAAATCGCGTCTCCGGCTGATCGTCAACCGGTACACGCCGCGCACCGGACTCAAACGGGAAGACGTGCGTACGGCCCTGGACCTGGAGGCGTTTGTGGTGCTCGGCAATGATTACGACGCGGTGCAGAACGCCATCCTGGAAGGCAAACCGGTGGCCAAAGGCACTCCGTTCAGCCGCGCCGCCAGCTCGCTGGCTTCGGCGCTTTGCGGGGAGGCGTCCGCCGGTCCCGGGCCGCGCCGCGGCGCCTGGCTCAGTCTGTTGGGCCGGAAGAAATAAGCCCGGCTCCCGCGGATTCGCCGCCGATTAACCTTCGCTGGTAAGACGTTCGCTCCATTCCCGAATCGCCCGAGCCGCAGTACCGTTGAATTCGAAGGCGCATAACGCAGCGCTCGAAAGGCAGCAAACATGAAAGCAACGTCGATTCGGTTGTGGCAGGACACGCAGGGGCAAGATCTGGTGGAGTACGCATTGACGGCCGGCCTGGTAGCGGTGGCGGCGGTGGCAGCCGTGCCTGCGCTGTCTCTCACCATCAACAACGTGTTTTCGAAGGTCGGTTCCGATCGTCGCCTCGGCAATGTAACCGCGCCGGTGATGCTTCAGCAACAAGCCCGGGCCGCCATCCGGCGGCCACTCAATTCATAAAGGAGACAGATGGAATGCGGAACCTAATCGAACGGATGATGCAGGCGCGGTTTTGGAAAGACACACAGGGGCAGGATCTGGTGGAATATGCCCTGACGGCGGGCCTGGTGGCAGGGGCGGCGGTGGCCGCGATGCCCAGCCTGACGACGACGGTCAACAACGTGTTTTCGAAGATCGGCTCGATTATCAACAGCGCGGTCTAGACTGCCGCTGCAACTGCCGTTGGCGGCGCCGGTTCCGCGCGCGCCTCGCGCCGCAGCACTGTGCGGAGGAACGCGCAGAACCGGCGGTGGCTGGCCGGCCTCGTACCGAGCCGCGGGGCAGGAGCCGGCGCTGGACGCAGGCGCACGCGCCCCTCGCTTCCGCCGGGGCGGAGTTCTTATTCGGATTCACTGCAGCACGACGGTCCGCAGCAGGCTTGCGGTTTTGTGGCGCGAATGAAGGCGCTCATGAACTTGCCCGCCACCTGCGGCGCGAGCGCATCCACATCGAACCCTTGCCCGGCCAGAAACTGGCGCGCGTCTTCAACGTTGTAAACCCGGGTCGGCTCCACGGCGATGTTCTCGAACCCCGCGCGGGCCAGCTTACTGATGTACTCATCGTTGCGCAGCGCGCCGGCGATGCAGCCGATCCATAGTTCGACGCTCTTGCGCACCTCCTCCGGCACATCGCCCGCCACCACCACGTCGGAGACGGCGAACCGGCCGCCGGGCTTCAGCACGCGGAAGCTTTCGCGCATGACGCGGTCCTTGTCGCCGGACAGGTTCACCACGCAATTGGAAATGATCACATCCACCGAATTGTCGGGCAGCGGGATATTCTCGATCTCTCCTTTGAGGAATTCCACATTCCCGACGCCGGCTTTCTTCTGGTTCTCACGCGCCAGCGCCAGCATCTCGTCCGTCATGTCGAGGCCGTACGCTTTGCCGGTGGGGCCGACGCGCCGCGCCGACAGCAGTACGTCGATGCCGCCTCCGGAGCCGAGATCGAGAACGGTCTCGCCGGGGCTGAGCTGCGCCAAGGCGGTCGGATTGCCACAACCGAGGGAGGCCAGCACTGCCTCCTCCGGCACCAGCCCGGTTTCGCTGCCATCGTAGAGCGACGACGTGATGGGATCGCAACAGCCCTCCGCCGACGGCGCAGAGCCGCAGCACGAGCTGCCGCCGGTGGTGGCGCGCAGCGCCGCCTGCCCGTATTTCTCCTTGACGACCTCTTTGAGATGGGACGCGTTCATGATTCCTCCTACTTGCACACTTGTATGATTTCTTCCGGCTTCACGGCCTGGCTGCGGGTGCAGCACTCCGCATAAAGAAAACCGAGCAGCTCCCGCAGCGCATCCGTGTTCGCCGTGTACCAAAGGAACGTGCTGTCTCTCCGTACCTTCACCAGGTCCTCGCTCCTGAGTTTTTCCAGGTGGTGCGAGAGCGTAGAGTTGGGAATACCCAGTTCAGCCTGAATCTCGCCTGCCACCAGGCCTTCCGGGTGCGCCGAGAGCAGCAGGCGCATGATGCGCAGCCGCGGCTCGGTGCCCATGGCCGAGAACATGTCGGCATAGCGGACGATTTGTTCAGCGTCGCCTTTCGCCTTCGTCATATTTCGACAATAGCAGAAATATGGAAATTGTCAAGCAGCGGCTGCCGCAATGTGCCAAGATATTCCCGTGAAGCGCACATTCTGGATTCTCGCCTCGATGGCGACGCTGGCCGCCGCGCAGGTGCTGCGCGGGCAGACGCCGCCACCCTATCGCAACTCCAAGCTAACCGTGGAGCAAAGAGTGGAAGACCTGCTGCGCCGCATGACGCCGCAGGAGAAAGCCGAAATGCTGGCCGGCGCAGGCTGGATGGAGAGTCAGCCGAACCAGCGGCTGGGCATTCCGGCGATCAAAATGGCGGACGGCCCGATGGGCGTGCGCAACTGGGCGGGGTCGTCGGCGGTGACCAACGCCGCCGCCACCAAGCCGGTCACCAGCACGGCGTTTCCGGCCGGCATCGCCATGGCGTCCAGCTGGGATCCGGAACTGGCGGAACGCGAAGGGCGCGCGATTGCGCAGGAAGTGAAGGCGCTGGGGCGCGACATGATTCTCGGGCCCACCGTCAATATCAACCGTGTACCGCTCTGGGGCCGCAATTTCGAGGGCTACGGCGAAGATCCGCACCTCGCCGCGCGCATGGGCGTGGCGTACATACGCGGAGTGCAGGCGGAGGGGGTGATCCCTTCGGTCAAGCATTTCGCCGCCAACAACCAGGAGTTTGAGCGACACCGCATCGACGAAGCGATCAGCGAGCGCGCGCTTCACGAAATCTATTTTCCGGCCTTCCGCGCCGCGGTTGAGGAGGCAGGCGTCTGGGCGGTGATGTCCGCTTACAACAAGCTGAATGGACGCTGGTGCGACGAGAACGCGGCGCTGCTCAGCGACACGCTCAAGAAGCGCTGGGGATTCAAAGGCTTCGTTATCTCGGATTGGGGCAGCACGTACAGCACCGCGGGCACCATCAATGCAGGCATGGATCTGGAGATGCCCGGCGGCGAGCCGATGCGGGTCTGGCTGAGCAAGCCCGCCACCCAGAAAGACGGCAACGGCGCCGGCTGGCTGGAGGCGGACAAAGTGATGGCCGCCGTCACCGCAGGCGAAGTGAAGCAGGCGGCCGTAGACGATGCGGTGCGGCGTATGCTGCGCGTGATGTTTACCGCGGGCCTCTTCGATCATCCGCACATGGCCGGCGGCGAAGTGGATACGCCGGACCAGCAGGCGGTGGCGCGAGCCGCCGCCACGGAAGGCATGGTTTTGCTGAAGAACGCGAATGGCGCCCTGCCGCTCGATGCGAAGCAGATTCATTCCCTGGCCGTGATTGGCCCCAACGCCGCGGTGGCGCGGAATGGCGGCGGGGGCAGCTCGCTGGTCCGTTCGAAGTATGCGGTGACGCCGCTGGCCGGAATCGAGGAGCGCGCCGCGCCGCAGGTGAAGGTGCAATACGCGCTCGGCGTGGCAATGGAGGGCGCGGACGCCGGCGATGCTGCGGCCCGCCAGGCAGCGCTCGATGAGGCAGTGGCGCTGGCGCGGCGGAGCGAAGCGGCGGTGGTGGTGGTGGGTTATGCGCCGCAGCTTGAATCCGAGGGCTTCGACCGCAAGTCGATGGACCTGCCCGCGGGGCAGGGCGAGCTCATTGAAGCCGTGGCGGCAGCCAATCCGCGTACCATTGTCGTCGTCGTCGCGGGTGCGCCGGTCACCATGAAGGGCTGGATCGATCGCGTTCCCGGCGTGCTCTACGCCTGGTATGGCGGCCAGGAGGCCGGCCACGCCATCGGCGATCTTCTGTTCGGCGCAGCGAATCCCTCCGGCAAGCTTCCGGTCACCTTCCCCAAAGACTGGAAGGACTCGCCGGCTTACGGCCACTACCCGGGTGAGAACCTGCACGTGGCGTACGCCGAGGGCATCTACGTGGGCTACCGCGGCTTCGACCAGCGCAATGTCGACCCGCTGTTCCCCTTTGGCCATGGGCTTTCCTACACGACGTTCGAATACAGCGATCTGGCCGTCACGCCGGCGCGCGTGGAGCGCGACAAACCCGTCACGGTGACGATGAAGGTGCGCAACACGGGCCCGCGGGCCGGCGCGGAGGTGGTTCAACTCTATGTGCACCAGGTACACTCCAGCGAAGACCGGCCGCCGAAAGAACTGAAGGCATTCCGCCGCGTGACGCTCGGCGCGGGGGAATCGCAGACCGTCAAACTCACGCTGGGGGCCGACGCCATGAGCTTCTACAGCGAGGCACGCAAGGACTGGGTGGCCGAGCCGGGCCGGTTCGAAGTGATGGTTGGCGCGTCTTCGCGCGATATCCGGCTGAGAGGGAAATTCGAGTTGGGGCGGTAGGATGGGGAAATGCGGGCTGCGCAAGAGCGGGCCGGGCATGCCCGGCCCCTCCGGGGGACATTGCGGCCGAAAGGTGTGAGTGGCGGAGTGAGACGTTGCGGGTGGCCGGGCTTCGCTGACTTATCGCAGTGCGTATCGGCCACCCGATGGATCGAGTGGGAACTTCGATGATTTAGGCCCGCTGGATGGCGGACACATCCTTGCCGATTCGTTCCTTGCTCTCTGATATCCGGCGGGCGGCAATGACGGCTATCCTTATACCGCCGGCGGTCATGAATTCCAGAAGGTGGGTATCTGCTTGACTCAGGTAG
>CAZZHN010000152.1:0-11599 GCA_964654065.1 uncultured Solibacteraceae bacterium
ATGTTTCCATTAGACTGTGAATGAGTCTGTTCAATTCCGGGTTAGCCTGGCGTTCCTTCTCAATTCTGCGGATGGAATGGATTACGGTGGTGTGATGCTTGCCGCCAAAGGCTCGTCCAATCTCGGGGAGGGAGGCGTCAGTGAGGTCTTTGACCAGGTACATGGCCACCTGGCGGGGACGCACAACCTTCTGCGTATTGCTCTTTTCCTTGAGCTGCGACGCTTTGATCTGGTAGCGTTCAGCGACCGCTTTTTGGATCGCGTCAATCGTCACTTTGCGATCCTGCAGGTGAACGATGTGCCGCAGCACCTGCTGCGCCATCTGCAGATTGATTGGCGTGCCGGTCAGCGACGAGTAGGCCACCAACTTGACCAGGGCGCCCTCCAATTCGCGCACGTTGGACTTGGTCTTCGATGCCATGAATGACCGAACGTCATCCGGCAGTTTCACGCCCTCCACTTCAGCCTTCTTGTCAAGGATCGCCATCTTGGTCTCGAGGTCGGGCGGCTGAATATCGGCCAGCAAGCCCCATTCGAAGCGCGAGCGGAGGCGCTCCAGCAGCCCCGGGATCTCCTTCGGCGGGGAGTCGCTCGAAATCACGATCTGCTTCTGGTGGTCGTGCAGCTCATTGAAGGTGTGAAAAAACTCTTCCTGAGTGCGCTCTTTGTTGCCCAGAAGCTGAATGTCGTCCACCAGCAGCACATCCGCCTCGCGGTAGCGCTGCTGGAACTGCTGCATACGCTCCGTGCGGATGCAAGCGATCATCTCGTTCATGAATCGCTCGCTGGATGTGTAGATGATCCGCATCGAGCCGAACTTGTCAATCAACTCGCGCCCAATGGCGTGCATCAGGTGCGTCTTGCCCATACCCACTCCGCCGTAAAGGAACAGCGGATTGTAGCTGCGCGACGGGTTGGTCGCCACGGAGCGCGCGGCAGCGTGCGCAAACTGGTTGCATGCGCCCACCACGAAAGTCTCGAATGTGAACTTGGGATTCAAGGAACTGACCGCCGGCTCCGGTTCCGCGCCACTTCGATTTACCGTCTCACTCGCCAGGCTCGAAGCGCGGGTTTCGAAGCCAATCTGGCCCACCGGCAGCCGCAGCTCGCGAATCGCATCCCGCAACTGCGCTCCGTACTCGTTTTCCATCCAGGCGCGGGTTTCGCCGTCCGGAACCAGCACCACCAGCGTGTCCCCGTCCACTCCCAGAAAAGAGGTTCCCTTAAACCAGTTGTTGTAGCTCTCCTCGCTCACGCGGGGCTGTATATGATGGCGAAGCTGATCCCATAGATTCATTGGTTTTTACACACGAATCACACAGGTTTTACACAACATTTCCAGTCACAGCTTTGGGGTCGAGGTCTTACCGGAAGAACCACCGGCAGCAGAAGACCAGCCATCGGCATGGCTGCCCGACGCGTCCGCTTTGGCCAACCGAGACTGTAGCATAACACAGGGGCCTCGCTTTGCTGCAAGTTTCTAATTGCCTTAAAATCAGTTACATATTCGCAACGTTTGACTTTGAGAATGTTCTGAAGGAAAATTGGTACTGCTGTTTTGCGCGGGAGTAACTCAGTTGGTAGAGTGCGACCTTGCCAAGGTCGATGTCGCGGGTTCGAATCCCGTCTCCCGCTCCAAAATCAGCCGCTGCTGATCTCGACGATGCGTTTCAGTCTCCTGTTCGTTTTCCTGCTGGCAAGTGCTTGGGCGCAGGACTACAAAGTCGAGACTACTTCCGCCCCGCCGGCTGGCCTTCCGCCTGCCTACGCCTCCTCCATGCAAGCGCAAGGTTATCGTGTTGTCGGGCCGAATGGTCCATGGTGCGAGATCTGGTTTCGCACCAGCATCCCACAGGGCGCGAAGCCGACCGATGACGCGATTATGTTTCCCATTCCGCAGGGCGCCCTGGTCGGAATTCTGCGCTTCCCCTCGGAAGGCAGCGACCGCCGCGGGCAGACCATCAAGGCCGGCGTCTACACCATGCGCTACAGCGATTTTCCAGTCGATGGTGCTCACCAGGGCGTCGCGCCGCAGCGCGATTTTCTACTCCTTACGCCAATCGCCAGTGACGCCGACCCCAGCGCAACTCCTGCCTTCGATAAGTTGGTGCAGATGAGCACCAAGGCTTCCGGCACGCCTCACCCGGCTGTCTTCTCCATCGAAAGGCCGGCAGCTTCGAACTTCCCCTCCATGACCACCGAAGGCGACACTCCGGATCAGGTGCTCAACGTTAAAATCGGCGATTTTCAGCTGGCCATGATTGTCGTCGGTAAAGCCCAGAACTAGCCAGCCCCCGATTCCCGCCGAAACTTCTCGCCGATTCCTCGCGGACGCGACATAATGTACTTGTGTCCCGCCGATTCGGGATTGCGCTTCGCGCGTTAGCTGGCGTCCTGCTGGCGGCTTCCGTCCTGCCCGCGCAATCCAGGCGCACCGATAACCTGGCGGTGGGCAAACTTCTGGTCACTCCCCGCGATTCCCCCGATCCGGCCTTCGCCCAGTCCGTCATCCTGCTGGTGCACTACGACCGCGACTCCGCCGTCGGCCTGATGATCAACCGCCGCACTACCATTCCACTCTCTCGCGCGCTGCGCAGTTTGAAAGGAGCAGGGCAGCGCTCCGATCTCGCGTACATCGGCGGACCCGTGGAAACCGATGGCGCCATGGCGCTGGTCCGCTCCAGTGCGAAGCCGGAATCGGGCGCGCAGGTTCTCGAGAGGATCTTTCTCATCCCGACCCGCCCGGCGCTGGAGGGCACCCTGGCCGGCAGCAAGAGCGCGGACGATCTGCGCGTTTACATCGGATACTGCGGTTGGGGTCCCGGCCAACTCGATAACGAGATGCACCTCGGCGCCTGGTACCTCCTGGAAGGCAACGCCGCGCTCGTCTTCGACCCCAATCCGGATACCATCTGGTCCCGCCTCATCGCCCGCAGCGAATCCCGCGTCGCCCTGGCGCTCCCGCCCCCGAGTTTGGTCAGACTGCTTGTCGGCAGCGTCCGCTAGCCTCCCGCCCCTCGCGTGATATCCTGTTTTCCGCGTCCATGAAGATTTTGAGCGTCCGCTCTTTTCTCTTGTCCTATCCCTTCGCGGAGCCGCTACGGCTGCCGTTTTGGGGAGGCGAGCGCACCATCGTCAAGCGGGACGCCATGTTCGTGCGCGTCGAAGCCGACAATGGACTGGTGGGCTACGCGCCGGGAGTCCCCAGTGAAAGCGCGCAGCAAGCCATTCAGTCCATCGTCGCGCCATTCCTCCAGGGCCGCTCGCTGGCCGACCCGGATGCGCTGCGCGTGCTTTTTCTCAGCGGTGCCGGCGCCGATCCGGCCGTCTCCAAAGTCTATTGCGCCGTCGAGATCGCCCTCTATGATCTGGTGGGCAAAGCGCTTGGCATACCCGTTTCCGAGCTGCTCGGCGGCCGGGTCCGAGAAAACATCCGGCTCTACGGCAGCGCCGGAATGTATATGCCGCCCGAGGGATTCGCTGCCGAAGCCGCCGCCATCGCCCAGTTGGGCTTTCGTGGATACAAGATGCGCCCCGCGCTCGGGCCTGAGCAGGATTTGGAATCCGTCCGGCTCATGCGTGCGGCCGCCGGTCCCGATTTCGACCTGATGGTGGACGCTCACAGCTGGTGGCGCATGGGCGACCGTTCCTACAACGCCGCCACTGTGGAACAGATGGCGCACGAGCTGGCGGCCTATCACATCACCTGGTTGGAAGAGCCGCTGCCGCCGGCCGCCCACGCCGACTACGCCCGCCTCCGCGAAAAAGACATCGTGCCGCTGGCTTCCGGCGAGCACGAACCCAGCGAAGACAGCTATTTCGACCTGATGGACAACCGCGCCGTTGACTACGTCCAGATGGACGTCTTCTGCCAGGGAGGTTATGCTACCGGCCGCCGCCTGTTGGCCGAAATCGCCCGCCAGAACCTGCGCTTCGCTTTTCACAGTTGGGGAACCGCGCTGGAAGTGGCCGCCGCGGCGCATCTCGGCATCTGCTGGCCCGAAACCGTGGTCGAGTGGCTCGAATACCCTTGCTACTCGGCCCCTGGACGCGCCGGTATGTACCCCTTTCCGCTCGCCGCCGAGATTCTCAAACAGCCGCTCGCCGTCGAAGGCGGCGACCTGCTGGTTTCCCGCGAGCCCGGCCTGGGGGTGGAAGTCGATGAATCGGTGGTCGACCGCTATCCCTGGATCCCCGGCCCCTGGTCCTTTTTCCGTACCGATTCGCCCCCCGAAACCCGCGCCGTCATGTCCGATCACAGCATCCCCTGGATTTCCAAATAGGCCGGTGGGGCAGCTCCCCGACCTGCCAGCACTGCAGCCGGCACGTGGCAGTGATCCATTCCTCGAAGCTCTGTCCAAACAGCCCAGTGGGCCAGGTCCCCGACCGCAGCCGGCCCGTGTCACCGGCGCTCTCTAACGAACCCCTGTCCAACGGCCTGCCTTCGTGACATAATATCGTCAGCGATCAAGGAGGGACTTGCCGTGACCCGCCTCGAAAGAGTGTGGCTTGGGGTGTTGCTCCTCGCGGCTCCGTCGTCGCTTGGGCAGTTGTGGGGTCAAGGTCTGCCGGGTGGCACAACTCCGACTACCGATGCCATGATCAACACCGCCGCCGGTGTTGCTGCTCTGTCTCCCAGCCCTGTGACCCATCCGGCTATCCTGCTCACCGGCCGCGTCCTGCTGGAGAATGGATCGCCTCCCCCGCACCCCGCCAAAATCGAACGCGTATGCAATTCCGTTCCCCATTCCGAGGGCTTTACCGACGCGCAAGGCAATTTCGGAATCCACTTCGGTTCCACCGTCTCGGTTTCCCAGGAAGCTGACGAGCAGGACCGGCTCTCGCCTTCGGTCACCGCTCCCGTTCAGGCGCTGCCGTCTCAAGGGGGCGACGAAGCCGGCGCCACGCTGACTTCCGACAGGAGGCTGCTCGATTGCGAGCTGCGCGCCGTGCTCGCCGGCTACCATTCGCGCAGCGTGCCGATCAAGCCCTTGCATTTGATGGACAATCCGGACATTGGCGTGATTCTCCTTCGGCCTGATGGCGGGCCAAATGACGGCACCGCCGTCAGTACCCAATCCCTCGCGGTTCCCAAGCCGGCCCGCAAACTCTTCGAGCACGCGCAGGAGGAAGCCAAGAGCGGAAAGACGGATCAGGCCGTACGCGACCTCGAGAAGGCGGTCGCAGTCTATCCACAATATTCCGCCGCATGGTGTGCTCTCGGAAAGCTCCAGGTAGCCGGCGGCCAACTGGATCCCGCTCGCGCCTCCTTTGAGCGCGCCCGCCAGGCCGATCCCAACCAGGTCGATCCCTACCTGCAGTTGGCCACCGTTGCGTTGTGGGGCCGAAAGTGGCAGGACGTCGCGGACCTCACCGCCAAGGCGCTCGATCTCGATCCGGTCGATTACCCCCAGTTATTCCTCTACTCCGCCGTGGCCAATTACAATCTGCATAAGTCCGAGACGGCTCAAAAGAACATTGAGCGGGCGAGGGCACTCGATTCGCGCCACCAGTTTCCAGAGATCGAGCACATGGCGGGCGTGATTCTGGCCAGCCGCCAGGATTATGTCGCCGCCGTCGAGCACTTTCGCGCCTATCTCCAGCTGGCGCCTAACGCCGGCGACGCTGCGAGCGCCAGGACGCGCCTGGCCGAAGCAGAAAAAATGACCGCGCAGGCGCCAGGCAAGTAGCCTCCGGCAGCCAGATACATCCCTTGGGGTCTGAACAGTAGCGGCCCTGCGGCGCCTCCTCCAAACCAGCATTCCTCCGCTTGCGATCCGCCAGGCGGTGGCGGATAATACTCCCCCAGGGGCGCCCCATTTTTAGGGCCATACACGGTAGGAGGGGATGAAATCCGTGGGCAAGCGCCGGATTCGATTCCACCGCTCAGCGACGCGGCTTCGCGGCCATCTCGCGCGTCTGATTGTGCTCTGCTTTCCCGTCCTCATCGCTTCGCCGGCACTTCGATCACAACCCCTCTTCGATCGCAGTTATGCGGTCGTGATCGGCATCAACATTTACCAAAACCCTCACTGGCACGCATTGCCCAACGCTGCCGGGGACGCGCAAGCCATGGCCTCGCTGTTGAACAACGAGGGTTTCCAGGTCTTCGAGTTATACAACCTCAACGCCACTAAGCAGGCAATCCTCCAGGTAATGCAGAATACGCTGGCGCCGCGCCTTGGTCCGCGCGACCGCGTGCTGGTTTTCTTTGCCGGGCATGGCTACACAGAGACGCTGGGCGGGGATGAGAAAGGGTACATCATACCCGCCGACGCGACAGATGCAAGTGCCACGTTCATTTCCGTGGATAATCTTCGTGAGCAATCCGCCAACATGAAGAACGCCCGGCATCAGTTGTTCCTGATGGACTCCTGTTTCGGTGGCTTGTTTGCCGTCACTCGGGGCGTGCAGGTGAGCCGCAGTGCGCCAAACTATATCCAGGAACTAGCCTCGAGACCCGGAAGAGAGATCCTCACCGCTGGAGGCCACAACCAGGAGGTACTGGATGGCAGCCCAGGCGGGCACAGCCCCTTTGTCACGGCCCTGCTGTCGGGGCTGCGCGATGGCCTGGCTGACCAAGATGGCGATGGATACATCACCTTTTCCGAGCTGTCCAACTTCGTAACCTCGGCTGCTTCTAACGCCTACCAGACTCCAACGGTGTCCGTCATGCCGGGCCATATGGGTGGCGAGTTTCTGTTCGTGTCACCGCGCGGGCGAACCGGTGCGTCACTGCAAGCCAGCCCATTGCCATCGACAGTGACCCGGGGTTTAGACTCGTCACAACCACCGTTCGAGCCGAAGAAGCCTCGGACCAAGCGTGTTGCCAGCGCGATGCCGAAGGGAGGCGGGGTCTTCGCCCCGCCGGCGCCGTCCATCCGGCTCCTGAATGTCGGAGACGCGGTACCTGGAACCGCTTGGCAGTTCGGAGGCTTCGGTATGTTCGAGAGCGGCGTGAACGCCTCCGCACAAGCGACTATGGTCCCGCCCCAGTTCGGGTCGAACAGCCGCTTTCTATACTGGAGCTTCAATGTCAACGCGCCGGCGAATTCGGGGGGAACCGCGCCCCTTGCGTGCGATTATCTGGATGGTGCCGGGCGCCAACTGGGAGAGATGTCTCAGCCGCTCAACATTCCCGCGCAGGCAGGCGGCTATTTCGTCTCTCAGGGTTGGGGCAGCGCCACGGGAACTACTTGGGGACCGGGCCTCTACGCCGCGCGCTGCACTGTCAACGGAGTTGTGGTGGTGAACGTCAACTTCCGTGTTGTGGAGGCCGCCATTTTCCACTTGAACCGGCGTGGAAAATCGAATGTCCCCCTTCTGATCATCACCGAGGGAGATCATGGACGAGCGGATTCGTATGCTGGGGAGCTGTGGGCTTCGCCCGGTGGCATTGAATGGCATGATTTTCAAAAGACCGACGCAAATTTCCAGTCGCCATGCGCGGACATGTACATCGTGCCGGGCAAAGACAATCGTGTGACGATCCACCACGGGCGCCAGACATCCGAGTTCTATTCGGACGACCCGCAGTTCGTGGTGAATGGCGTCAACCGCGCCTGCGGGCGGTGACGCGCCGGGAATCCCGCCCGCCGCTCCAGTCATACTAGCCGATCCATTTTCTCCAGCACCGTTCTGTTATGATGCTTGGTTCCAGTGCGGCCTGGGCCGCTGCGGGCATGGCTGTACCCAAGTCTGATGAGCGGGCGCGGGCCGGGAGAGGTTAGGTCTCAGATGCACCTGCATGTGATCGATATTGCAATTATTGTCCTCTATCTGGCCACCACGGTTGTGGTCGGCTACTGGGTTTCGCACCGCGCTTCCCGCGACATCAAAGCTTATTTCTTGGGCGGCAACACCATGCCCTGGTACGTCCTGGGCATATCCAACGCTTCGGGAATGTTCGACGTCAGCGGCACCATGCTGTTGGTCTACTGGGCGTTCGTCTACGGCGTTAAGAGCGTCTGGATCCCGTGGCTCTGGCCTACCTTCAACCAGGTCTTCCTGATGGTGTTCCTCTCGTCCTGGCTGCGCCGCTCCAACGCCATGACCGGCGCCGATTGGATTCAGACGCGCTTCGGCAAGGGCCGCGGCGCCCACCTGGCGCACATCATCGTCGTGGTCTATGCCTTCTTCGGCATCATTGGGTTCTTCAGCTATGGATTCAAAGGCATCGGAAAGTTCGCGTCCACCTTCCTGCCCTGGAATCTGACCCCCAATCAATACGCGTTGATCCTGATCGCCATCACCACCATCTATGTCATCAAGGGCGGCATGTTCAGCGTGGTGATCACCGAGGTGCTACAGTTCTGCATACTTTCCATCGCCTCCTTCGCAGTCGGCATTATCGCCATGATGAAGATCGCGCCGGGGACCTTGACCAGATTCGTTCCGGCCGGCTGGGATAACCTTTTCTTCGGCTGGCACCTCAACATGGACTGGTCCACGCTGATCCCCGCCGCTAACGCCAAGATCCTCGAGGACGGCTACGGCCTGTTCGGCTTCTTCGTCATGGCCCTGCTGTTCAAGGGAGTGCTGATCAGCGCCGCCGGCCCCGCGCCCAATTACGACATGCAGCGCGTGCTGTCCTCCAAGAACCCGCGCGAGGCCTCGATGATGAGCGGCTGGGTCAATGTGGTGCTGACGTTCCCGCGGTACTTCCTGATCACCGGGCTCACCATACTGGCCATCGTATTCTTCAGCGACCAGATCAAGGGCATGGGAACCAAGATGGATTTCGAGCTGGTGCTGCCCTACGCCCTGGGCCGCTTCGTCCCAGCAGGCCTGCTCGGATTCTTGATCGCCGGCTTGCTAGCGGCCTACATGTCGAACTTCGCCGCCACCGTCAACGCCGCTCCGCCATACTTCGTCAACGACATCTACAAACGCTACATCAATCCGAACGCGGACCCCCGAACCTACGTGCGGTTGAGCTACCTCAGCTCATTCTTGGTGGTGGTGATCGGAGTCCTGATCGGCTGGTATGTCTCGTCCGTGAACTCGGTGGTGATCTGGATTGTCTCCGGGCTATGGGGTGGTTACACCGCTTCCAACCTCCTGAAGTGGTATTGGTGGCGCTTCAACGGCTACGGCTACTTCTGGGGAATGGTTACCGGTATCACAGCCTCTCTCACGGTTCCCGGCATTCTGAGCCGGATCCCCTCATTGCAGAACTACGCCAGCCTGCACACCCTGAACCTGGATGTCTCACTTGGCTTCGCTCTGGTGTTCGTGGTCGGCATGATTGGCTGCCTGCTCGGTACCTTCCTCACGCAACCTGAGGAGGACGAAGTTCTGATGGAGTTCTACCGCCGCGTGCGCCCCTGGGGTTTCTGGGGTCCGGTTAAAGCCAAGGTGATGGCGCAGTATCCCACGTTCCAGCCGAACCGTGATTTTCCGCGCGACATGTTCAACATCGTCGTCGGCGTGGTCTGGCAGGTTGCCTTAGTCGCGCTGCCGATCTACATCGTAATCCGGACCAACATTCCCGCCATCTGGTATTGCGCAGCCGTGGTCGGCGTGACCTCCATCATCCTGAAATTCACCTGGTACGACCACATGTGCAAAGTAAACGCCGCCATCGCCGCCGACGAAGCCCGCACCCCGCTTCCCGCTCCAGCCGGCGACTAGGCGCCGTGGCGCAGGCTGTCAAGCCTGCTGTGTCGAGAGTCGTCTCGACTCTTCTTCATCCGCGCGAAACCCTGCCGCAACCCGGAAAACGCCGGCACGACTGCCGACGCTGCAGGCAAGACTGCCCGCGCCGCGGTCCCCGCTTACCTCATATAGAACAAACTCAGCCTAGGGAGCCTGGCTTTCTCCAGCAGCCTGCGCTCCAGATATTGCCTCTCTAACATCGCCAGTTGATCGGCCGTCATTTTGCCGCGATAGGGACGCAGCTGGCTGTCTAACTCGCGCCGCGTTGCGAGTAAGTCCTCATCGCTTTGACTTGCGCGCGCCGCTGCAATCATCTTCTCTTCCAGCACCGTGAGCCGCTGCTCCAGCCCTTCCAGGTCCTGATAATGCGCTTCGGCTTCGGCGCTCAGCCGTGCCAGAGACGCGGCGATTTCCGGGTACGCCTCGCGCAGCGCCGCAACGTTGGCTTCCAGATACCCGCGCAAGTCCTCCAGCGAAAACGGCGGTGCGGCTTCGCGCCGCGCCCGCGGCTCCGCCTGGCCGGCCATCTCCTTGGCTTCGGTCAGCACGGCCTGCGCGCAGAAAGCGAGCGAGTTCACCATCTGCGTCTTCACCCTGCGCCCGTGCCATTTCTCGAAAGCCGCGTCAATCCCGCGCAGCACCGCTTCCAGCGGCACCCCGCCATTCTTCCAGCTCTCCACCAGCGCCCAGTCGAGCGGCGACATCAGAAACAGCGCCGTCCCCCGCGCCCGCTGGAAGTGCTCCTCTACTTCTGTGAAGTAGTTGAAATAGTTGTGAAGAAAATCGGGATTGCCGTTCACGGCCGGTGAATCCGCTCCCAGATCATTTGCAGGCCCTCCAGCGTGAGATGCTCGTCCACCACCTCCAGATAGCGCGAGCCGGAGACCACCAGTCGGGCCTGCCCGCCGGTGGCGACGACCTTGGTTTCGGGACCGAGCTGCTCGATGATGCGCTCCAGAATGCTATCGACCATCCCCACCGCGCCATAATACAAGCCCGACTGCATGCTGGCCACGGTGTTGGTGCCGATCACCGTCTTCGGCGGCCGGAATTCCACCAGCGGCAGGCGCGCGGTCTTGGTGAAGAGCGCGTCCACCGCGATTCCCACGCCCACCGCGATTGCCCCGCCCAGGTAATCGCCCTCGCGCGAAACCACGTCGAAGTTGATGGTGGTGCCGAAGTCCACCACCACGCACGGGCCTCCGTACTTGCGAAAGCCCGCGACGCCGTTCACCAGGCGGTCGGCGCCCACTTCGTTCGGGTTGTCGTAGCGGATCCCAATCCCCAAATCGGTTTTCGGGCCGACAAACACGGCTTCGGTGTGGAAATAGCGCAGCGTCATCGCCGCCAGTGTGGAATCGATGGGCGGCACCACGCTCGAGATGATGATGCCGTCGACGGCGCCGATATCGAGGTTCGCGGGCGAAAACAAGTTCCCCAGCAGAATTCCCCACTCGTCGGCCGTCTGCTCCTGGACCGTGCGCAGCCGCCACTGGCAAAGCAGCTTGCTGCCGTCAAAAGCGCCAATCGTGATATTGCTGTTGCCTGCGTCAAGAGCCAGCAGCACGTACGCCTCCCGCAATAATCAGGGTATCGGTTCCATCGTCCTGGCGCACCACCAGAAAGCCATCCGGGTTGAGGCCAGCGGTCACGCCGCGGATCACGCCATCGGCCTGCTGCACCTCCACCCGGCGCCCGGCCGCATAGCTCGAAGCCTGCGTAAACAAACGCAGGATGGCCGGCGTGTCGTAAGCGAGGTACTCATCGGCGGCGTGCAGCAGCGCAGCAACGATCGGCTCACGTGGAATAGGCGCGCCTGCGGGTTTGCGCCATTCGGCCAGCGACGTGGCCACGCCGGCGAGCTCGGGTGGGAACGAGTTGTGGTTCACGTTGATGCCGATGCCGGCGATGGCCTTCGCGCCGGACAACTGCACCAGAATGC
>CAZZHN010000153.1:0-11564 GCA_964654065.1 uncultured Solibacteraceae bacterium
ATCGACGACGAGGACATCAAGAAGGTGGCGCCCAAGACCGCCAAAGTGATGGAGATCCTGGAATTCGTCAAATCCGACCAGGTGGACCCGCTCTACCTGGAGAGCTCCTATTATGTGGCGCCCGACGAGGGCGGCGAGAAGCCGTACGCGCTGCTTTTCCAGGCCATGCGCGAATCGAAATTCTACGCGCTCGCCAAGGTGGCCATGCACAACAGGGAGCACGTGATTGTGCTCCGGCCCGGCGCCAAAGGGATCCTGTCCCACACCATGTTCTACCAAGACGAGATCCGCCAGGTGGAAGAGTTCCGCACCGACACCAGCTTGGTGAAGGACAAGGAGCTCGACATGGCTAAGATGCTGATCACGTCGCTCGAGGCCGAGTTCGAGCCGCAGAAATACCACGACGGCTACCGCGAAAACCTGCGCCAGATGATCGAGGCCAAAATCGAAGGCAGGAAGGTGGTGGAGACGCCTGAAGCGCACATCGCTCCGGTCATCGACATCATGGAGGCGCTGAAGAAGAGCCTGGCCGAAAAGCGAAAACCCGCGCAGGTGGCCACCGCCGCAGCCTCCGCCGAAGCCGCCGACGCTCCGGCACAAGCCGCTCCCAAGACCCGCACCCGCAAAGCCAAGACCGGCTGAAACGCCGACTGATTCCTCCGGCTTTAGGCCCATTTTGCGGTTCCCCGGTGTGCGGCAATATACTGTGGGTATGACGTTTAGGGTCATTCTGGAACGTGACTCCGAAACCGGCGATTACTCTGCAGTGTGCCCCGATCTTCCCGGTTGCGCCTCGGCCGGCGAAACCGAGGAGGAGGCCAGAGCGAACATCCGCGAGGCGATTCAGCTCTATTTGGCGCCCGGGGATATCGATCTGCCGAAAAATGCGAAGCTCGTTGAGGTGAATGCCCATCACAGGGGCCGCATTCTCCACTCGGAATCGCGCTTTCGGATGGTTTTCGTGACCGCACGGTTTCCGGCGTGCCTCCTTTGTCAGTAGGCCCCTGTTAACCCAAGACATCTGGCGCACGGGCGAACGGCAGGCCATGCTGGAGGCATAGGAGAAAACCCCGTGCTGCGTTCGACTGCGCTGATTGCGCTTCTGCTTTCGGCCCGCGCCCTGGTGGCCGCCGATCCCTCTTTAACGGAATACGTTCCGCCCGACACCAAGATCCTGGTCGGCGTTCAGGTGCGCGCGATCGTGGATTCGGACTGGGGTAAGGCGGTTATCGAGCAGTTCGGCGGCTCGGGAGGCGCCTGGACGAAGGAAACGCCCTTCGGGGGATTCGATCCCCTCAAGGACCTGGACGAAGTGTGGATCGCGACCGCTTCACCGGATAGCAAGGCTTCGCTGGCCATACTGCGCGGCCGGTTCGACAGATCGCGGCTTCCGGCTGCCATCGGCCGCTACCACCAGGTACCGCTCATCCCGCTGGACCCCAAGCGGCAGCAATTGCTCGCCATCCTGGATCCATCCACCGTCCTGGTCGGCGACCGCACCAGCGTCGAGCTGGCGATTGACCGGCGCGCCTCAAAGATCACGGCGGATGCGGGCCTGGTCGCCGCCGCCGCCGAACTGCGCGCTCGGTATTGGATCTGGGCCAAGGCGGATCACCTGACTGGGCTCGCGTCCAAAGGTGCGCCCCAGGGGTTCGAAGGTGTCGAGGGCCTCGAGTTTGGCGTCAACCTGAATCACGACCTCGAAATGGCGGTGCAGCTCCACATGCGGACCGCCGCGGACGCGGAGAAACTGCTGGGCACTGTGGCGCTGCTGCAGATGATGGCCAAAAACCAGCAAAAAGGCGCCAGCCAGGCTAAGATTGACAGCCGCGTGACGGGCAAGGACCTTGATGTTTCGCTGGTGGTTCCGGAAGCCGAATTGAAACAGGCGTGGGAACAGCAGCGAGGAATGATCGCCCAGAGCCTGTCGCAATTGCCGCAGCAGATCGCCGCGGCCAGGTCGGGCGGATTCAACCCGTTCGCCGCGCCCAGGCAAAGCCTGGTGGCCGCGCCGGCGCCCCGCAAGAGCGTTCGCGTCGTCCCTGTGACCAAAGAGAGCAAGATCGTCAGCGACGACGACGGCGCAACCGTGCAACTCACCCTGCCCGGCCGGCGCTAGGCAAGTCGTGACGGACAATTTCGGGGCAGCCTAGGCGTGCCTCTCGTGGCGCCTCGCCTGATGCGGGCGGAAGAGCAGAACTCCGCCGATTCCCCACACCGTGAGGAACAGGAACACCACGCCGGTCACCAGCTCGCTGACCGGGTTGTTCAAGGGCGGCGGAGTCGGCGCCAAACCGATCGCCAGCGCTGCTGCGATTGCCAGCAGATGCCAGTACCACCGGAAGGTTCCAAAATGATGCAGCAGCCAGGCAGGAACCACTAACGCTGCCGCGAACGCCAGGACAGCCCACATGCTGGACATGAGTAGCCTCCTGCCGGTATTGTAGTCCCAAACGTGTGGGACAGGCGCTTCCGCCTGTCAACCGGTCTTTCGCGCCGTTCCTACACGGGGCCGGCGGCATGGCCGGCCTGTGATCGGTTTAGAATTTCATCGGCGAGCTTGTTCGGATCGTCCACATTGAACAGCGTCAGCCGGCTGGCTTCGCCGGCGGTCTCGATGGAAAGATTGCCGACGTTGAAGATGCGCTGCGTCAGGCGCTGTTCCGCGCGCACATCCTGAATCTTCGAGAGCTGAATCGTTCGGGTGGACTTGGCGGCCAGGCCGGTTTCGTAACGCAGCCGGTCCCCCGACACCACCGTTCGCGTCGCCTGCCAGCGCACCCAGCGCATCGCCGGCCAAAGGAGCACCAAGGCAGGTAGAATCATCACCCAATCGTGCGGAAACTGGCTCCTCCACATCGCGAGATAGGCGATCTCCAGCCCGAGAAACACGATGGCGGCGGCGATCGCGCCGGCCTTTAGGAACTTCGTAGTGGGACGTATGATGATGTCAGGCACGGCGGCTCCGCCTCCCCGAGCGATCATTGTAGCGCGCCCTGGTTGGCAAAGCCGCGCGTCCGCCTAAACGAATTGCGTGGTCCGTCGTCCAATAAAGAGGCGACTGCCCGGCGTCAGCTGCGGCCGCGCCATAATGAAGGGGATTTCCAGAATGCGGAACCTGATAGCCGGTATCGGTCTGGCGGTCTTGGCTGCCGGCGCTTTCGCGCAGACAAGCCAGAGCCAGTTGACCTTCGAGGTCGCATCCGTAAAGCCTGCCGCACCGCCGACGGACGGACGGCTGATGGTGATGATGCGCGGCGGCCCCGGGTCGCCGGACCCCGGCCAGGCGACGTTCTCGAATTTCACGCAGCGGATGCTTCTGGTCAAAGCCTACGGCGTGCAGGACTACCAGATTTCGGGGCCTGGCTGGCTGGATACCGAGCGATATGAGATCGTCGTCAAGGTGCCGAAAGGCGCCACCAAAGAAGACTTCATGGTGATGCTGCAGAACCTGCTGGCGGAGCGCTTCAAGCTGACCCTCCACCATGAAACCAAGGAGCTGCCGCAATACGCGCTGGTAGTGGCCAGGAGCGGGTCGAAGCTGAAGGAATCGGAAGCTCCGCCGCCGGCAGCTGACGGCGCGGACCCCAAAGATGCCGGGCCCGGCGCCCCGCCTCCGGGTCCGCCACCCGGCGATGGCGGTCCAATGCGCCTGCAAATGGGCAAAGATGGTTTCCCGAAAATGCCACCGGGCGCGGGGCGCGGCGGCGTGATGATGATGATGATGAACGGGCGCGCCCGCTTGATGGGCAACGGCCAGCCGGTCTCCAAGCTCGCCGAGGCCCTGGCGCGCCAGTTGGGCCGCCCGGTGGCGGACCAGACCGGCTTGAAGGGGAACTACGATTTCACTTTGGATTTTGACCCGGAAGGCGGAATGGGAGGTCGCGGCCGGATGATGATGCCCGGGCCGCCGCCCGGCGGAGGCGGCGACGGGCCAGGCGCCAATCCGCCCGAGAGCGAGAACCCTGGTATCTTTACCGCCTTGCAGGAGCAGCTTGGGTTGAGGCTGGAACAGAAGAAGGGGCCGCTCGTCGTGCTGGTGGTCGACCACTCGGAAAAGGTGGCGGCGGAGAACTAACCAGGATTCCCCCCACGCCGCTGAATCGGCGAGCTGCGCGTGGAATCTTCAGGTTGAATCGCATCGATAACCGCGCTCGTCAACGGCCGTCCCAATAGCGGACACAGATATCCGAAACTGGAGCGCCGGCGTTGCCGGGCCTTCCGAAGAATCCCTGACTTACGCCTGGCATGCGGTGTGCATAATGGAATGAGAACATCATGCGCAGCCTTTATGAGGACCTGCGCTATGCGATCCGCGTTCTTCGGGGCAGCCCAGGGTTCACGGCGGTGGCCGTGCTCACTCTGGCGCTAGGCATAGCGGCGAACGCGACTGTCTTCAGTTGGATCGACACACTTCTGCTGCGTCCTTTCTCCGGCGTGGCCGGTGGCGGACGGCTGGCGGCGCTCGAAACCATTTCGCCGAGTGGCGAGTACACCAATACTTCCTACCGTGACTACCGCGATTATCGCGACCGTCTGAAGTCCGTTTCCGGCCTGGCCGCGTCGCTCCTGAACGCGTTCAACGTGGGCCGGGCCGACCACCCGCGCCGGATTCACGGCGAATATGTCTCCCCCAACTACTTCGCCGTGCTGGGCGTTAAGCCCGTCCATGGGCGCGCCTTCCTGCCGTCGGAATCCGGCGACAACTCAGGCGCGGCTCCGGTCGCGGTGATCGGCTACCGGCTCTGGCAGAGCCTGTTTCAGGGCGACCCCGGCGTGGTGGGCAAGACCATCCGCGTGAACCGTTACGAACTGACCGTGGCCGGCATCGCACCGGAGGAGTTCCGCGGCACCATGCCCGGCATGCGCATGGAGATCTGGATCCCCATGAGCATGGCGCCGCTGCTCAACGGCCAGGCCTCGTGGCTGCTCGAAGAACGGGGCGACCGGCAGATGTGGGTGACCGCGCGGCTGAAGCCCGGCGTGTCGCTCGATCAGGCGAACGCCGAAGTGCGCGTGTGCGCGCGGCGCCTGGCGGAAGAATCGCCTCGCACCAGCCGCGGTTTCGGCGCCGGCCTGATGCCCATATGGAAAGCGCACTCGGGGATGCAGACTCTGCTGCTTGCGCCGCTGCGGATTCTGATGGCTGTGTGCGTCGTATTGTTCCTGATTGTCGGCGCCAACGTGGCCAATCTGCAGCTTGCCCGCGCCACCGCGCGGCGCAAGGAACTGAGCCTGCGCATGGCCCTGGGCGCGGGCGGTTGGCGTCTGACGCGGCAGCTTCTTACTGTTGCTGGCGGCGACGGGTGCGGTGGCGGGCATTCCGCTGGCGGCCTGGCTCGGACGCTCGCTCCTCTGGATGCTGCCGCCGGTCGGGTTCCCCGTCGAGGTCGATTTCAGCCTGAACCCCGACATCTTCGGATTTACCGTGCTGTTGTGCTGCGCCGGCGCCTTGCTGACCGGCCTCGCGCCCGCCCTGCATTCGGCAAGAGGTAGTTTGATGGGGGCCTTGAAGGAAGGAGGGCGGGGCGGATCTTCCGGCGCCGGCCAGAACCGGACGCGCGGCCTGCTGGTGGTCTCCGAGGTCGCGCTGGCTCTGGTGGCGCTGGTGGGCACCGCCCTGTTCGCGCGGAGCTTTCAAAACGCGCGCGCCATTTCTCCGGGCTTGGACGCCAACAACGTACTGTTCGCCAAATACCACCTGGATACGTTCTGCCAAAACGCGGAACAGAGAGCCCAGTTCTGCCTCCTCTTGCGCGGCCGGATCAAGGAGATTTCCGGCATTTCCGCTGCGAGGTTCGCCAATACGGTGCCGCTCGAATTCGCGTGCGCGCAGCGGTACGGCTTTCAGGTGGAAGGATACGTTCCCGGTCCGAGCGAGGAGATGAGCGTGGCGACGGCCACCATCGCGCCGGGCTTTTTCGATGCCCTGCGGATTCCGCTGCTGGAAGGGCACGATTTCACCGAACAGGACGACCGCGATACCGCTCCGGTGGTGATCGTCAACCAGGCCTTCGCCGCCCGCTATTTCCGAGGCGACAGCCCGGTGGGGCGCCGCATCCGGGTGAATGGCTCATGGTCGAAGGTGGCCGGCCTGGCCAAGGACAGTAAGTATTTCCGGCTGGCGGAGCCGCCCACTCCTTACCTCTATCTGCCATACCGCCAGTGGCACGGCGACGAGTTCTGGACCGCATTCTTCATTCGGACAATGGGCCCGGCGCGCGGGTCCATCGCCGCGATCCGCCGCGCAGCCGCCGCCATCGACCCCAACGCCGGCACAGCGGAGGTGGTGGAGTTCCAGGATATGGTTTCCGGCTCGCTCTATCCACAGAAGGTGGCCGCGGCGCTGCTGACCGTACTGGGAGGGATTTCGCTGTTGCTGGCCGCGCTTGGAATGTACAGCGTGCTGGCCTACGCGGTGACCCAGCGGGAGCACGAGTTCGGCATTCGCATCGCGCTGGGCGCCGCGCCGGCCCACGTGTTGGCCCTGGTGCTGCGCCGGGGCATGGCGCTGACCGCGGCGGGCGTTGTGGTTGGGGCGGTGCTGGCGGTCGCCGCGATGCGCCTGGCGGGGGGACTGCTGGTGGGCGTGAGCCCGGCCGACCCGCTGGCCATCGGTGGGGCCGCGCTGTTCCTCGGCGCCATCGCCCTGCTGGCGTGTTATCTGCCGGCGCGTCGCGCCACCAAGGTCGATCCCGTGGTGGCCCTGCGCGAGGCGTGAGCGCTCGCCACCATACGATGCGGCCAGGCGGGCGGGCAAGGACGATGGCGTCTGCCCCGCAATTTGCGAAACTCGCACCTGCCGCTGCGTGTATACTGATGGGCAATCCTGCGCCACGGTGGAACGCCAACGGGAGCACTCGGAGGAGGGGACCATGGGACACGCGCGATGCGGCCGAACCGCAAACTTTCGGCGACCGGTCTGGCTCGCCGTCTTACTGGCCGTCTGTGCCGCCGCGGCGGCCGCCCAAACGGAAACCGTCATTTACACCTTCCAGGGCGGCAACGACGGATACTATCCTGAATTCACGCCCCTGATCCTGGATGCAGCGGGCAATCTTTACGGCACCACCAACAACGGCGGCGGTGACGCGTGCAGCGGCTCCTATCCCGGCTGCGGCATGATTTTCCAGCTGGCCCCTCCCGCCGAACCGGGCGGCGCCTGGACGGAGAACGTGATCTGGCAGTTTCAGGGCGGCGCCGACGGAGGCTACCCCGGAGGGCTCTTCGTGCAAAACGGCACGTTGATCGGCCAGACCAGCACCGGCGGCAGCGGCACCTGCTCTAATGGATTTGGCTGCGGCTACATCTTTGAGCTCGTGCCCCCGGCGGCGCCCGGTGGCTCCTGGACCAAGAACATCCTCTACAGTTTTCCTGACAACGAGAAAGTGTGCGCCATCTCAACCATGGACGCCGCCGGCAACTTCTTTGGCGAGGGCGGCTCGCTGTTCGGCAGCATCTGCGAGATCAAGCCGCCGGGCGGGCCAGGAGGTTCCTGGACGGTGACCAACCTCTACACGTTCAAAGGTGTGCTTCCGTTCCTGCCGATTGGGGACGGCGCTTACCCCAACGCGGTGACCTTCGATAGCCTTGGGAATTTGTGGGGCACCACCTCGAGCGGCGGGTTTTGCCAGCGCTACGAGGGCGGGCAGTGCTTTGGTACGGTCTTCGAGTTGACCCCGCCTTCACAGCCCGGCGGAGCCTGGACGGAGACCGTGGTTTATCGCTTCCATCCCATCGATCAAGCGACCTATGACGGAGTCGTTTTCGGCCCGTCTGGCGCGCTCTACGGCATTACCGAAACGCTGGTCTTCCAGTTGAACGGACCCTTCCTGACGCCGATCGACACCTTCGCCAATAGCCAAACGGACGGGATTGCGCCCACCGGCGGTGTTGTTTTCGACGCGGCCGGCAATCTGTACGGCACAACCGGCGGCGGCGGACAGTTTAACAATGGAACCGTTTACAAGCTCGCGCCACCCGGGAACGGGCGTGGGCAATGGACGCAGACGACGCTGCACAGCTTTGCCGGCAGCCCCGACGGTCAGAACCCCGAAGGACCTTTGACGCTCGGCCCAGGCGGCGTGATTTATGGTACGACGCAGATTGGCGGCAACCAGGGCTGCCCCTTCGAAGCCGGCGGCACTGGCTGCGGGACCGTTTTCCAGGTGATTCCGTAGCTCCGAACGAACAGCGGCCGTTGGCAGAACTGCGCATTTCTGCGCTGGAATCGAATGCTGCGGGGCGGCGCTGCTCCAGCGGCTATAATCACGATTGAATGCTGCTGCTGCTGGCGGTGGAGAACTACGCGGTCGTGGAGCGCCTGCGCGTTCACTTTCACCCCGGGTTGAATCTGCTGACGGGAGAAACGGGCAGCGGCAAGTCCATCGTGGTGGACGCGCTGGGGCTGCTGCTCGGCGGCCGTGCCTCAGCCGACATGATCCGCACCGGCGAGCCGCAGGCGCGCGTAGCCGGCGTTTTCGACGTGCGCGACAACGGCGCGGTCCGCAACGTGCTCGGGCCCGCCGGCCTGGAGACGGAAGATGGCGAATTGCTGATCGAGCGCGAGATCCTGGCCAGCGGCAAATCGCGCGCCTTCGTCGGCAGCCGGCCGGTCGCCGCTTCCCTGCTGCGCGAACTGGCGCCGTGCCTGGCCGATATCCACGGGCAACACGAACAGCAACTTCTGTTTTCGGCAGACGCGCAGCGTGACTTGCTGGACGCCTTCGCGGGAAACGCGGAACTGGCGGGGCAGGCCGCGGCGGCCTACCGCGGATGGCGCGCGGCGGCGGCGGCGCTCGAGGAACTGGAAGGCTCGGAACAGGAAAAGCTGCGGGCTCTTGATTTGTGGACCTTCCAGCGGCAGGAAATCGAAGGCGCGGCGATCGAGCCGGACGAAGACGCATCGCTTGAGCGCGAGCGCCGCGTATTGCAAAACGTGCAGCGGCTGGAGGAAGCCGCGGCGACGGCGTACGCCGCCTTGTATGACAGCCCCGAGTCGGCGTTGGCGCTGGCGCGCCAGGCGGCCCGGCGCGTCGACGAGTTGTGCCGTATCGACCCTGCGCTGGAGGGCCTGCGCGACCAGTTGAATGCCGCTGATCTGGGCCTGGAGGAAGCTGCGTACGGCTTGCGCGATTACCTCTCGAAGCTGGAGGCCAATCCGCAGCGGCTCGAGGAAGTGGAAGCGCGCCTGGCCGTGCTGGACCGGTTGAAACGCAAATATGGCGCATCGCTGGGTGCCGTGACCGAGTTTCTGGAAGAGGTTCGCGGCCAGATCGCCGGCGTCGAGAGGGCGGGCGAGCGAATGGAAGAACTGCGCCGCGAGCAGGCGCGGCTGGCGGCGGAATTCGAATCGCGAGCGGCGGAGCTGACGGAACGGCGGACCGCTGCCGCGCGCAAGCTGGAAAAGCGGGTGGTGGCGGAGTTGGCGCCGCTCGGCATGGAGCGGGCCGTGTTTCGCGTCGACCTGGCGCCCGCCGCCTGGAGCGAGCACGGCGCCGACAGCGCGGCGTTTCTGGTTTCGGCCAACCCGGGCGAGGAGCCACGCCCGCTCGAAAAGGTGGCGTCGGGCGGCGAGATTTCGCGCATCGCCCTGGCGCTGAAAACCTGCCTGGCTGCCACGCGCCGCACCAGCAACACGGGTGCGCAACGCACCCTTGTGTTCGATGAGGTGGATGCGGGGGTGGGCGGCAGCGCCGCCGAAGGCATTGGCCGGCGCTTGAAGCGGCTGGCAGCTTCCTCTCAAGTGCTCTGTGTCACCCACCTGCCGCAAATCGCGTCGTTCGCCGATCATCACTATCGCGTCGACAAGCAGGAGGTTCGCGGCCGCGCCGTGGCAACCATCGACGAGCTGGATGCGGCGGGCCGTACTCGCGAAATCGGCCGCATGCTCTCGGGCCAGAAACTGACCCCCGAAGCCCTGAAACACGCCGCGCAGCTCATCAAGCTGAGCGCGGAGTAGGAGGGAGGAGCGCGGCCGGTTCGGAGCGGTCTGCACGGCGGGCCGCGCGGGAGCTCGCAGCCGATTTTTCCAGCGCCTATTTTCCGGGCTTGGGATTGCCTTGCGGCTGACCGGCCGCCACGGGCTTCGTCTCGACGCCGCTGGAGGGCGCGGCAGCGGACTTGTCGTCCTCCCCTTTGCCCATGGCAGGGCTGGGCAGGTACTGCTACAATCACCGAGATTCTGCGATTGGAGGCGTTCGTCGGGTCGTTGGGGTGACGCAGCTGGCGGTCGGCAAAGCCGCGCACCTGGCCCACCTGGTCCGCTCTTAAACCATTGGCTTGCATGATCTTGCGTGCGGAGTTAGCGCGATCGGCAGACAGCTCCCAATTGCTGTACGCGGTATCGCCGCTGTAAGGTTTCGAATCTGTGTGGCCCTCAATCAACATGCTGTTTGGCAGTTTGCCCAGCTCCCTGGCCAGGGTGCTGAGCAGCTGGCTGCCGCTCTCGGTGGGAACCGCCTTTCCGGATTCGAAGAAGATGCCAGCCTCTGTCTCCAACAACTCGATGCGCAGCCCATCGGAGGTGATGGTGATTTCGACGTGGTCCTTCAAGCTGCGGAAGTTGGGGACCGCCTTCAGCGCCTCCTGAATCTTCTCGCGCAGCTTATTCATATCGTCCCTGGGAATTTCGATGGCGTTGCCCGATCCGGCGACGGTGGTGCCCATCTGCTTGCCGGTTCCGTTGGGGTTGTTGAAGTAGGAGCTGATCGCCTTTTGCACTTCTTTGTCGGCGCTCATCAGCCACAGGACGATGAACAGCGCCATCAGAGCAGTGACGAAATCGGCGTAGGCCACTTTCCAGGCGCCGCCGTGATGCCCCGGGTGCCCAGGCGCCTTCCGCCGGATCACGATGACCGGCCGGGCCTTGGCAGCTTCCGTGGTTTCCCTGGCCATGGTTTATGCCGCCTTGCTCGCCACCTGGCCGCCGCTGCGACAGGTGGTCTCCATCTCCTTGAACGAGGGGCGCACCTCGGACGGAATGGAGCGCCGCGCCAGCTCCACCGCGAGCATCGGGCTCATCCCCTTGACGAACCCCAGCGCGGCAATGCGCAGGAAGCTGTAGTAATTGGTCTCCGCTTCGATCTGTTTACCCATGGCTGAAGCCAGCGGGCCAAATACGCCGTAGCACAAAAGGATGCCCAGGAAGGTGCCCACCAGGGCCGACGCAACCTTGTGGCCGATCTCCTCCTTGGGTCCTCCCAGCGACCCCATGGTGATCACGACACCCAGAACCGCGGCCACGATTCCCAGGCCTGGCAACGCGTCGGCCATGGTGCTGAGCGAGGCAACCGGCTCATTTGCTTCCCGGTGGTGGACCTCAAGGTCGGCCTCCATCATGTTGTCGATGTCCATGGGGTCCACGCCGCCCGAGCACGCCATCCGCAGGGTGTCGCACAGAGAAGCCGCGGCGTGATGCATTTTCAGGAAAGCCGGGTACTTGCTGAAAATCGGGCTTTTCTCCGGGTTATCCACCTCCTCCTCGATTTTGGCGGTGCCGGCCTTGCGCGCGTGGTTGTACAGCTCGTAGAGCATTTTGAGATTGCTGAGGTAAAAAGCCTTCG
>CAZZHN010000154.1:0-11378 GCA_964654065.1 uncultured Solibacteraceae bacterium
ACCTGCGATTCGGACGGCAAAGTGGATGCCTTCATCGACCGGCGCGACGTGAAGCGCACGCTCCTGCTCCACCCCTTTAACGGCGGAGATTATTACCTGGGCGCTTTTCTGCTCGGCGCCTACCAGGAAATCCTGGGCGACCTGCACAACCTGTTCGGCGACACCAACGCTGTGCATGTCCGCCTGGGGCCGACCGGGGAAGTTATCCTCGATTCCGTGATCAAGGGCGACACCGTGCGCGAAGTGCTCAATTACGTGCAGTTCCCGTTCGATTACCTGGTGACGAAGCTGCGGAAGGATGTGGAATCCGCCTTGCGCGAAGGCCGCCTCACCTACGAAGAAACCGGCGCCCTCCTCAAGTTTTACGAGGAAGGCCTGCACGGCTACACCTACCTGGAAGACGTCCACGAACGATAGCGTGGGGCAGACCCCCTGGTTTGCGCGGGACGCCCTCGTCGCGCGGCTTCCCTGGACTTCCGCCTAATCCGCCGGCTGAACGCCGACCGCCTTGTAAGCCTCGGCGCTCTGAAAGAGCACGCCATTCTTCATCACCAGCCGGCAGCGGCGAATGTCGCTGATGTTTGCGGCCGGATTTCCTTCCACCAGCAGGAAGTCGGCGCGTTTTCCGGGTGCAATCGAGCCGAGCTCACCATCCTGCTTCAGCAGCCGGGCCGCGTTCCAGGTCGCGATCTGGAGTGCCTTTTCAGGTGGGATTCCGGCTCTCACCTCGAGCTCCAGTTCGCGATGCAGCATCAGCCCCGGCAGCGAATCCGTTCCTGCCAGGATCGGAATGCCGGCATCGTACATCCGCTTGGTCATGTGCAACATGGCCTCGTAAGAATCCTTGTACAGTTGGTCGTTCTGTTTTGTTACCGGAAGCCCTCGCGCATGGGCGGCCCGCTGTATCTGTGCGGGCAGCCGGCTCAGCACCGGCGCGAAGTCGGGGGATACCTGACCAGGGCGCCCGTTGAAGTCCCCCTCAAAGGTCGCCAGGGTCACATCCACGGTGGTGTGATGCGTTTTGAGTAGGTCGATAAAGTCGTCGACCTCTTTCGAGTGCAGGTCAAGCTTCGCGGCATTGGCGGCGACTGCGGTAAAGCGTTCCGGGGTGCGTGTATCTTTAACCTTCGAAGCCAGAAAATTCAGAAAAATGAAATTGATGTGCTGAATCTCATCGGCGCCTTCTTCCACAAACTGGCTGGCGATCATGCCATTGGGAACATGCCCGCTCACGCGCAGCCCGCGCGCATGCGCGGCCTTGACGATCCCAGGAACGAGCTCCGGCTTCAGCGAACTATAGAGCTTGATCTGTATGTAGCCGAGTCCGGCATACCGGTTAACGGCCGCTTCCGCTTCTGCGGGTGTGTCCACAAAGATCCCCGCCGGAGCCTGCAGCTTGTCGCGTCCATCGATCAGTCCGGCTTTCCACATGCGAGGACCGATTGCCGCTCCGCTGTCCCACTGCTGCTGCAGGTGACTCAAGTCGTCGATGTCATTCCCCATGTCGCGAACGCTGGTGACGCCACTCGCGATGTGCAGCAGTCCATCCCGTGCGGAAGCGTGTACGTGCATATCGAAGAGCCCGGGCAGCAGCGTTTTTCCCGTGCCGTCGATGTGTTCGGCGTCTTGCGGAACTTGGACCGTGGCAGCAGGGCCGGCCATGGCGATGCGCTCCCCGCTGACGACCACCGTCTGATCTTCCAGAATCGTGGCGTGCTCAGAGTCGAAGAGGCGAACGTGCTCCACGGCGACTGGATGGGCCGGGTGGTGTGCGAGTTCGTGCGCCAGGCGGGAATAGCGTTCGTCCTGCGCCTTCTGGTCGAGGCCATAGAGCCGATCGTTCGACCCTTCCCAGCCCTCACGCAAGATCGCCCATTTACCCGGCGAGGCGAAAAGTTGCCGGTCGTCGTCCAGCCAGACGGTGAGTGGCTCAAACGCAAGTCCTGTAATCGCAAAGTCGGTGACATGTATTCTCTGCCCGTGATCTTCGAGAGTCACGTCGGCCAGTTGCTCCAGGCGCACCTCGCCTGCGGGCAGCAGTTTTACCGGAGCGCCGTTGGACTTCAAGAGCGCCGCAGCCAGCAACGCCCTTTCGGTCGTCGGCGGAAATTCGTTGTTGCTGACGTAAAACCCCGGCGTCGCGGATTGTCCCTCCTCCGTGGTGCTTTTCCAGTGGGTCCGCCCGCCGTCGAAGGCGAAGTGTTCGTCGACCGGCGCTTTCAAGTAGTCGTTGCCCGTGGTGTCGATCCGAACCGGCAGCCCATCGGCGCCGATCACATAGTGCACCGCCAACTTCGGGCCGCGCCCGCGATCGTTGAACTCGAAGGTGGTATCGATCTTGCCGCCGGCAGAGTAAGTTTCCACTTCACTGCCGGCCACCCTGCCGCTAGAAAGGATGGCGTAGCGTAGCGTTTGCGGCGCGCCGGCGTCCGCCCCCCACAAGGAGGCTGCGGCCAGAAAGACAAGTAGCGACGCAAAACAACGACTCAACATGGCTCTGTATTATTTCATGATCTTGGTAGAGCACGCTTTAGCTTGCCTCAAGCTACTTCCCGGCGCCATCCGCCCGCCGCGGGTCGAAGATACGCGCGTCTTCCGGCACAGCCCGGTAGCGCGAGGCATCGGGGGTCTTGGCAAAGCAGTCCGTCAGATCGGCGGCTGCGGCATCGTACAGGTTGAGAGGCGGAAGCTGCAGCAAGTGGAAGATCGTCTTCAGAAGCCCCGGAAAGCTCACGTTGCGGTGCGAGACGTAGCCCGGCTTGGCCCACGGGCCGGCGCACAACAGAACGGTGCGGTGGGCGTCCACATGGTCCACGCCGCCGTGCGTATCGGCCTCGGTGACGAACACCGCCATGTCGCGCCACCAGGGCGTGCCGGAGAGATATTCGAGGATTCGGCCCAGCGCATAGTCGTTGTCGGCCACGTGCGATTCCTGGAACGGGTATCCATCTTGCGGGCGCGCCTCCGCCAGGTAATCTCCCGGCAGGTGCACATACAAGAGCGCCGGCAGCGAGGCGCCCGTCTTGCCGTAGCGCGCCTCCAACTCGTCGATGAAGCGCGCTGCGCGGTATTGGTCGGAAATGGCCAGGTTGAAGCCGGGGTACGAGCGGACCGTGTTGCGGAAGAGCGCCGCCGGCATCGGCATGTTGGTGAGCAGGCGCACGCCAGACGGACCCAGCCCGGCAACTTCGCGCACTCCGGCCAGTTCGAAGCCCTCGCCAAAGTTGAGGAAGGGGACGCCGTGGGCCGCCAGGTGGTCCCACAGCGTCCCCGCTTCACCGACGTCCTCCGGCTCGACCGATGCCGCCATGCCGGCGAAGCTCAACCGCCCCGGTGCGCTGCCCAACCGGAAGCTCTTCCGCTCGCCGTAAGCCGCGGCCGCGGAGCTCGCCACCCACGGGTTCGGGTAGACGCCCGCCAGCCAGTGATGCCCCTCTACGCTGGCCTCGCCGTCGGCGTAAAAGTTGTCGCTCGACGCGAAGCGCCGCGCCAGGTAGTGGTGATTGGGAGTAATGTCGACATCCTTGATGCTGAGCCGCTCCCGCCTGCCGTCGGCCAGCCCGTGCGAACCTAGCCGCGCCAGTTTCCCGTCGCCCATCACCGGCCCGTTGCGGGCGGTTGCCATATCGCCGAGCACCTCGTCGTAGCTCATGCTCTCTTTCACAATCAGCACCACGTGCCGGATCGGGGGCAGCGGTGCCGCGGGGGCCGGGCGGGGCCGGAAGCCGTTCATCTCCAGCACCGCCTCCGTGTGCGCTTTCAGATCCTCGCGGGCGGGCAAATGGAATGCCGTAACAGTCCCCTGGTATAACCAGCCGACCAGCGTGCTGCCCGCGAACGCTCCCGGAGCGTTCGGCCCCACGCCGTGACCGCGGGCATTGGTGACCAGCACGCTATCGCCGGCGAGCGCCACACGCGTGGGGAACCAGCCCACCGGCAGGTGGCCGATGACGCGCCGCTCGCGCACGTCGATCACGCCCACCGCGTTGATGCCCGCCTCCGCCACCAGCAGCCACGCTGACGGCTCGTAATAGGCCAGGCCGATCGGAATCACGCCGCGGAGTCCTTCCAGGCCCGGAATGCGGATTGGGATCTCGGTTTCAACCCGGTTGGTGGCGGCGTCGAGGATGGTCACCGAATCGTCGTTGGCGTTGGAGACGAATACCTTCCCGCCAGCCGCGAGAATGCCCGCCGGTCCGCTCCCGCCGCGCACTGCGCCGCCGAATGGCAGGCCGGTCGGTACCCACGCCTCCAACTTGAGTGCCGATGGGTTCGTAACATCCACCACTGCCACCGAGTCGGCCTCAGGCGCGCCGGTCTCGCCTAGACCAGGCACCACGATCCCGCCTCGTGTGACTCCGCTGGCTGCTTCCACGCCGGGAAAGCCGAACGCCGGAAACGAAAGGCCTGTGTCCGGCGCCCCGGCGAGTGCGTGGTACTCGAACATCCCGCAATTGGCGACATACAGCTTCCGTCCGTCCGGCGACAGCGACATGGCGAAGGGCAACCGCCCGACGCGTACCGAACTCACCACCTGGCGCGAGCGCACGTCGATCGCGGCCACACGAAAATTCGCCTGGTCGGCAACATATAACATGCCGCGCGCCACATCCAGCGCCAGATCGCCTGTGAAACTGTCCTTGAAACCGCCCTGATTGAGATCGAGGACGCGCCGCCGCTCGTCGGTGGAGTCGAACAGACTCACCCGTCCACTTTCGCCCTCGGCCAGGTAGATGCTGCGCTCGCTGGCCAGCGCGACCCCCAGAGAAACGCTGTTCCAGCCGAGTCCATTTGAGATGCCGGCTGCGTCCATCGATCCCGCAACCACCTGCCGCACCTGCCAGCGGCCTTCACGCGACGGGTGCTCCAGGACGGTGAAGGAATAGCGAAACGGGCCGCCATTGGCCGTCACAGCCGTCTTGCCCGACGCGCTCACCGCCAGGCCGAACGCTCCCGGCCCGATCGCGTAATCATCGCCCAAGGGCGCGATAATCCTTCCGCCGGGTAGAATCGACGGCCCGCTTCGGCGCAACGCTGGCCGGTCGCCAGCCGGCGCCGTGTACGTCTGCGCCGTGATCGCGCTCCCGAAGGCTGCCAGCGCCGCCAGAAGGAGGCGGGTTCCGGACATCCTTCCATCATATAGGCCGGCCAGCGTAGCCCGTGTAGCGCTGCGCGGCCAACCTTCATAGGGCGGAAGTCCTGAACCAATCGGCTGGGTGCATCGTTTCCCCCTCCGCGCCTATCGACCAACATGTAAACTTGCAGTCCCCTGAGACCGCCGCCGACGGCATGCCACAGAGCCGTCCAAGTGTATGTTTTTACACGGTAGAATGTATACTGCCGTAGCGCCGCGAGGCGATTTTTTCCCTCTCCACCCCCCTAGAAAGAGCTACTGGGGGTAACTTGCCGCTTCATAGGGAACGCCGTATCATCATGGCAGTTAGCGTGCTTTTTCGGTGGAGCTAACTCAGTGGCTCGACCAGCCTTAATCGGCGTGTCATAGGGATAAACGCAGTCTGAATGGAGGGTATGGAAATGGCAACTAGTCCAGCGGTGATGCCGTCGCGATCTCTGGAGGATCCCCTAGCTCACTTGCCGCGCACTGGCGTTGTAGAGTATTCCAAAGGACAAACAATTTACGATCAGCATCAGCCTTCGCTTTCCGTTTACCTAGTCATCAGCGGCAGAGTCCGCGTCTCACGATTAGCCGGTGATGGGCGGCAAGTGGTAGTGGATATTTACCGGCCGGACGACTTATTCGGCGAGTCGGCGCTCCTGGATGCGCCGTTGCGGAACGACCAGGCGGTCGCGATGGAAGATACGCGGCTGATGTCCTGGACCTCGGCTGAAATCGAAGCGGCGATCGCCCGCCGGCCCCGCCTGGGCATGGCGCTTCTACAGATTCTGGCGCAGCGCACCGGGGACCTCGCGCGCCGCGTGGAGAGCTTCTCGGTGGATAATATCGCGCGCCGGCTGGCGCGCTCCTTGCTTCGCTTTGCCGAACGCCTCGGCGCCGACGGACCAGATGGCACAGTGTTCATGGCGCCGTTCACCCACGAAATGCTGGCGCAGTACGTCGGCACGTCCCGCGAGATTGTGACCCATTACATGAGCCAGTTCCGGCGCGACGGACTGGTGCGCTACTCGCGCGCCGGCATCGCCATCCATTGCGCCGCTCTCAACGTCTGGCTTGACGGCAACCACTAGTCAGAACGGGGACTCGCGCGGATTTCGCTGAGCCTGGGAAACTTCGTGCCTGTACCCGTTAGGCGCCGTGTGTCAGTAGCTCCATAGATCCTGCCGCCGGCTCAGAAACTGGTGCGCGCCGTGGTCACCGTGCCGGCTGCATTCACCAGTTGCACCGTAAACCCGCTCACCTGCGAGGATCGCCGGAAACCGGGAAGTAGGCCGACAAAGAGAACTGGCCGCCGTCGCCGGAGGAAGCGAAGTAGCTGCTGAAGGCGTCTGAACCGTCTGCGTTGATAGCGCCGGGCAGGACCGTGTTTCCGGCCGCATCGTAGAATGTGAAACTCAGCCTGCCGGCGGTGCGTGTGTTGTCGAAGCCCGTGAGATTCACGGTCACGGCCGAGGCCTGCCGGGTACCTTGCACCGCGCCTACTCCGACTAGCGCCGGTGCGATGACCACATCCTGACGGCTCACCGTGCCGCCGATCTGCGCTACCAGCGTCAAGGTTCCAGCCGTGGTGCCGGTTTGGAACGGGATGCTGCCGCCCCCGCTGAAGGCCGCCGCAGTATCGCCCTGATTGAAAGTGAAGGGCGCCGTCTGGCTGCCGTCGGCGAAGACGATGCCGGGGTCCAGCGCGCCAGTTGTTTGCGCTGCGAAAGACAGCGTGACCGTGCCGGAACCGCTGGAAGGTGCAGGCGCGGCAAAACTCACGGCCGCCGAACCCTGCTGCGCGCTCTGCGGCTCACCCAGTGTGATCGACAATACGGGCGCCGGCAGCGGCAGGGCACTTCCTGTACCCGTCAGTCTGAACTGCAGGCCGCCGATTTCCAACAGCCCGGTCCCGGTTCCGGCCGCCATCGGGCTGAACCGGATCGCAAAGCCGGCGCTGGCCTGTGGATCCAGGGTCGTGCCGCCGGGCGATGGCCCCACCAGAGCGAAATCGCCGGCGCTTACGCTGATCGCGCCCACCGGCAAGGCCATGGTGGTCTGGTTCACGGCCAGGAAACTGAGGGTGGCGCTCGATCCTACCTGAACGCTGCCGAAGTTCACCGGCGTCGCGCCCAGCGGGCTCGCCCCGGAAGACTGTTGCACTTCGTAAGTGAGGGCGGGCGCCACGTTCGCCGTCAATAACACCGAGATCCCTGTGGCATCTAGCGAACCGCTGTACGCGCCGGCGGCTGCTCCTTCGAAGGTGATGGTGAATTTGACGCTGGCACCGGCTTTCAAGGACATCGGTGCGGCCGCGTTGGTCGAAAAGCCGACGCCGCTCACTGAGAACAGAGCCACGGTCTGCGTCTGGCTGGTGGTATTGACCAGGAAGAACGTCGCCGCAACCGGCTGGTTCGGATCCACGGATCCAAAGCTGAACAGCGCGCCGACAGGAACTTCTTCGCTGCCCGAAACCTGGTACAAGCTGAACTGCGCCTGCGCTGCGGGCGCCAGCAGGCACGCCAGCAGCATCGCCCGGCGCCAGCGCATCATGGTTTGCCCACCGTGATGCTGGGCGGCCCGATGGACAGCGTCGTCGCGCTGTCCGCCGACGTCTGCGCTGGTCCCGGGCGCGCCATCGCCAATGCGCCGCCCGCGATTCCTACGCCCGCCGCCGCAGCCACCATCAGCCACAGTTTCTTCCGATGATGGCCGCCGCTGGTTGCCGCCACCCCCGCCGCGGTGTTCGCGCTCGCCCCTGCGATGTAATGAAACGACACGGTGCCGGCCCGTGCCTGCTCCTTGGAGGCTACTATCCGGATCTCGAAACGCCCCGGCACACGGTTGAACTCGATGGAATGCGCGGCCGCATGCCCGCGATCGTCGGTGACCGCCACTTCAGTGTGCAGTCCGTTGACGAACGTGCCGCTCGGGCCCTGGTCCGGCAGATGGAAGCTCACCGCCGCTCCCTCCACCGGACGGCCCGTCTCATCGGTTACTGTCACTGCGATGCCGCGGGAATCGCGCGAGCCCGGAACGTGCACTGTTCCTTCCCCGCCGGTCACCTGAATCTGCAGGATGGCCACTTGCGCCGGCGCCGGGCAGAGCGCCAGGCACAACAGTGCCGCCAGCCTGCCGCCACCCCGGAGCTCGAAGATCCTTCGGACCGCTCGGCGACGCGCGCGCCTCAGAAGCGCGGCGCCGGGTCTGCCAGTGCTTTCGGAGCCGCGGCCGTGAGGAAGCGGAGGCCAGCCCGCCTTTTCGCGCAACATACTAGACACTTGGCGTACCCGTGTCTAGATGGTGGATCGCTCAGGCCGCTTTTCTCATCAGAATCGCGGTCACGTTGTCGGGGCCTCCCGCCTCTTTGGCGGCCTCAATCAACCGGCGGCAGCTTTCTTCCAGGTGCGCGCCGCTCCGCCCGGCCTCCAGGATCTGCTGCAGCTGTCCCGCATCCACCACGCCGTGCAGACCGTCGCTGCACAGCAGAATCAGCGATCCGGTTTCGAGCGCCACCGAGTAGCAGTTGACCGTGAGCGGCACGCTTGCCCCAATCGCCATGGTCAGTACGTGGCGCATCGGATGGTTGCGCAGGCTTTCCTCGTCTAGTCCCAGCGGTCGGCCCACCTCGTTGACCCAGGTCTGGTCTTCCGTGATGGCGTGCAGGCCGCCGGCGTCCATCATGTAGGCCCGGCTGTCGCCCACGCTCGCGATATCCAGCCCGGCGCCGGTCTCGAGCGCCGCCACCAGGGTGGTGCCCATCCCCTCCAGGCTGGTGTCGGATCGCGCGGCGTCGAGCACCCGCTGGTTGGCCTCTTCCACCGCGCGCAGCAGCGCCTGTGAGTCGCGGGAAGCCGCGGACCGCACCATCTCCACCACGGTTTCCACCGCCAGCCGCGATGCACGTTCGCCCGCCTTGGCCCCGCCCATGCCATCCGCCAGAACGTACAGGCCAAGATCGGCCTCCACCTGGCAGTAGTCCTCGTTGTTGCCCCGGACGCAGCCCTGGTCAGACAGGGCGCACACTTCCAACATAGGCGACGCTTCCCCGGCCGAAGCCCGTGCCGCCACCTGCTGGCTGGCCACGTAAGCGCCGGCAATCGATCATTGTAAACCAAACCCAACGGCAGAGCGGTAAAATACGGGGACAGCGGTTTTCGTCCGGATTCTCTTCATGCTCCTGAAGCGCTTGCGCCTGACGCTCGAAATGATCAAGTTCGAGCACTCGGTTTTTGCTCTGCCATTCGCGCTCACTGGCGCACTGCTGGCATTTCGCGAGCAGGGTTTCCCCGCCGTCGGGGTGGCCGCGAAAGTGGCTTGGATTGTGGTGGCCATGGTGGCCGCGCGATCCGCTGCCATGGCGTTCAACCGCCTGGTGGACGCCGATCTGGACGCGCGCAACCCGCGGACCCGCATGCGCCATCTTCCCGCTGGCGTACTCTCCCGTACTTTTGCCTGGGGATTCGTCGCTATTTCTTCGGCCGTCTTCCTGCTCGCTGCCGGCCGCCTCAACACGCTCTGCCTGCGTCTGGCGCCCTTAGCCCTGGCGGTCGTTTTCTGCTACTCCTTCACCAAGCGCTTCACTTCGTTCTCGCACCTGGTGCTCGGCTTCTCGCTCGGTATCGCTCCCGCGGCGGCCTGGATCGCCGTCGCCGGCTCGCTGGACGCGCGCATCCTGTGGCTCACCGCCGCCGTCACTTTCTGGACCGCCGGCTTCGACGTCATCTACGCCTGCCAGGATTACGAATTCGATTGCGCCGAAGCGCTCGCCAGCGTTCCCCGCCTTCTCGGAATTCCTGGCGCGCTCTGGGTCTCGCGTTTCCTGCACGTGGCGATGGTTGGCTGCCTGCTGGTGCTGGTCCATTCGCTGTCGCTCGGCGCCCTGGCCCTGGCCGGAGTGGGCGCCGTGGCGGCGCTGCTCATCTACGAACACACGCTCGTCCACGCGCACGATCTCTCGCGCGTCAACGCTGCCTTCTTCACCATGAACGGATGGGTGAGCGTGTTATTCTTTGTATTCTGGGCTGCTGATATTTTCCTGCGCCGGCCGGGCGTTTGATCACCATGCAAGTTCTCTTCGAAGACCAGCAACTCAACCCGATTCGCCGCAAGGTGGAGGCCGGCGAGCGGCTGTCTTTTGAGGATGGCGTCACTCTCTACCGCACTCGCGACATCCTCGCCGTTGGCTACCTTGCCAACCTGGTCCGCGAACGGCTGCACGGCGATACCACCTATTTCAACGTCAACCGCCATATCAATCCCACCGACGTCTGCGTAGCCAGTTGCCGGCTCTGCGCTTTCGGCAAGCACGTCCGCGACCCCAAGGCGTACACCATGTCGCTCGAAGAGGTGTGGCAGCGGGCCGGCGAGGGCTATACCGAAGCGGTCACCGAGTTCCACATCGTCGGCGGCCTGCATCCTGAGCTTACCCTCGACTGGTATTGCGAGATGCTGCGGGGCCTCAAAACGCGCTTTCCCCGCGTCCATCTGAAGGCGTTCACCATGGTCGAGATCGCCTACTTGGCGCGCCGCGCGAAGATCGACGTTCGCGAGACGCTGGAGCGCCTGCGCGATGCCGGCATGGATTCTCTGCCCGGCGGCGGCGCTGAGATCTTTAACGAGCGGGTGCGCCGCATCATCTGCGATCACAAGATCGACGGCAACGATTGGATCGAAACCGCGCGCGCCGCGCACCAGCTCGGGCTGCGCTCCAATTGCACCATGCTGTACGGCCACATTGAAAACGATGAGGACCGCGTCGATCACCTGGTCAAGCTGCGCGCGCTGCAGGATGAAACCTCCGGCTTCGTCACCTTCATCCCGCTGGCCTTCCATCCCGACAACACGCCGTTGCAGCACATCGGCAAGACCACCGGCTTCGCCGACATCCGCAACATCGCTGTGGCGCGCCTGATGCTCGACAACATCCCGCACGTCAAGGCGTACTGGGTAATGATGACGCCGCGCATGGCGCAGATCGCTTTGCGATTCGGCGCCGACGACATTGACGGCACCATCGTCGAAGAGCGCATCTATCACGATGCCGGCGCCACCACCAGCCAGGGCCTGCGCCGCGCCGAATTATTGCAGCTCATCCGCAAGGCCGGCCGCACCCCGGTAGAACGCGACACCCTCTACCACCCCGTCGAACGCTCCGAAACCGCCTTCACCGTGTTGGTCTAGTGCCAGGTAGGACAGACGATCGTCTTGTGTCGTCTGTCATTTGTTTTTGTTTTGTGTTTTTGTTTTGTGCGCCCCGCAT
>CAZZHN010000155.1:0-11343 GCA_964654065.1 uncultured Solibacteraceae bacterium
GCCACGGCGTCCACAATATCCTGGCCTCTTCCGACCCGAATTCCACCATCAACCCGAAAAACCTGCCTAAGACGTGCGGCCAATGCCACCCGGGCGCCGGCAAGCGTTTCGCCATCGGGCAGGTACATGTGACGGACGGCGCCAGCGAACCGCCGCCGCTGGCTTTCATGCGCCGGTTCTACTTATTGCTGATTCCGGTCACCATCGGGCTGATGATGCTGCACAACGGCGGCGATTGGATCCGTAAACTGATACGCGCGCGGTTCCGCGCGGGCGCAACCCAATCGGTAAACCGCGCTCCGGCCGGGCTGCGCATGCTGCCCTTCGAACGGGTGCAGCACGCCGTGCTGGCGCTATCGTTCATCACGCTGGCCTGGACCGGCTTCGCCCTCAAGTACCCCGACCAGTGGTGGGCGCGGCCGCTCCTTTTGGTGGCCGAGCGGCACGACATGCGCAGCCTCATCCACCGCGTGGCGGCGTCGGTCTTCATTGCGGTCAGCATCACTCACCTGGTGTCGCTTATCGTCAGCCGGAGACTGCGCGGCCACTGGAAGGAAATGATTCCCAAAGTGCAGGACGCGCGCGAAGCCAGCAGCAGCTTCGCTTACAACCTGGGTTTGGGCGACGCGCCCCCCGCGCGCTCGTCGCACAGCTATATCGAAAAGGCCGAATACTGGGCAGTGATCTGGGGAGCCGTGGTGATGACCACCAGCGGCGTGATGCTATGGGCCAACTCGATCGTTTTGCGCCTCCTGCCCAAGCTCTGGCTGGATGTGGCCACCTCGATCCACTTCTACGAAGCCGTGCTGGCCGCGCTGGCAATCGTGGTCTGGCACTTCTACTCCGTCATCTTCGACCCCGACGTCTATCCCCTCAACACCGCATTTCTGACAGGCTATAGTGTCAAGAAGGACGAACGCGGCGGCGCGCCGGATGTGCACCAGCACGACACAAGCGCCCCGGCAGTCCCAGGAGACTGATCAACAACCATGACGCCCAACCAACCAAAGCGCCCAATGGGCGGCTGGCTGTCCCCCGTCGTCCACCTGTCGAACAATTGGATCAGCCTGGCCGGCGTAATCCTGGTCACCACCGCTACGGTGTTCTGGCTTTTCCTTCTTCCCACCACGCTGCGCGGCGAAGTGCAGAACCCGTACATGGGCATCCTGGCTTTCCTGGTGCTGCCGGGGCCGTTCTTCGCCGGGCTGGTTCTCATCCCGCTCGGCATGTGGCTCAAGCGGAAGCGCGAAAGGCACGGCGGCATCTATCCGCCGGATTTTCCCCGGCCCGAATGGAGCAACCCGGAACTCCGCAAGCTGGTTTATTTCATCGTGGTCACTACCGGCGCCAACCTGGCTATCGCCAGCCAGCTCAGTTACGGCGCCGTGAACTACATGGACTCGGTCACCTTTTGCGGCCAGACGTGCCACACGGTAATGCAGCCCGAATACACCGCGTATCAGGAATCGCCGCACTCCAAGGTTGAGTGCGTCAAGTGCCACATCGGACCCGGCGCTTCCTGGTTCGTGCAAAGCAAGCTTTCCGGCGTAGGCCAGGTCTTCGCCGTGACGTTCAATACTTACCCGCGGCCCATCCCGACGCCTGTCCACAACCTGCGTCCCGCGCGAGAGACGTGCGAGCAGTGCCACTGGCCGCAAAAGTACAGCGCGGACCGCATCAACGTAATCACCCACTTTGCCGAAGACGAAACGAACTCCGGGACTAAGACCGTGCTGTTGATGAAGATCGGCGGCGGTAACCATGGAATCGGCATTCACGGCACGCACCTTGGGACGGGAGTGGTCATCCGCTACGGGCACTCCGACGAGGCGCGGCAGACCATCCCCTGGGTGGAGTACAACAACAACGGCCGCAAGACCGTCTACGCTGCCGCCGGCGCCAAGCCCGATGGCGCGGGCCTCACCATGCGCGAAATGGATTGTATGGACTGCCACAATCGTCCTTCGCACTCCTACGACCTGCCCGAGCGCGCGCTCGACAAAGCCATGGCGGCTGGTCTGCTGTCGTCGTCGTTGCCGTTTGCGCGGAAGAAGGCTCTCGAAATCCTGAAGGTCAACTACGCGAGCCGGGATCAAGCCGCCGGCCAGATTCCCGCCGCCTTCGCACGGTATTACCAGCAGAGTTACCCCGCCGTCTGGCAAGCCCGCCAGTCCGAGGTCGCCACCGCCGCCAGCCAGGTGCTGGCCATTTACAACCGCAACATCTTCCCCGACATGAAAGTCACGTGGGGCAAGTATCCGGTGAATATCGGCCACACCGATTTCCCCGGTTGCTTCCGCTGCCACGATGGAAGCCACAATTCCGCCGCCGGCCAAAGCATCACCCAGGATTGCAATGCCTGCCATTACCTCCTGGCCATGGACGAAGCGAACCCAAAGGTTCTGACGGACCTGGGCATCACAGAGGCCAAGGCAACTAAATAAGACCAGAAAAGCCGAGACGACTCTCTGCCCGGCAGGCTGGACAGCCCGCGCCGCGAGCCAACCGATGATAGCCTGTACTATTGAGTGCTGTCCCTGACTCTGCCCGCCGCCTCGAGTTGCTGATGAATCTGATTGAGAAAGAGCTGCTCGCGATCGCCGCCGCGCCGCTGGTGTACTACGCCATCGCGATATTCAGCGTGTGGAGGTTCTTTCGAACGGCGCGTCGTGGGCCGGCGAGCCACTCAGAGTTTACGCCCGCCGTCAGCAACCTCAAGCCGATTCGCGGCGCCGATCCGGACGCGTTCGAGAACTTCGCCAGCTTCTGCCGCCAGGACTACCCCGATTACGAACTCGTATTCTGCGTCAGCGATCACCAGGACCCCGCCCTGCCCGTGATCGAAGAGCTGCGGCGCGCCTTTCCTGAACGATCGATCCGCGTTCTTTACGGCTCCGGCCGCGACGCCGCCAACGACAAAGTGGCCAAGCTCGACCGGCTGGTTGCGGAAGCGGCGCACCCTGTGCTGGTGATCAGCGACAGCGACGTTCGTGTGTGCCCGGATTACCTGCGTACCGTGGTCGCATCCCTGGCTGACCCGAAGGTCGGAGCCGTCACCTGCTTCTACGTAACGGCGCAGGAGAAAACCTTTGCCGACCGGCTGCACTCCACCGGCATGCTCTCGGATTTCTATGCCGGCATCATCGTGGCCTGGCAGTTGGACGGGGTGAAATTCGCGCTTGGGCCTACCATCGCCACCACGCGCGAACGGCTGGCCGGTTTTGGCGGGTACCGCGCCATCGAAAACCTGCCTGGCGACGACCTGCTGGTCGGTCGGCTCATCGCCGAACAGGGCTACGAAGTGAAACTCCTGCCGTACACGGTGGAGACCGTGGCCGATTTCGCCTCCCTGCGCGAGCTGATCCAGAAGCGGATGCGCTGGATGGTGGTGATGCGGCACATGCGCCCGTGGGGACATTTCGGCCTGCTGTTCACGCAGGCGCCGCCGTGGCTGCTGGCGGCGATTGTTCTGGCGCCCCTCCCTGCAGCGCTGGCGTATTGGGGAACGTACCTGAGCATGCGATGGCTGCTGACCTGGATGATCGCCGTCTGGGGACTGCGGCAGCCGGGCGTCGCCGCCAAGCTCTGGCTGGTGCCGTTGTGGGACGTGGCCGCCTTCGGCATCTGGGCCGCCAGCTTCACCCGCCGCACGCTGCGCTGGCGTGGCAAGGATTACACCATTCAAGATGGCGCTCTGGTTCCCGCGGCCACGCGCGAGTGAGTTGGAGCGCGGGCAGCCGCCTACTGCTTCCGGAAGACAAGGTCCTCGCGGATGTGCTCCCCGGTCTCTAAGGTTCCCATGGTGTTTACGGTCAGTCGCTGCCCGTCGGTGGAAACAACCCAGCGGTCCCGGTCGCCGATTTGTTCGTCTCGCTTGTAGATCGATTCCACCGTGTGCGCGTCAACCAGCTTCAGCGCGACCGTGTCGTCGCGCGAATTCGTAACGTTGTAGTCCTTCCCATCCAATTTCGCGTCGTACCGGAAGTCGCCCGCGAAGAGGACTCCGCCCCCGCCATCCGGCTCAATCTTGAGGACCACGCCTTGACGCATCCGACTCTTGCTGAGGTCCTCGGTCCACTCGCCCGCGAACGGGTTTTCCGGATCCATGGCCCCGCCGGTTCGCTCCCAGATACTGATCTCGTTCGGGTGACCCTTTCGAACCGTGATTGCCGTCAGCTCCCTGCCGTCGGCAGACAGCTGATCATGAACTGTAGCAACCACGGCTCCGTCCTTCTTCTGAATGAGTTCCGTTCTTCCCTTGCTGAGGCGGCGCACCGCGATCTGATTGAATGCGGCTTGGTTGGGAACCGGATAATTGCGGCCGTCCCATTTCGCGGTGAATTCGATGGGAGAGCTTCCGGAAATCAGCACGTGGACGCTGTCTCGTTGGGAGGTGACGGTAAGTTTCCGCGGCGGATCCATTGCGGACTGGGCCGAGACCAGCTTCCAGGTGCCGAAGCGAGGATCGGCAGCTGCGAGTTGAAACACAAGGGTGATCCCGAGTGAAGCGATTCTGGACATATATGCTCCCGAATCGATGAAAGCTTACTCCATCTTCGCAAATCCAGGTGCGAGGATATCCTCCTGCGAGACGCCAAGGTCCCGCGAATACAACGCGCCAATGACCAGCAATTCGAGGATGTGCGGGTGTATACTCTTCCCATACTTTCAGGGCCAGGCGCATTCAGTCGTAGCGGACCCCGGAATATTCAAATGACGCTTGCTGTAGACGCCCGAAGCGGACGAGATCCGCTCAGTTCGCTCCAGGCGGCTGAAGAAGGGATGCTGATTTACCTTCCACGAATCACCGCCGATCCGACAACGCGGGGCTACCTGGCCACATATTTTGCCCTCTGGCGTCCCCCGCAGCCGGTGGAAGAAGCATTTCTTTCCCAGTACCAGACCTCCGGCCCGCCCTCTTCGCGCCGTCACGGGGATGTCCCTGCTGGCCGAGAGTGGGCATGAACGCGAGAAAACGAAGGCTGGTGCGCCGCTTCTGGCTGGCGGGAGTTGTCTTGGCCGTCGTGCTTGCCCTGCTGCCGTTTTCGTTTCACGCCGAAAGCCACCTGGAGACGGCGGCCCGCATCGAGGGCAGCGAGGCGGAAAATGTCGCGCTCGAACTGGCGAATCGCTTCCGATCCCCGTTCGTTGATCGCGTCGTGCTGGTGATCGAAGGGCTCCCGGCCGCCGACTCCGACGAGGGAGGGGAGGCGCTAGCGACCATCGTGGAGGGGTTGCGGGACGAACCGGGCGTTTCCGGGGTCGTTTCCCGCCTCGATCTCCGCGATTCCATTTTCCTGGGCAAGGGAGGAGGCACGTTTGTGCTGGTAGGACTCGCGCCAGCAGGGGGTTCCGTCGAGTCGATCGTACCCAAGCTACGCCAGCGGGCGGACGATCTCCAGAATCAACTGCGGAGCCGCTATCCGGCGGTCAAACTCCAACTGACGGGCGAGACCCCGCTCAATTTCGATCTCCGCAAGGCCAGCTCCGATGACGTCCAACACGGCGAAAGTCTCGTCATTCCGGCGACCCTGGCCCTTCTGCTGGTGGCTTTCGGAAGTATTGTCGCGGCCCTGATCCCTTTAGCCGCCGGCCAGCTTGCCATCAGCACGACCCTGGCGATCGCTGGGTTTCTGGCTCTTCATTGGCACTTGTCGATCCTGATTCAGAGTCTGGCGACCATGCTCGGGTTGGGGCTGGGGATCGACTACGCGCTGCTGATGGTCAGCCGTTTCCGGGAGGCGATCGCAGAAGGGCACGGCGGCTTCGACGCTTCGATGATCGCGGCGCGGAAAGCAGGTCATACGCTGTTGATTTCCGCTTCGACGGTTGCGGTCGGATTCGGGGCGCTGTTGACGGTGCCGGTCAGCGAGGTTCGGTCCATCGGCGTGGCCGGATTTCTGGTGGCCGGCATGAGCGTGCTGATTACGAATACCCTCGTTCCTGCGCTGCTGGCGGTTCTTGGCCCGCGGATCGACGGCGGCCGGCTGCCCTTCACCGCCAGGCTTGATGCCGAGCGGGCCGCGATCACGGGAAAGCGCTGGCGGCGATGGGGGAAGGTGATCGTGGCCCACCCGTGGCTCGCCTTGGCTCTCAGCGGAGCCCCCATGCTTCTGCTCGCTTCGCAGGCTTCGCGGCTTGACACAAATCTCCCCAGAGGGGATTGGCTTCCGCCGGCGGCGGAGTCCGTTCGGGCGTTCCACGCCCTCGAGCAGATGGGGCGGGCCGGGATCGTTCAATCGCTGCGGGTGATTGTCGAACTGCCGGCGGACTCCATTCCGCAGACGGATCAAGGCTGGAGTGCCGTTGGTCGCCTCTCACGGCGGCTGGCGGGCGACCCCCGGGCCGACCGAGTAATCTCCATCACGACTCTGGCAGACGGCAACCGGTCCGCTCTCGCAAGTCTCCCTCGCGAGACCCGAAGAACTTTCTTGAGCCGAGATGGACGGGCGGCGCTCCTGGAGGTGCTGCCCGCGCCTGCTGTATCCGGCGCCAGGCAGGTCGACTGGGTGCGCGAACTGCGCCGCGCCAATGTGCCGGTGCTCACCGCGGTTCCCGGGGCGAGATTACTCGTTGGCGGCATCCCGGCACTGAACGCCGACCACCAGAGCACCATCGGGGAACGGTTTGGTTCCGTGACGGCGCTGGTGGTGGGAGGAACCCTTCTGGCGCTCCTCGTCGGGTTCCGAGCGCTTTTCGCGGCTGTCAAAGCAATCGCTTTGAACCTGCTATCGGTTGCCGCTGCCTTCGGAGCGCTGGTCCTGGTCTTTCAGGACGGACACTTCAGCGGCCTGCTGGGTGTTCATGAGGGAACGGGCAGTGTGTTTCCGATTGTGCCGATTCTCGCCTTCGCCATCGTCTTCGGACTGAGCATGGACTACGAGGTGTTCCTGGTTGCTCGCGTCCTCGAAGCACGAAGGAGCGGGCTGAGTGAAATGGACGCTATCCCCGAAGGACTGGCCAGAACTGCGGGCCTGATTACCAGCGCCGCGGCGATCATGATTGTGGTCTTCGCGGCATTCACCTTCGGAAGCTTCCTGGTGATCAAGATGCTCGGGTTTACGCTGGCGGTCGCCGTGTTTATTGACGCGACACTGGTTCGCATGGTGATCGGCCCCGCGCTGCTGCGGATTGCGGGCGATTGGAATTGGTGGCCCGGAGGACTCGCCGGCGCTCGCGATGCACCGGTGATGGCGAGGGCCGAATAATGAGCGTCAATACTCGGACATCGCCTGATTCCGTTTCCGGCGTTCCAGGCGTTCGGATCGAGATTCGTTCATGGTGCCACGCGAGGATCCACCGTCGCTCCGAGGTTGGATCCAGCTGCGCGATGACATGAGCCGCCAACTTCTGGAACAGGATCGCTCCTTCGTCTACTCTCGTGTTCAGGCTTATTGGGTCGCGTCTTGACTAGGGGTGGTTAACTACGGTGATGGATAATCGCGAGGTTTAGAGAGGTGGCGTGGCGGGTGCCCCGCGCCAGCAGGGGCTCAGGCGCGCAGGGCTGAAGGATCGGGCAGGCCGATGTGGTACTGGCAGCAAGATCAACAAAATGTGTTGCTTAGGCCTGCTGATTCACCACTCGCCCACGCCGTGATGCGTGACTTTCGCACCCAGGCACCTTGCTTTCGAGTCGCCCGGCAGCGTAGTACTTATCTACTTCGGTAAGCATGGGCGTACTACACGGTGCCCGGAACCCCAGTTAACCTTGGATAACTTGGCGGCGCTACCCCCTCCTGATAATTTTGAACCCGAGGAGAGCAATCTGATGTCTATACTGACTTCGCTTTGGAAAGATGAACAAGGGCAGGACCTGATCGAATATACCCTGCTCATCGCATTTGTCGCCCTCTGCTCGGCCGTCCTGTTTATTGGCGCCGGAAGCAGCATTCAAGGTATCTGGAGCTCAACCAATTCCCAACTGGTTGCCGCCAACGCGTCGGCAGCGTCCAACTAAAAAGACCTGGCGCCCGCCGCTCCCTTCGCTCCGGAGCGATGAGAAGGCGCCTCGTGCCTGGACGGCCAGGTTGGCTGGCGGCCGAGTCCCTGCCGCGGCATTCGCGCCGGAATGCCGACGGAGAGCAGGTTGGACTTTGCCGCCCGGCGATCAATGAGGGCCGGCACACGCCGGTCATCTGCTGAGCCGTCAGGGAGTTGGCGGGCAAGATTCTGCGTTAATTCAATTCTGATTATTCCCTTACGACTTCTTTACGCCCCGGCAGCTACTCTTTGTACGCGGAGGCACAAATGCGGACTCAGGGTGAGCTGCACATCGATCCCGGAACGCTCGCAGCGGGTCCGGGAAACCGCGAACTGGAAGTCGTGGTGCCTTATACTGACTGGGCGGTAGCGGAGGCGGTGCTGCAGCGCACCGCTGTGCTGGCTGCGGGGCTGAATATCCGCGTCCGGCTGGTCGCGGTGCACTCGGTGCCCTACGCGGCCTCATTCGGCTGTCCTGCGGTCGTGCATGCGCACCTGGTGGAACAACTGGTGGACCTGGCATCGCGCTGCCCGTTCCCGGTTGAGCCGCAGGTGGTGATGGCGCGCGGCTGGGTGGAAGGCTTCGAGTTCGCACTGCACCCTGACTCCACCGTCCTGGTGGGCACACGAAAGCATTTCTGGCGCACGCGGGAAGAAGGCCTGGCGCGCGATCTGGCTCGCGATGGGCATCATGTTGCGTTGATTCATGTGCAATAGAGCTGTTTGGAATAGGTGAACCATGCTGGACGTGATCTTCGTTTTAGTGACGATCCTGTTTTTTCTTGCCGCCTGGGCATTTACGAAAGGATGCGACCTTCTCTAGCTATGGAATACGTTGTGGGATTGATTGTGGCGGCGGGCCTTGGGGTGTATCTGTTTTATGCCCTGTTGCGCCCGGAGCGTTTCTGAAGGGAAGCCGATGACATCCAACGGACTGTTTCAAATCGGGCTCTACGTGGTGGTGATGCTGCTGCTGGTGAAGCCGATCGGCGCATACATGGCCAGGGTGTTCCAGGGCGAGCGCACGTTCATGCACCCGCTGCTGAGGCCTTTCGAAAATCTGATTTACCGGATCTGCGGCATCGAGGAAGCGGCCGAGCAGAGCTGGAAGCGCTATGCCGGCGGCGTCCTTGTCTTCAGCGCGGTGAGCCTGCTCCTGACGTACCTCTGGATGCGCGTGCAGCAGTGGCTGCCGTGGAATCCACAGGGGCTGGGCAACGTGGCGGCCGATCTGGGTTGGAACACGGCGGCCAGCTTCACCACCAACACCAACTGGCAGGCGTACACGCCGGAAACCACCATGAGCTACCTCACCGAAATGGCGGCGCTGGCGACGCACAACTTCTTTTCTGCGGCGGTCGGCATCGCCGTGGCCATCGCGGTGGTGCGCGGTTTTGCGCGGCACTCGGCGAAGACCATCGGCAACTTCTGGGTGGATTTCACGCGATCGATCGTCTACGTGCTGCTGCCGATGTCCATTGTGGCTGCGCTGCTATTGTGCTCCCAGGGAGTGATCCAGAACCTGCATCCCTACACCAAGGCGGCGACGCTGGAAGGCGTGGTGCAGACCATTCCGCAGGGACCGGCGGCCTCGCAGGAAGCCATCAAGATGCTGGGCACCAACGGCGGCGGGTTCACCAACGCCAATTCGGCTCATCCTTATGAGAACCCGACCCCATTCACGAACTTCGTCCAGATGCTGCTGATCTTCGTGATTCCAGGCGGGCTCACCTACACCTTCGGCAAAATGGTGCGCGACACACGGCAGGGATGGGCGCTGCTGGGCGCGATGACGGTGCTCTTCCTGCTCGGAGTGTTTGTCGTCTATCCGGCGGAGCAGGCGGGCAACCCCGTGCTGGCCAGGATGGGTCTGCAGACGCAGGCCACGGCCGGGCAGCCGGGCGGCAACATGGAAGGCAAGGAGGTCCGCTTCGGCATCGCCAATTCGGCGTTGTTCACCGTGATTACTACGGACGCAAGCTGCGGCGCGGTGAACAACGCGCACGACAGCCTCACGCCGCTGGGCGGGCTGGTTCCGCTTGTGAATATCGAGTTGGGCGAAGTGGTCTTCGGTGGCGTCGGGTCTGGGCTCTACGGCATGCTCCTGTTCGCTGTTCTGGCAGTGTTCATCGCCGGGCTGATGGTGGGCCGCACGCCAGAGTACCTGGGTAAGAAGATCGAGCAGAAGGAAGTCAAGATGATGATGCTGGCGGTGATGGTGCTGGCCTTCAGCATCCTGGGAATGGCCGCCTCGGGAATCAACCTGAACACGGTCGGCAACAGCTTGACGAACCACGGGCCGCACGGGCTTTCCGAAGTGCTCTACGCCTACACCTCGGCGGTGGGAAACAACGGCAGCGCATTCGCCGGGCTGAATGGCAACACGCTATACCTCAACGTCACGCTGGGCCTCGCGATGTTGTGCGGCCGGTTCTTGATGCTGATTCCGCTGCTGGCGGCGGCGGGAAGCCTGGCGGCCAAGAAGCAGGTACCGGTTTCGGCCGGGACCTTCCCCACCCACGGCCCCCTGTTCGTGGCGCTGCTGGTGGGCGTAGTGCTGATCGTGGGCGCGCTGACGTTCTTTCCGGCGCTTTCCCTCGGACCGGTGGTGGAGCATTTCCTGATGCAACAGGGGAGGCTGTGGAGTTAAGATGCCAGTGGCAACCGTAACACCCGCAAGCAGCGACGCGACCCTGCTGATTCCGAAGAAGGCGCCGCGCGCCCGGCCGCTGTTCGATCCGCCGATCGTGAGACGCGCCATCGGCGATTCGTTCGTCAAGCTGAACCCGCGGCTGATGATGAAGAACCCGGTGATGTTCGTGGTGGAGGTGGGCGCCTTAATGACCACCATACTCGCCGGGCGCGACCTGTTTACCGGGTCTGCGATCGGCGGTTTCACTTTTCAGATCACCTTGTGGCTGTGGTTCACCGTGCTGTTCGCCAACTTCGCCGAAGCTATGGCTGAGGGCCGCGGCAAGGCGCAAGCCGACACGCTGCGCAAGACCAAGACCGAAACTACGGCGCGCAAACTGATCAACGGCAGCAAGACCGAGATCGTGGCGGCGACCATGCTGAGGTCGGGCGATGTGGTGCTCGTGGAAGCGGCGGAGACAATCCCCGGCGACGGCGACGTGATCGAGGGCATCGCCAGCGTGGATGAGTCGGCGATCACGGGCGAGAGCGCGCCGGTGATCCGCGAATCCGGTGGCGACCGTAGCGCGGTGACGGGCGGCACCAAGGTGCTCTCGGACTGGATCAAAGTAAAGATTACATCGAACCCGGGCGAGACGTTTCTGGACCGGATGATTGCGCTGGTGGAAGGCGCGGAGCGGCAGAAGACGCCGAATGAAATCGCGCTCAACA
>CAZZHN010000156.1:0-11335 GCA_964654065.1 uncultured Solibacteraceae bacterium
CCGCCGTGTACCGTGCCACGCTCCCGGCCTACCTGATCCTGCTCGCCGGCGTATTGCTCATCACGTACGTGCCCGAACTCACGACGCTGCCCGTGAAGTGGCTGGGATTGTAGAAGCCGGGCTCGCGCTGTCTTGACAAAATCTCACATTAGATATAATCTAAGCTCTTCATGGACGCCGAGGCGATCAAACGCTCCTTGGAAGGCAGCGGGCTAAGGTGCACTCCGCAGCGCTACGTCGTGATGGCATTTCTGACGGAGCATAACAGGCATCCCACGGCTGCAGAAATCTTCGAAGCCGTGAATCGCGTCGATCCGCGCTCTTCCAGGGCCACGACGTATAACAATCTGCGGGACCTGGTGCGGGCAGGTCTGGTGCGTGAAGTGGCCGTCGAGGGCCGCGCCGCACGATTCGATGCGAAAGGTATGCGGCATCACCACTTCGTCTGCGAACGCTGCGGGAATGTGGAGGACATTGAGTGGTACGACGTGCCCAAGCCTGCCTCGGGCTCCCTCGGCAAGCGGATTCTTCGCGAATGCGAGCTCATTTTACGGGGGCTCTGCACCAAGTGCGCTCCGCGGCACGCTACCCGTTAGGTGTCGCCGGCGTGTTAAGTGTCGTCGGCATGCGAATACCGGATGCATGGCGCGCACCGGCAGCCGCGGCCCGCGCCGATCTGCGCGAAAGCCAGGATGGGTTTGTAGTTCGTAACATTTTTTGACTAATTCGAAGGAGGACGAACATATGGAAACGGAAAAGCAATTCACCCCCGGGGTAGGGGATCCTATCTCCGATAATCAGGTGCAAGACCTGTCAAAGGAAACCAAATGCCCGTTCTCGGGCGGCGCTCGCAAGCACACAGTGGCTGGGGCAGCGGCAAATGCACACTGGTGGCCCAATCAGCTGAACCTGAAGATCCTGCACCAACACTCCCCCCAGTCGGATCCGATGGGCAAGGAGTTCAACTACGCGGAAGAATTCAAGAGCCTCGACCTGGATGCCGTGATCAAGGAGCTCCATGCCCTGATGAGGACGTCGCAGGAATGGTGGCCGGCGGACTATGGCCACTATGGACCGTTCTTCATTCGTATGGCGTGGCACAGCGCAGGTACCTACCGCATCGGCGACGGACGCGGCGGCGCGGGTTCCGGAGCGCAGCGCTTTGCGCCCCTCAACAGCTGGCCGGACAACGTGAGCCTCGATAAGGCGCGCCGCCTGCTGTGGCCGATCAAGCAGAAGTACGGCCGGAAAATCTCCTGGGCGGACCTCATGGTTCTCGCCGGCAACGTCGCCATCGACTCGATGGGATTGAAGACGTTCGGTTTCGGCGGCGGGCGGGAGGACATCTGGGAACCCGAAGAGGACATTTACTGGGGGCCCGAGGGCAAGTGGCTGGGCGACGAGCGCTACACTGGCGATCGTCAACTCGACAATCCTCTCGGCGCTGTTCAGATGGGCCTGATTTACGTGAACCCGGAAGGGCCCAATCAGAAACCGGATCCGGTCGCGGCGGTACGGGATATCCGGGAGACGTTCGCCCGCATGGCGATGAATGACGAGGAGACGGTGGCCCTGATCGCCGGCGGACACACGTTCGGCAAAGCCCACGGCGCTGCCGATCCCGGCAGGTATGTCGGTCCCGAACCCGAGGCTGCTGCGATCGAAGAGCAGGGCTTGGGCTGGAAGAACACCTTCGGCAGCGGCAAGGGCGTCGATACGATCAGCAGCGGGCTGGAGGGCTCATGGACCACCAACCCGGTGAAGTGGGACAGCAACTACCTGGAAAACCTGTTCCGCTATGATTGGGAGCTAACGAAAAGCCCCGCCGGCGCTCAGCAATGGACTCCCAAGAATGGAGCCGCAGCCGGTACCGTGCCGGATGCTCACGACCTGTCGAAGAAGCACGCCCCGATCATGTTCACGACGGATCTGTCGCTGAAAATCGATCCGAGCTATGCGAAGATCTCCAAGCGCTTTCTCGACCATCCTCAGGAGTTCGCAGACGCTTTTGCCAAGGCGTGGTTCAAGCTGACGCACCGCGATATGGGGCCACTGTCCCGTTATCTTGGCCCGCTGGTTCCCGCGGAGCCGCTGCTGTGGCAGGATCCCGTTCCCGCATTGGATCACAAATTGATCGGGGAACAGGACATTGCCGCCCTGAAGGCGAAGATCCTCGCCTCCTGGCTTTCCATCCCGCAACTGGTCACCACGGCCTGGGAGTCGGCGGCAACCTTCCGCGGCAGCGACAAGCGCGGTGGGGCCAACGGAGCACGCATCCGCCTCGCGCCGCAGAAGGATTGGGAGGTAAATCAACCGGCCGAGCTGGCGAAGGTTCTGCAGAAGCTCGAAGCCATCCAGAAGGAATTCAACAGCGCGCAGTCCGGGGGCAAGAAGGTCTCCCTGGCGGACCTGATCGTTCTCGGGGGCTGCGCAGCCGTCGAGGCGGCGGCGAAGAAAGCCGGCCACGACACGGAGGTTCCCTTCTCGCCGGGACGCACGGACACATCCCAAGAGCAGACCGATGTGCACTCGTTCGCCGTATTGGAACCGAAAGCAGACGGGTTCCGCAACTATCTCCCGAGCGGACACCAGAGGCCGGCGGAGGAATTGCTGGTCGATCGGGCGCAGTTGCTGACACTCACCGCTCCCGAGATGACGGTTCTCGTCGGCGGCTTGCGCGTCCTGAATACGAACTTCGGGCACACCAAACACGGTGTTTTCACCAAGCGGCCCGAGACGCTGACCAATGATTTCTTCGTCAACCTGCTCGACATGAACACGAAGTGGCAGCCCCCGTCTGCATCCGATGCCGTGTATGAGGGGCGCGATCGCACGACTGGCGAAATCAAGTGGACGGGCACACGTGTTGACCTTGTTTTCGGTTCCAACTCCCAGCTCCGGGCAATCGCGGAAGTCTATGCGTGCAACGACTCGAAGGAGGTATTTGTAAAGGACTTCGTGGCTGCGTGGAATAAGGTGATGAACCTGGATCGCTACGACCTGGCCTAAGCTCGGCGAATCCTGGCACGACTACCCGGGCATCGCCGCGTCCCAGTTGGACCGGCTGTCACTCCGGAGTGGTGCCAAGGATATAGGTGCAAATAAACAGCTGGGCCCGCCCGTCCACGTTGACTCCGAGGAAAAAGTCTCCGATCCGGCCGCTGGAGGGTAAACTGCCGCCGCTGTTGGGTCCACTGGCGCTCGGAACCAGTTGCAGTTGAGGCAGCGCGTCGAGGGCCACGGTTTGCGGCTCGCACATCCAAATGGTGAACGCCAAGCTTCAAACGTTTCGGCGAGTTGACCAATTGTTCGAAACCGACGCTCAGAACTAAACAGTTCGCGGCAACGCAGGCCTCACACAACGCTAGAACCGGGCGATGCTGCCCATTCTGGCGCTGGAGCGCCAGGGCGTTGATGAGTCCAGGTGATCAAATCCTCAAGTCGTGGTTCCGGGGCGGAGTCGTGCGCCAACTGCTCTCAGTGAGCGGCCGTCCCGTCCGACCAATGTCCGACCGGAATCAGGAACACATTCCACCGGCCCAGCGTGTCCGTCATTCCGATAACCGGGGAGCCCGGAAGGTCTGCGCCCCAATTTGGCGCGTCCATCAGCGGAAGGTAGAACATCAGGTGAGGGTGCCAGTGCCCATCACGTTCGTTCAAGTACCCTTGCTTTGACATCATGTAGCACATCGCACCAAACTCCGGCGCCGGCAATTCCTTGCTGTCGAGAGCGGCTTTGATGTCCTCGGACATCTCAGCTTTGGTTCGTCCGGCCAATATCAGCTTGGTCTTCCGGATCGTTTGTGGAAGGTAGGATCGCGCGGCAGGCGGGTTGAAGCAGATCGGACCCCGCACTTTGGGATTCCAGAAATCGGGATCATCGGTTCCGGTCGTCCATGATCGCTCCACCACGCAGGTGAAACCGTTCTTGCCTTGAATCGCGGTTTCGTAACCACGCCGGCCTAGAACCATCACCTCGGCATCCTTTGAGATGGATTCCGGAGCGGCGCTTCGCGCCAGCGTTATCTCGGCGTCTCGCTCCATCAGGTATTGATCCAGCGGGGCCATGCTCGGATACTGCGTTTTGACCTCCTGTGGCTGCGCACGCCCGGCCCCGCCCAGCGTGACAACCAGCGCGAGGCTTGACAATGCGATCGTCCTGAAAGCGTTCCGTTTCATTGAGTTCTCCTTGGATGCAAGAGTCTTGCGGCGATACAAACCGGAGGGCCCTTCGTTGCCTGGTGCCGCGCGGGCCGCTCCGCAATTTGGGGTTAACTGCCGCCCAAGGGCCGCCCCAATGCATACCAGACCACATAGTCCGTCATGGGTGGCGTTGCCCCCAACTGGCGCATCCTCGACGCGTTTTGGCCCCGGTGATGCTGGCTATGCGTCAGCGCCTGGAGCAACAAGACGCCGGCCGGAGCTTCGAACGGGCCTTTCGGCCCTCGCGGCAGGGCAATCATCCTGTCGAGGTCGGCGCCTGCCAGCGCCGCGACCAGGTCCGCTTGAGCCTCGCGCATCGCAGCTTCCAATTCATCGAGGGATTCAATGTTCTTCATCCCGGTGTCGGGGATCCCGCCGCGCGCCAGCGTGGTCAGCATCCTTTGCGCCTTCACCATGTGGTTCAGCCGTGTGCGGATCTCCGCATCCTCTCGCAGCGCCGTGTTCTCACGAAGAGTTGTCCAGTGCGCCTGGTCTGCCCAAGCCTGATGTCGAGCCAAATCAACCAACGATTCTGCGTCCATCGCTCCAGCCCCCGGTACCGTCTTTACTATATAGCAACCTGCCCGTGGTCCCCGCGGAGTGAGCCGCCCGCCAGCGAGTGCGATCGCAGTATCAAGGCAATGCAACAGCCACACGTCGAATCTCCGTCCGCAGTATCGTCACGCCCGGCGCTTCCCACCTGACGGCTGGCGGCGTCGCAGCGCGAGCGTGTTCCTCCGTCTCGAACAAAAGAAAACCGAAGCCCTGGCGGTCGACCGGGTCCACCCAGTATCCGGCTACCAATCCTGGCGCGGCCCGCACTCTCGGCAGGATCTGGTTGGTGAACGCGGCGGAGGCGGCGGTCGCCTGTGCTGGGTCAATCGTCAGATGCATGAGCGCTACGTGCATGGATGTCTCCTATTTGCGTGCCGTGTCAGTCTGGGGGGTGCTGCTATCCCACGCCGGAGTTTATCAAAAGCTTGAATGAGCCGTTCTCTCGTGCGGCAACCAGGCTTCACCAAGGAGAGATCACGCATTGTCCGAAGCCAATGCCGTGCTATGATGTCGCATCAAGCGCGCTTGGAAAGGAATGCAATGAGGGGGACGCTACTTTTCCTCGGTGCAGTTCTTTCGACAGCACTGCTCGGGATAGCGGGAGCGGCGACGCTAGCGCAGACACCGTCGGGAGGAACTGCAGCCCGCGCGCAACCTTCATCCGAGACCCACGAAGAACGAGGGCGGATTGCAGCGGGCGGAGTCCGGTTCTGGCGCATCCAGCTCCGAGCGCATGAGTGTCTACGCGCGGTCATTGATCAAAAAGGAGCGCAGCTGCGGATTTCGGTTGCCACCTTGGACGGCGCGGAGGTCGCAAGACAAGATGCGCCCATCGAACCCTGGGGGACCCGCCCGGTCTACTTCGTCGCAGAAACGCCCGCGGTCTACCTGCTGGAAATCCAAGCCGATTCTCATTCGCCGGCCGGCGAGTTCGTGGTGAAGACTTTCCTCTCGCGGCGGGTGTCGAGCCGCACTCGTGAGCAAGTCCGACGCGAACGCGAGGGCCACCAGAGGTTCAACGCCGGTATCGCCTTTGCGCGATCGTACCAATATATGGACGCCCATACGGAGTTTGAGGCGGCCTTATCCGCTTTTCGGACTTCGGGAGACCGCCATGCGCAAGGTCTGGCCCTGGCTAGTCTCGGAGCCATTAGCTACTGGGAGAGCCAGCAAGAACGCGCTGTTTTGTTCTACCAGCAGGCATTCGAACTCGCACGGGAGGTGAAGGATCGCACCAGCCAGGTCGCAGCCATGAATGAGATGGCCCGGTCGTGGGAGAGGGTCAGCCTTTACGACAAATCGCTCCTGTTGGCGCAGCAGGCCCTGGCCATTTCTCAAAGACTCCGATACGCGGCTGGCGAAGGCGAAGCGCTCCAGAATCTGGGGATCGCTTACTTCGGGCTGAGCAACTACGACAAGTCCATCGAATGTTTGGAACGATCGGTCATGATCGCCCGTGAAATCAAGGACGGGTCCCTGGAGGGAGCGGCGTTGAACGGCCTGGGATGGGCTCGTGACGGAATGGGCCAGTATCAGCAGGCCATCCCCTACTACGAGCAAGCGCTGGAAGCGGGCCGCGACAGCGGAGACCTGGCTGTCATGGCTAAGGCGTCGAGATACCTGGGCGCTGCGTATCACAGCCTGGCTGAATACGACAAAGCGGTTGACCATTATCAAACGGCGATCGCGACGTATCGCGAGATTCGCGACCGGGGGGCTGAGGCGATGTGCCTCGACGATCTCGGATGGACGTACGTGGCTCTCAGCCAGTATGAGACTGCTCTCAGCTACTTCCAGCAGGCGCGTCCAATCCTGCACGAAGTGAGAGACCGGTCGGGCGAGGCTGACGTGCTCTTGAACATGGGTGCCGCGTACCAGGATTTGAGCCGGCTGGAGGACGCCGTCACCGCCCATCAGCAGGCTTTGGCGATCAGCCGCGACGTGAAAGACCGGATGAGGGAAGGAGAAGCGCTCGACGATCTGGGAGTCGCGTTCGCAAGCCTGGGCCAATTTGAGAGCGCAATCGAGCATTTTGAGCGGGCACTGACGATCCATCGCGAAATCAAGGGGCGCAGCGACGAAGCGTTCACCTTGGGGCTGCTGGGATCCCTCTATTGCAGGGTGGGGGAATGCGAGAAGGGAACGGCCTATACCGAGCAAGGGCTGGCAATTAAGCGGCAACTGAACGATCGTGCCGGCCAGAGTGACACCCTGGTGGACTTGGGAGAAGAATACGCCCGGATGGGCCGCCCCGAACAAGCGGTCGCCTGTTTCAACCGGGCCCTTTCCCTTGCTCGTGAGATCCGCTACCTGGCAGGGGCCGGAACCGCCCTCCGCAGCCTCGGCGATGTCAGCTACACGCTTGGTGAATCCGAAAAGGCAATCCGGTATTATCTCGAGGCGCTGGGAACCTCGCGTGCGGTGCGAGACCGAGATAATGAGACAGCCGCTCTGCGCGGTCTCATGGAAACGTCGAGAGACCTTGGTTTGCCGCGGCTAGCCATATTTTACGGAAAGCAGGCGGTTAACGTAATCCAGGGCATTCGCTCCGATATCCGCGGCCTCAGCCAGGATCTGCAACGGAGCTTCCTTAAAGGGAACGAGAAGCCCTACCACGCGCTGGCCGAAATCCTGATCGCGCAGGGGCGCCTTGCCGAGGCCGAACAGGTGCTCGCACTGCTGAAAGAAGACGAATACTTCGAATACGTCCGGCGTGATGCCAGCGAAGCCTCCACGCTGAACCGGCGCGCAGATCTGACTCCGGACGAGGCCGAATACGAGAAGCGTTACCGGGAGGTGGGCGACCGGCTGATGGCGATCGGCGCCGAGCGTGGTGAATTACTCGGCAAGAAAACGCTGACACCGGAACAATCCCAACATCTAGTCCAGCTCGAACAGGACTTGATCGCCGGCAACCAGGCTTTCGAGCATTTTCTCGACGATTTGAAACAGCATTTCAGCGCCAAGCCGGAGATCAACGACCATTTGGAGACCCTGCGCGAAACTCAAGGCATCATGGAAGACCTTCGCGAACTCCCGGCCGGCACGGTTGCGATATTCACGCTGATCGGCGACGACAGGCTCTACACCATCCTACGGACACCGGACGCTCAGAAAGCGTACGAGTTTCCCATTCAGGCGGCGGATTTGAATCGCAAGATCCTTGAGTTCCACCAGATTGTGCAGCATCGGGAACTCGATCCCCGCCCCCTTGCACAGGAGTTGTACAAGATTCTGCTCGCCAACATGGCCGACGATCTCAGACAGGCCAAGGCGCAAACGCTGATGTGGTCCCTTGACGGCGCGCTGCGATATGTCCCCTTGGCAGCGCTGTATGACGGCAAGCACTACCTGATCGAGCAGTACGGCGTCTCGGTGATGACGCTGGCGAGTAACACCAGGCTCAAAGACCGCCCCGACACGGAGTGGAAAGCGGTTGGATTCGGCGTCACGAAGGCCTTCGAGGACGCGCCGGCGCTCCCCTCTATATCCTCAGAACTGCGCGGCATCATCACCACCAGACCTGGAGACGGAGGTGTGCTCGCCGGCGTGATCGAACTCGACGGCGAGTTCACGCGGCAGACCATGCGCCAGGCCCTGCTGAAGCGCTATCCGGTTGTCCACATCGCCAGCCATTTCCACTTCCAGCCCGGCAACGATACAAAGTCTTTTCTGCTGCTGGGTGATGGCGGGCACCTGACTCTCGCCGAGTTGAAGACCTCGGCGAACCTGTTTGGCGGCGTCCAACTGCTGACTTTATCGGCGTGTAACACCGCGGTTGGCGACGGCGCCGAGGTGGAAGGCTTCGGAACACTCGCGCAGCGGCAGGGCGCCAAAGCGGTGGTGGCCAGCTTATGGCCCGTAGCCGACGCGAGCACGAGCCGATTGATGCAGGAGTTTTATCGGATCCGCGAAAGATCGGCGGGGATGACAAAGCTGGAAGCACTGCGGCACGCGCAACTCGAGCTATTGCGCGGCGAAGATCACGTCGAGGCCGATGCGCAGCAGCCCGATCGCGGAGTCAGTCCGAACGCGGCAGTACCGGGCACGGCACGTTTTCCGATCGACAAGAATGTCCCGTACGCGCACCCCTATTACTGGGCACCATTCTTCCTGATGGGGAACTGGCTCTGAGCCGCGACGATTTCGCCGTCCGGTCCGAGTTCCCGCCGGCGGCGAGGCGATGCGCGCAGAAGCTGCCGAAGCCGACCGCCAGGCACGCGTCTGCAGTCATCACCGATCCTGCCGTATAACTGGGCAGTGCCTGGTGATCGGCGGAAAAATCGCGCCGCGATCAGGCTTGCGAGACGACCGGCAGGTGTGCGGCGTCCCAGGCGGCGAGGCCTCCGGCCATCTCGATCAGGTTGGTGATTCCGTGTTGCTGTAGAATACTGGCGGCGATAGAAGAGCGGTAGCCGCCCGCGCAATGGACGGCAATGCGGCGGTCGCGGGGGATTTCGGCGATGCGCTCCTGCAAGTGATTGAGCGGAATGCTCACGCTGCCGTCGATGCGCCTGGTGGCCCATTCGCGCGGATTTCTGATATCCAGCAACAGCGGCGGATCCGTGCTCGCCAGCTCTTCCGCCACCATGGGAGCGCTGACCCGCTCGGTCGGCCACACTAAGTCAGCCCGGCCGGCAAGCGCTTCCATACCTCCCTGCAGGTATCCTTTGACGTGATCGAAACCGATGCGGCCCAGGCGCAGGGCTGCCTCCTGCTCGCGGCCCGGCTCGGCAATGATCAAGATGGGTTTGGTGCGGTCGAGGACCGTGCCCGCCCAGGTGGCGTACTGGCCGCCGAGTCCTATATTGATGCTTCCGGCGAGGTGGCCCTTCGCGTACTCGGCAGCCTCACGGACGTCCAGAATTTGAGCCCCGTTGTCTCCCATCCGCAGGACTTCGGAGAGATCGATGGGATGGAGAACCTGTTCGAGATTCTTGTCCAGCGTGGTGCGCTCGCGGGTGTTCAGAATAGCGTCATAGGTGAAGTAAGGCGGAGCGTCGGGTTGGTCGGCCGTGACAAGACTTACAAATTCCTCCTTCGTCATGGGCTGCAGGGCGTAGTTCAAACGCCGCTGATCTCCCAGCGAAGACACCGTGTCGGAGGAAAGCTGCTTGCCGCAGAGGGAGCCGGCGCCGTGGGCAGGGTAGACCAGCGTCTCGTCGGGCAGCGTCAGTAGCCTGTTGCGGACCGAGTCGTAAAGGCGCCCGCCGAGGTCGTTTGCCGTCCAGCCGAGTGAAGCGCGCAGGTCCGGGCGGCCGACGTCGCCGATAAACAGGGTGTCGCCCGTGAGGACCGCGTGAGGTTGCGCCGCCTCCTTCCGCAGATCGAAGACCAGGATCGAAATCGACTCGATGGTATGGCCGGGCGTTTCGAGAACTTTGAGGCGCAGTCCCGGAAAGTCGAGCGTGTCGCCGTCTTTCATGGCGACAAAGGCGTATTCCGCCTGGGCATGGGAGCCGAGATGGATGGTCGCACCGCAGCGATCGCGCAGCTCCAGATGGCCGGCGACAAAGTCGGCGTGGAAATGGGTCAGAAAGACGTGGCGGATCTGGAGGGCAAGTTTTCCTGCGTCGGCCACGTACTGTTGAATGTCGCGCTGGGGGTCGACGATGATCGCGGTCGAACTGGCCTCGTCTCCGAGCAGATAAGAGGCGTGAGCCAGGCAGCCCAGGTAGTACTGTTTGAGAATCATAGGGTACAGCGCGGCAGCCATGGCGCCAGGAAGCCGTACAACCAGGTCTGCGCTCGATCCAGCTCAGTGTATCCCATCAAGAACCCGATTTCCCCTGGATCACAACCCTAAGCTGGAAACCCTCCCGTGCGATGAGCCTCCGGCGCAATGCGCTGGGCGAAAGCGTGGCTTTGCCGTTCGGCTTTGGCAGCGCTTAGCCGATTGCCGCCTTTTGTCCTTGCGAGGGGCCGCTCGTCACAATTGCTCCTGCCATCGCTGCGGCCGGCGCCACAATCGGATCATGAAACTGCTGACGCTTTGTCTCGCACTTGCCGCGGCTTCGATGGCGCAGGAGCCCTTTCAGGTCAAGGTAACCGGTCATGGACGCCCCATGATCCTCATTCCCGGCCTTTCGTCGTCAGGCGAGGTCTGGGACACCACCGTTGCCCGCTACCAGGAGCGCTTCGAATGCCATGTGCTAACGGTCGCCGGATTCGCCGGCGAGCCGCGCGTGCCCGCGCCAATGCTCGATCGCGTCCGCGACAGCCTGGCCGGCTACATCCGCAAACAGAAACTGGATCACCCCGTCATTATCGGCCACAGCCTTGGCGGGTTTCTCGCGCTGGCCCTGGCGGTGAAGTATCCGGACTTGCCCGGCCGTCTGGTCATCGTCGATTCGTATCCCTTCCTGGCTGGTATCGCCGATCCCCATGCCACGCCCGCCAGCGCCCGCGTGGCGGCCGAGCAGATGCGCCACGCCATAGGCGACGAGACGCAGGACGCCTACGAACGCTATGTCAAATCCGGAGTAGGCACGCGGACGATGGTCGAAAAGGAATCGGATTTCAACCGCATCACGGCGTGGGGCCTGACTTCGGACCGCACCGCCGTCGCCGACGCCAT
>CAZZHN010000157.1:0-10976 GCA_964654065.1 uncultured Solibacteraceae bacterium
CACCAGATACCAGAACTTATCGCGCGCGCTGCTACCGTAGTACTACCCCGTACTTCTGAGTTCGTGCTTCACACGTGCCGGTCAGCGTCGGGGGAACCGGGCAGTCTCAGACAAGCGACCCGGTCTAAGCAGGCGTTCCGTGGCCCGAATTTCCGGGTATGATCGGATGCAAATGCGAAATCCCACACGACCCGGAGCGCTGCCGCCTCGCGCTCACGGCTTACAACAGCGTCTCATGCTGATCGGTCTGCTTGCGGCGACGGCTACGGCGCAGGGCAATCCCGCGGCAGAGGCGGCACGGCAATGGCGCCAGCAGCATGAGCGGGCGATTGTAGAAGAGTTCATTACGCTGTTGGCAATTCCCAACATTGCGGGCGACCGCGACAACATCCAGCGCAATGCTGAGGTGATCGCGCAGATGCTGGAGCAGCGCGGCGTTGTGTCGAGACTGGTGAGCGTGCCCGGCGGCAATCCGGTGGTCTTCGGGGAACTGCGCCATCCGGGCGCCACCCGCACCATCGTTTTCTATGCCCACTATGACGGGCAGCCGCTGGATCCGAAGGAATGGTCGAATCCGCCGTTCGAACCGACGCTGCGCGATAAACCAATCCAGGACGGCGGCAAGGTGATTCCGCTGCCAGCGGCTGGCCAGCCCTTCGATCCGGAATGGCGGCTCTACGCACGAGGGTCGGGGGACGACAAAGCGCCAATCATCGCCATGATGGCGGCGCTTGATGCGATGCGGGCCGCGGGAATCAAGACCCGTTCGAATATCAAGTTCGCGTTTGAAGGCGAGGAGGAGGCCGGGTCGACGCACCTCGAGAAGGTCCTGGAAGCCAACAAGGAGCTGTTTGCCGGCGACCTCTGGCTGATGTGCGACGGCCCGGTCTACCAGACGCGCCAGCAACAAATCGTCTTCGGCGGCCGCGGAGACACGGGGCTGGATATCACTCTATACGGGCCGCGTTACGAGTTGCACAGCGGGCACTATGGAAACTGGGCGCTCAACCCGGCGATGATGCTGGCGCAGCTACTGGCCTCGATGAAAAACGCGCAGGGCCGCGTGCTGGTGGACCACTTCTACGACGGCATCACGCCGCTGACACCGCTCGAAAAGCGCGCCATCGCCGAGGCGGCCGCCATCGACGCCAGCCTGATGCACGAGTTCTGGCTGGGATCGACGGAGGGTTCGCCGGCGAAGCTCAACGAACTGGTGACGCAGCCGGCACTCAACGTTCGCGGGATGGCGAGTTCTCGCACGGGAAACCAGGCGTCCAACGTGATCCCGGCCAGCGCCACGGCGTCGATCGACATTCGCCTGGTGCCGGGCATGGACGCGCGGGAAACCACCAACCGGGTGGTGGAACACATTCGCAAGCAGGGATTCTTCGTGGTGGACACCGAACCGGATGTCGACGTGCGGCGTGCGCATCCGAAGGTGGCCTTGGTGGTGGTGCGGGGCGGCGACAATGCGGTGCGAACGCCAATGGACCTGCCCATCGCCCAGGAAGTGATTCGCGTGGTGGAGAGCGTCCGCGGCTCAACCGTGAAGCTGCCCAACATGGGCGGGAGCCTGCCGCTGACGAGCATCGTACGGCCGCTCGGGACGCACGTGATCGTAGTTCCGATCGCCAATCATGACGACAATCAGCATAGCTTCAATGAGAATCTGCGCCTGCAGAATCTGTGGGACGGAATCGAGCTAATGGCTGCTTTGTTAGCGATGTAAGACACCTCGCAGGGCGCCCGCCCGGCTGCCTTAGTGAGGAAGTCCGCCAAATGAGGACGCGCAACTCGGTGTACGTGATGACAGGGCTCGTCTTCTGACTCGGCTACTCGATGCGCAGGGCCTGGTTGGGGTCGACGCGTGAAGCGCGGCGGCCGGGAACGTAATTCGCCAGTGCGCCTACCAGCGCCACCATGACGGCCACGGCAGCGTAGGTGAAGAGGTCGCGCGGGCTCACGCCGAAGAGCATGGTGCGAATCAGACTCGCGGCGAAGTACGCGGCAATCAGACCCTGCGCCGCCCCCGCGCCGACCAGCAGCATGCCGTCGGCCAGCACGCCGCGCAGCACCTGAGCCGGGCGCGCGCCGAGCGCCATGCGAATGCCGATTTTCGCGTGTGCGCCGGCTGACGGCAAAGGAAATCACGCCATAGATGCCGGCCGCGGCCAGCAGCAGAGCGACCGCGGCGAAGGCGCCAAACAGCCAGGAGTAGGCGCGGCGGGTCCAGAGCGAGTGGTCGAGGCGCTCCGTCATGGTGTGGATTTTGAACATGGGCAGGTCCGGATCCATCTGGCGAATCACCTCTCGCGCCGGGGCGACCAGAGCGTGCGGGTCGATCGCGCCGCGAATCGCGATCGTCATCGAATTGGACGGGCTGACTGGATAAGTTACAAACACGCCGGGCCGCCGCTCCCCGTCGAGGCCGTAGTGAGAGGTATCGCGCACCACGCCGACCACCTGCATCCAGTCTTTGGAGAAGGAGTAACGGATGCGCTTGCCTACGCCATTCTGGCCGGGCCAAAACCACTTGACGAAACTCTCGTTGACGATGGCGACGGGCGGCTGGCTTGGCTGCTCATCGCGCTCATCGAAGGCGCGTCCGCCGACGAAAGTGAAGCCCATGGTTTCGAAATAGCCGGCCATGGCGCTGATGCCGAGGACCACCGGGTTTTTCTCATTTGGACCGAGCTGGCGCGCGCCTTCGGCGGCAAAGAAGTAACCGTTGTGCCCACCGAGCGGAACCAGATCCGCGGTCGAAACGCGTTCCACTCCCGGGATGCTTTTCATGTGGCCGATCAAGTCGTGGTAGAAGACGTAGCGACCGGGTGCCTGCTTGTACTTTTCCGCAGGTAGGTCCAGACTCCAGGTGAGAACGTTCTGCGGGCGGAAGCCGGGATCGACGAGGAGGATCTTTCGGAATGCTTGAACCAGCAAGCCAGAGCCGACCAGCAGCATGAGGGCCAGCGCGATCTCCCCAACCACCAGCACGCCGAGCATGCCGCGCCGGGCGCGCGAGAACGTCACGCGCGTGGTCTCCTGCAATGCGCCATGAGCTTTGACGCGGATGGCGTCGAGCGCCGGAGCGAGGCTGAAGAGGATCGCAGAAGCACCGATGACCGCGACGCAGAAGAACACGAAGCGGAAGTCCATGCCGAATTCGACCCAGCGCGGGATATCGTCGGGCATCAACGAGACCAGGGCGCGCAGGCAGACCTCGCCCAAGGCCACGCCGAGAATGCCGCCAGCGATGGCGAGCACGCAGCTTTCGGTGAAGAGATGGCGTACGATGCGCGCGCGCGACGCGCCCAGCGCCATGCGGATGGCGAGCTCCCGGGCGCGCGACTGTCCGCGCACCAGCATCAGGCCGGCGATGTTGACGCAGGCGATGAGCAGCAAAATGGCGACAGCGCCAAGCAGGATGTGAGTGACGGTCTTGAAATCGCCCAGGTAGCGGTCGCGCAGCGGTTGCAGGATGGGCGCGGTGTCTTCATTGACGGGTTGGGTTTTGATGAAGGACTTGTGAAATGCGGGTGAGGTCGGCGCGAGCTTGGTCGATGGTGACGCCGTGCTTCAGACGGCCGACCCCGGACAGGTAATAGCTGCCGGAGCTGTTGGGATCGGCGGCGAGCGGAATCCAGGCGTCCGCATTGGGTGGCAGAGCGGCCTCGCGGGGCAGAATTCCGACCACTGTGTAAGGTTTGCCATCGAGCTTGAGGACGTGGCCGAGGATGTTGCGGTCGCCGCGATAGAGACGCTGCCACAGGTCATAACCGAGCAGGATCACGTTATCGCCGCCTGGTTTGTCCTCATTGGGCAGAATGTTGCGTCCGAGCACCGGCTTCAGGCCGAGGACATCCAGCAGGGTGTAGGTAACCGGCGGAGCCTCGATCCGCTGCGAGGCGACCGAGCCATCGGACAGGTTGGCGCCACCATGGCCGAAGAAGGCCATGCCATTAAAGGCGGCGTTGCCCCACATCCAGTGGTAGGCATCGAAGTTTGAGATGCCGACATAGGTAAGGTCCCACTTGGGCGCGGTTTCATCCAGATCGAGCAGACGGGGAGGTTCAGCGAAGGGCAGCGGGCGCAGAAACAGGCCGTTGAAGACGCTGAAGATGGCGGCGTTGGAGGCGATACCGAGAGCGAGAATGCCCGTCACCATCACGGCGAACGCAGGCTTCTGGACGATGATGCGCAGGGAGACTTTGAGGTCGTGCCGGAAGCCGCTGAAGATGCCGCCGGGGCCGTTGTCGCCCAGCGCAGCGCGCCGGCCGTCGCTGGGTTGTCGCGTTTTCCGAAGCTCGCGAGCCAGGACGTCGCTGGTTTCCAACTCCTCAAGTGCCTTGGTGACGGCCCCCTCTTCGGACAGGCCGCTGGAAAGCAGATCGCGGTAGCGGTCGTCCAGGTGCTGGGAAAGCTCCTCGATAATTTCGGCTTCGCGCGAGCCTTCCAGGTTCAAGCCGTGCAGGCGCTGGCGTATGGGCTGACTCCAATCAGGCATACTCATCTCCCGTGATGTGATGGATGGCTTCGACAAACGCCAGCCAGCCGAGGCGGCGTTGGATCAGGATTTTGCGGCCCGCGCCTGTCAGCCGGTAATAGCGGCGGCGGCGCTGGCCGGTCTTCTCCACCCAACGGCCCTGCAGGAGGCCGCGATCCTCCAGGCGGTAGAGGAGCGGGTAGAGGGAGGCTACGCGGAAGCTCACGGCGCCGCGGGAACGAGCCTCGATCAGCTTGGAGATTTCGTAGCCGTGGCGCGGGCCCGCTTGGAGAAGAGAGAGAATCAGCAGCTCCGCGCTTCCCTTCTTCAAATCCCGTTGAATGGATTGTTCGGACATATATGTTTTAACAATATATGGTTCGGCGAGTCATCCGTCAAGAGGTTAGGCGGGGCGGCCCGGTAAATTCTGGACTCTGGCGATTGCCGGAATGGCGGCGGTTCACTTCGGCAGCTTGGCTGCCAGCCGTGGTGAATCGAGCGGAATGTATTTCTTCACACCCGCCCGCCCCTTCACCGAGAGCCAGATGCCGGCATCGGCCGCGTGGAAGTCGATCTGGAATTCGTAAAACGGGCAGCACCGGCGCCACACATCCAGCCACTGCGCCACCTCCACCAGCGACGCCCTGCGGGGATCCACGTGGAATGCGTACCCGTCGTTCAGCTCACGCGAGGCGGTGATCGCCGCAATCACGTGTTCCCCCAATTGATCCAATTGTTTCCGTTGCGCGGTTGTGAGGGCCTTCAGGTTGCACGCGATGGGCGGAGGGACCTCATCGGGCGAGGCCCAGGTGGAAGTCGCAAGAGCGACAGTCAGAAAGCAGGTTTGGACGTTCATATCACCAGCGTCCGGCTTAAAGTCAACTTGAAGTCAAGTAAACTTATAGAGTGACCATCGGGCAGGTAGCGCAGGAATCTGGTTTTGCCGCTTCGGCCATTCGTTATTACGAGCAGACCGGCGTGTTGCCCCGGCCCCACCGCACCAGCGGCAGAAGGCAGTACGACGCTTCGGTTCTGGAGCGGCTTGCCGTTCTGGAGCGCGCCAAGGCTTGCGGCTTCAGCCTGGCTGAGACGCGCCAGCTCTTTTATGGCTTCCGCGCCGGGGCGCCCCCTTCGGAGCGGTGGGAGACGCTGGCGCAACGAAAAATCGCCGAGCTGGACGAGTTAGCGCACAAGATCGAGGCCACCAGGGAGTTACTGCAACGTTCCTGCGCCTGCAAGGACCTTGGGGAGTGCGGCCGCCGGATCTTCGCGAAGACGCGAGCGGCTCGCGAGCCACAGTTGGCAGAAGGTCGTCAGACGCGCTCGTAACACGCGGCCGGTGGCGCGGAGAATCCGTCATTACCGCGCACTCCCACCAGCGCGGCTCGCGGGAGTCAGCAAGAATTGGAAATGCCGGGGCCGGCAGCCGGCTCAGCCGGCGACGCGCTCCAGGCATTCGGCGCCGCAGATGGCTTCCAGGGCGGCGCGGAATTCTTTGTCGGGGCGGACCTTGACCGGGACGTCGAGCAGCACGGAAAAATCGCGGGGGGCCTCTAGCCGCAGGCGCACTTGAGTCTCGCCGGGCTTGCGCTTGAAGAGCTCGTCGAGAGCGGCGGCTTTGTCGGTGACGCCGTTGCGGCCCAGCCAGACGCGGATGGAAATCACCGACGGCATGTCGACGCGCGCGAGATCCAGCGGAATGATATCCTGCACCGACACTTTCGGCGGCGCGTTTTCTTCGGGCAGGATGAGCCCGCGTACCAGCACAGCCTGGTCCTCCACCACCTGCGGCGCAAGACGCTCGTAGCTGGAGGCGAAAACCATGGCGTCGACGGATCCGTGGAGGTCCTCGATCGTAAGCGCGACCCAGGGCTTGCCTTCCTTGTTGCGCTTGCGCGTGATGCCGCGCAGCACGCCGCACAAGGCGACCTCGGCGTTCTTGTTGAGGCCTTCCAGGCTGCCGGTGTCGTAGGTGGCCAGTTCGCTGATCTTGTCCTGGTAGCGATCCAGCGGATGACCGGTCACCCAGAACCCGAGCAGTTCCTTCTCGCCGGCCAGCTTGTCTTTTTCGATCCAGTCGGGGACGTTGGGCAACGGCGGGTCGTGCGGCTCCGGGCCGCCCATCATCTCGCCGAACAGGCCGGTTTGCCCGCTCTCGCGATCGCGGTGGGCGCGCTGGCCCGCCTCCATGGCACCTTCGACGGCGGCGAATTTCTGCGCGCGCGTGCCTTCCAGCGAATCCATCGCGCCGGCGCGAATCAGGCTCTCGATCATGCGCCGGTTGACGGCCCCCAGGTCGACGGCTTCGGCGAACTGGTGGATGGTGCGGAAGCGGCCCAGCTGCTCGCGGGCGCGGCCAATGGCCTCGACGGCGGATTGGCCCAGGTTCTTCACCGCCCCCATTCCGAAACGGATGCCCTTGCCTTCGGGCGCGTGCGCGTCCGGCGTGAAACTCCACTCGGAATGATTCACGTCCGGCGGCAGAATGGTGATGCCCATGGCGCGGCACTCGTTGATGTACTTCACCACCTTGGCGGTGTTGCCGGTTTCCGAGGTCAGCAGCGCGGCCATGAAATCGACCGGGTAGTGGGCCTTCAGGTAGGCGGTGACGAACGCCAGGAAGGCGTACGCGGCGGAGTGCGACTTGTTGAATCCGTACCCGGCGAACTGCTCCATCAGGTCGAAAATCTTCTCGATCTTGCGCTGCGCAAAGCCGCGCGCCACCGCGCCTTCGACGAAGTGCTTGCGCTCCTTTGCCATTTCCTCCAGCTTCTTCTTGCCCATGGCGCGGCGCAGCAGGTCGGCTTCGCCCAGCGAATAGCCTGCCAGGCGGTTGGAGATTTGCATCACCTGCTCCTGGTAGACGATCACGCCGTAAGTCTCTTCCAGCAGCTCCTTCAGCTCCGGTAGATCGTACTGCACGGCGCGGCGTCCCCACTTGCGCTCGATAAAATCGTCCACCATGCCGCCCTGCAGCGGACCCGGCCGATAGAGCGCGTTGAGCGCGGTCAAGTCCTCCAGCCGGCTCGGCTTGTAGCGGAGCAGGATGTCGCGCATGCCGGGAGATTCGAACTGGAACACGCCGCAGGTGAGGCCTTTGCAGAAGATCTCGTAGGCCGCCGGATCATCCAGCGGCAGGTCCTCGGGAACCAGGTCGACGCCGTGCCGTTTCTTAATGAGGCGAAGCGCGTCTTCGATCAGCGTCAGCGTGGTCAGGCCCAGGAAATCCATCTTGAGCAGCGAGAGCTTCTCCAGGCCGTTCATATCGAACTGCGTGACAATTTCGTCGCGGCTCGTTTTGTAGAGCGGCACCAGCTCCTTGAGCGGCTGCGGTGAGATCACGACACCCGCCGCATGGACCGAGCAATTGCGCGAAAGCCCTTCCAGCCGCAGCGCGACTTTCAGGACTTCGTCAATGCGCGCGTCCTTCCGCGCCTGGGCAAAGCCGGGCTCCTGTTTGATGGCGTCACTGAGCGAAATGTTGAGCACGCCGGGGACGAGCTTGGTGAGCTTGTCCACGTCCGCGTACGGTATTTCGAGCACGCGGCCCACGTCCTTAATGGCCGCGCGCGCACCCAGCGTGTTGAAAGTGATGATCTGCGCCACCTGCTCGCGGCCGTACTTTTCGGTGACATACTGGATCACCTCGCCGCGCCGGTTCATGCAGAAGTCGATATCGATATCGGGCAGGCTGATGCGCTCCGGGTTGAGGAAGCGCTCGAAGAGCAGCCCGTACTGCAAAGGGTCGATATCCGTGATCGCCATCGAGTATCCCACCAGGCTGCCCGCCGCCGAGCCGCGCCCAGGGCCGACAGGGATGCCCTTTGAACGCGCGTAGCGGATGAAATCCCAGACGATCAGAAAATAGCCGGAGAACTTCATCTTCTGGATCATCTGAATCTCGCGGTCCAGGCGCTCCGCGTAGTCCGGCAGGTCGTGCTTCAGCATGCCCTTGGCACGCATCGCCTCAAGCCGCGAACGGCGCTTCTCAAACCCCTGGCGCGCTACATACTCGAAATAGGTGTCGGTGGTGTGCTCGTCCGGCACGTCGAACTTGGGGAACGGCTCCTTTACCTTCTCGAGCGTGACGTTGCAGCGCTGCGCAATTTCCCAGGTGCGGTCGACGGCGTCTTCCAGCTCGCCGAAGAGCTCCATCATTTCGTCGCGCGACTTCAGGTAGAAGTCCGGCGTGTTCCACCGCATCCGGTTGGGGTCGCTCATCATCTTGCCGGTCTGGATGCAAAGCAGGATTTCGTGGGCGCGCGCGTCCTCGCGGCGCAGGTAGTGCGAATCGTTGGTGACCACCAGTTTAAGACCGGTCTCCTGCGAAAGCCGGTTTACCTGCGGGGTGAGGCGCTTGTCCTGATCCAGATGATGGTCCTGGACTTCGAGAAAGTAGTTATTCTTGCCGAAGATGTCGGCGTACGTGAAAGCGAGGCGCTTGGCTTCGTCGTACTGGTCGGAAAGGATCGTCTCCGCGATGTGGCCCTTCAGGCATGCCGAAAGCGCGATCAGCCCCTTGGAATGCTGGGCCAGGAGGTCCATGTCGACGCGAGGCTTGTAATAGAACCCGTCCAGGTACCCGGTGGAGACCAGCTTGATGAGGTTGCGGTAGCCCTCCTGGTTCTCGCAGAGCAAAACGAGGTGGTTGTAGTCTCCGTCTGACCGCGACTTGTGCCCGCCGCGCGCCACGTACATCTCGCAGCCGATCACCGGATGCACGCCGGCCTTCTTGGCAGCGTTATAAAATTTCACCGCGCCGAACAGGTTGCCGTGATCCGTCATGGCAACGGCCGGCATCTTCTGCTCGACCGCGAGCTGCATCAACTGGTCGATATCGCATGCCCCGTCCAGCAGCGAATAATCGGTGTGGCAATGCAGGTGGACGAATGACATTCTTTCCTTTTTGCTCCTCAAAATCCGGGCACACGCCCCCTCTCGGGGGAAGCTGGAATAATTCTATTTTAGCGCCGGTAGGGCATGCTTTAGCTAGCCCAAGAAATTATCTTTGAAGGGCAAAACGGGCAAGCTGAAGCGTGCCCTACCTAATTTACGCCCGACATCAGCCGCACCGTGGGCCGGATCAGAAGCACCAGCACCAGCGCGGCGACGATGGTGCAGCCGGCGACGATTCCGAACAAGGACGGCAGCGGGACCGAGCTGTAAAGCGATGCCGCCTTGCCCGCCATCCAGTTGCCGATGCTGATGGAGAGAAACCACATCCCCATCATGAAACCGGCGGCGCGGGCGGGCGCCAGCTTGGTCATCACGCTCAGCCCGACCGGGCTCAAGCACAGCTCGCCCACGGTCTGCATGAAGTACGTGCCGGTGAGCCACCACGACGATACCAGAGCGCCGTGCGCCGACATCATGGATGCCGGCACCAGGATGGCGAGCGCCAGCCCTGCCCAGAGCAAACCCATGGAGAATTTGGCGGGGCTGGAGGGCTCGATCTTGCGGCGGTTCATCGCCAGCCAGAGCCACGCAAAGACCGGCGCCAGCAGGATCACGAACACCGGCTGCACGAACTGAAACCAGCTTGCCGGGAATTCGAACCCAAAGATATGGCGGTCCGTGCTGCGCTCCGCGAAGAGGCTGAGCGACGAGCCGGCCTGCTCGTAGGACGCCCAGAACACCGCCGACGCCACGAACAGCACCAGGATCGCCGCCGATCGTTTGCGCTCTTCCGTGGTCCACGTTTTCGAGAAAATCAGCCAGGCAAACACCACCACCGAGATGCCCAGCAAGGCCCAGCCGAGCGAATCAGAAATCATCGAGGCTGTGAAGGTGATGACGCCGGTGGTGCCCAGAATGCCGAGCAGGGCAAATACGGCCAGGCCCGCTCCTACCGAGAGAACGGCGCTGCGGCGCTGTTTAGTATCGGCCGCGGCATCGCCCGTCGATGCAGGATGCCGGCCGGCTTCGCCCAGAAACTTGAGCTGCAGCATGTATTGAATCACGCCGGCCAACATCCCGAGCCCGGCTAGGCCGAAGCCCCACCGCCAGCTGATTCGCTCTCCCACCCAGCCGCAGAAAATGGGGGAAATCAGCGCGCCGAGATTGATCCCCATGTAGAAAATGGAGAAGCCGGAGTCGCGCCGCGGATCGCCCTGCCGGTAGAGCTGGCCGACGATGGTGCTGACATTCCCCTTGAGGAGGCCGGTTCCGGCCATCAACAGCACAAGCCCGAGGTAAAATGCAGCCTGGCTCGGCGCCATCAGGCTGAACTCGCCGGCCGCGATTAAGAGGCCGCCCATCAGCACGGCGCGCTGCTGTCCGACAATGCGGTCGGCCACCCATCCGCCGCCTAGGCAGAGCAGGTAAACCATGGCGGTGTAGAGGCCGTAGACCGCGCCCGCCTTATCGTCATTGAAGCCCAGGCCACCCTTGACGATTTTGTCGGTCATGTAATAGATGAGGATGGCGCGCATGCCGTAATAGCTGAAGCGCTCCCACATCTCGGTGAAGAACAGCGTGGCCAGGCCGCGCGGAT
>CAZZHN010000158.1:0-10943 GCA_964654065.1 uncultured Solibacteraceae bacterium
ACCTCCCGGATGGTCAATGTATCGGGCGCTGGCTCGGAGACTTCGTAGCCTTTCTCCGCCAGGAGCGCGTGAATTGGGCCCAGAAGCGGGCTGGTTGTAGCTGTCATAAGATCTCGCGAGGTAATACGCGCACGCGCCCCTCAAAGTTCCGTCGGGGTGCGCCGCGTAACCTATTGTACGGTAAGACAGTTCGCGCCCGGGGGCAAGCGGGGCGAAGCAAAGGGCCGGCGGCATTTGCAGGACTTCATGCGCCTGGACGTGTGAAGAATTGGTTGGCCGGCGGAAACGCCTGTCCCAAATGCCCGCGACTCCGAAGCTGCAAAAGGTGGGACAGGCGCTTCCGCCTGTCAACGCCGAAGCCCCGCAGGTCAGTTCACGCTTTCCTCTAGCCGTTATCCCTCCGCGAGTATGTCAATCCCCGCTTCCTACCGTTTTGAATCTGCCGGCCTAACCACCGGCTTTGACTATCGTCCATTCACCATGAAGCAATGGAAATATGCCCTACGTGCGCTTCTCCGGCGCCCGGCCTTCAGCGTGGGTGTGCTGGCCCTGCTGGCAGTTGGGATTGCGGTCAACACCGCCTTGTTCTCGGTCGTGGAGACGGTGGTGTGGAAGCCGCTGCCCTACCCGGACGCGGACCGGCTGGTGGCGCTCAATGAAGCGAGCCCGGCCAAGGACCAGAAGGTCAGCCTGATCGCGCCCGCCCGGCTGGAAGATTGGAACCGGTTGAACCGGACTTTCACCGCGATTGCCGGCGCCTACACGGAAAATGTCACAGACACCAGCGGGAGCGAACCAGTGCGCCTCAGCGGCCTGCGCGTTTCTCCGCGCTATTTTCAGGTGTTCGGCACGCCTGCTATGGTGGGGCGCACGTTCACCGCGGATGAAGAAATCGCCGGCGGGCCGCATGCTGCGCTGATCAGCTACGGCCTTTGGGCGGGGCGCTACGGCCAGGATCCGCGCATTACCAGCCGCCGCCTGATCATCGGCGGGCAGGGCTTCAGCATCGCCGGGGTAATGCCGAGAAGTTTCGCGGCTCGTTCCGCGACCGCAAACAGCTACGGCGCCGGGGCCGTGGACGTGTGGATACCCGCGCAAACCGTAGCTTTCCTGATGGGGATTCGCAACGCGCGATTTTACAGGGGCGTGGGCCGCGTGCGGCCCGGCGTCACCATGGAACGGGCGCATGCTGATCTGGCCAGCGTGCAGCGCGCGCTGGGCGAACAGTTCCCGGCCACGGACAAAGATTGGTCCGTGATGGTGAAGCCGCTCAAGGAAGCGCGGCTCGGAGACTCGGCCAAGCCGCTGTTTCTGTTGTTCGGGGCGGTGGGGCTGCTGCTGTTGATCACCGTGAGCAATGTCGCCAGCCTGCTGCTGGCGCAGCTTCACGGGCGCGAGCGCGAGTTGGCAATCCGCGCCTCGATTGGCGCCACGCGGGCGCAGGTGGTGGCTTCCGTCATGCGGGAAATCGTGCTGCTGGCGGCCGGCGGGGCGCTGGCAGGCTGGGCGGCCGCCTACGGCTCGCTCCCGTTGTTGTACCGGCTGTTTGACGACATGCCGCGCATTGGCGAACTGCGCATGGACTGGGGCGCGGCGCTTTTCGCCATCGGCGCGACATCCCTGGCGGCCGTCGTGTTCGGCCTGCTGCCGGCACTGCGCGCCACTGGCGCGGCGCACGGCGGCAGCCTGTTGCGCGCGGGCCGGGGGGTTGCCGGAAGGCGGCAATGGATGCAGCGGGCGCTGGTGGCCGGGCAGATTGCCGTCACCATGGTGCTGCTGGCCGGCGCCGGGCTGCTGGCGCGCAGCTTTTACAACCTGAGCCACGTCGACCTCGGCTTCGATCCCTCGCACACGCTGGTGTTCCACGTGGGCGCGGCCTGGGATGAAGACCGCGCGCGCATCGGCCGCATGCAGCAGAACCTGATCGGCGAACTGGCGCGCCTGCTCGGAATCCAGGCGGCGGGCATGACCAACTTTCTTCCCGCCGAGGGCGCCACACTGCGCTACCAGGTCCTGCTAGAGGGCGCTTCGACCATCGAAAACCAGGGCACCATGCCGATCGGCGAGCGCACCGTGAGTCCCGGCTATTTGAAGGCGCTCCGCGCGCCGCTGATGGCAGGCAGCTGGTGTCCGGACCCGGCGCTCCCGGACCGCAACACGCCGGCCAGGAATATGGTGAACCGGCGATTCGTCGAAGTCTATGCCCACGGCCATAACGTGGTGGGCCGCCATCTGCGATGGGCGGAGTATCCTGACGCGCCGCCGGAGGAGATTGTCGGCGTCATCGGCGACATGAAGGAAGACGCGGTGAATCAGTCCGCCTATCCATACGTTTATGCCTGTGCGGTGGCGGGGGGATGGCCGGATCCGGATTACGTGGTGCGCACCGCCGGCGACCCGCTCGCCTTCATCCCAGCAATCCGCCAGGTGGTACACAACGCCGACCCCAGCCGCGCGATTTTCGGGTTACAGACCATCGAGGACGCGCTTGCCGTCGACCTGCAGCGCCCACGCTCCAACGCGCGCCTGCTCGGGCTCTTCGCGATCTCCGCCATGCTCTTGGCCGCGGTGGGGCTTTACGGGTTGATGACCCAGCTGGTGAATGCGCGGCGCCGGGAGATCGGCATCCGTATTGCGATGGGCGCTGACCCGGCGCGGGTAGTGCGCTCGATGCTCGGCGGCGCGGGGCAGCTGGTGGCAGCCGGGATTCTGGCCGGTTGCGCTTTGATTCTGGCGGTTCGGCCGGTCGTGCATTCCCTGCTCTTCGGAATCGGCCCGCTCGATGGGCTGAGCATCGCCGCCGCCGTCGTGCTGCTTGCCGCCGTGTCGGTGCTGGCGGCCTTCCTGCCGGCCCGCCGCGCCGCCGCCATCGACCCCATCGAAACCCTGCGCTCCGAGTGAATGCCTTCCACGGCCTCGCTACCATGGTTCCATGCTGAAGCTTTACCTGAAGCCCACTTGAACCTCTTGCCGCAAAGCGAAGAGTTTGCTTCGCGAAAAGAACGCCGCGTTTGAGGAGATCGATCTCAACCGCGGCCTCACCGCCGCCGAACTGGACCAACTCGTCGGCAAGCGGGACTACCGGTTATTCCTAAACTCCCGGAACGAGCTTTACCGCGAGCGCGGCATGAAGGAGAATCCGCCACCGCGCGCCGAAGCCTTGCGGCTCATGGCCGAGCACCCGAACCTGATCAAGCGTCCCATTCTGGTGAAGGGCGGGGAAGTAGCGCTCGGCTTCGACGAAGCGTCCATCAGCAAGCTTCTGTAAAGCCGGAACCCGAGGATTGCGTGCAAAACGGGGACTGGCTCGAATTTCGCTGCCCTTGCGAAACTTCGTGCCTGTACCCGTTTTGCCCTTTGTAAAACCGTTTTGCCCTTTGCGCCAAGCCTACCCGGGGTTTCTTCGCGCCGCTCCTACAGCAGCTGCATTTCGCGCTGGATCTCGCCGGTCACACGCGCGTCGGTATCGCCGACGAACATGTCGATCTCAGAGCGGACGCCAAAATGCGGCAGGTACACGCCCGGCTCAATCGAAAAACAAGTCCACGGAATCACCCGCCGCTCGTCGTGGTTTTCCAGGTTGTCCATGTTGGCGCCGTTGCCGTGCACTTCCACGCCGATCGAATGGCCGGTGCGATGCACGAAATACTCGCCATACCCCGCGTCCCGGATCACGCCGCGGCTGGCGTCGTCCACCTCGAAGCCGCGCAGTTCCCGCTTCGCCGCTACCGTTTCCTGGACGCGCCGGATGGCGGCATCGCGCGCGCCGGTCACCACGCCGAAGACCTTGCGCATCTCCTCCGGCGGCTGGTCGCCGCAAAAGCCGGTCCAGGTGATGTCGTAGTAAACCGCTTCCGGCTGGTCGAGCTTGGCCCACATATCGAGCAGCACCCAGTCGCCGGCGCGGATCGGTGCGGTCACTTCTTCGGTCGGCTCGTAATGCTGGTCGGACGAATTGGCGTTCACGCCCACGATCGGGCCATGATCGGTAAAGAGTCCCGCCTTGGCGAAGCCCTCGCGCACGAAGTTCTTGACCTCGACCTCGGTCAACGCCGCGCCGCTGCGGGTTCGCTCGCGAATCAGCGCGAACGCTGCGGCCCGCACCTTGTCCACCCTGCGCCCCGCTTCCAGATGCGATTCCAGCTGCTCCGGCGTCCAGCGCGCTTCGAACACCTGGATCAGCTCCGCCGAGCTCACCACCTCCAGGCCCAGGCTGCGCACCAGCTCCACCGTGCCCGCGTCCACCATCGACACATAAGGAATCGCGCACATCGGCGAATACTGCATCGCCACGCGCTTCAGACCGGCCGTCATCTGGCGCAGGCAAGCCACCTGCTCGCTCCACCCGGAATACAGCAGCCGCGCACCGGGCGCGCCTTTGGTCATTCCCCGCTCGATGCGGTGCTCCAGGCCTACCGGTTCGCCGTTGGCCGGAATCAGATAATACCAGCGGCGCGTTGGCATCTTGGGCGTGATTCCGAGCACCCGGTACGCCAGCGGGTCGCGCACGTGGTGGTCGAAAAACAACCAGCCGTCCAGCGCCTGGTCGCGCAGTTCCTGTTGAATCCTGGCAAGTTCCATAAGCGGCATTTTTAGTCTATCCGATGTAAACTGTGCCCATGTGGGACTTCGATCAACCAGCGTTTCAAGGAACGCTGATTGCGCCCGATCAGGCTTGGCGCACATTCGACGAATGGAAAGCCGCCGGCCATGAGATCGGCGTCCTCCTGGTCGGGAAGACCGGAGTGATCAGCGCCCTGGGAACGGTAGAGTCGGCGCGCAATGGGAGCCTCGCCATCCGCGGCGGCGCGGTGGGCGCAACCCTCAACCTGAAAGGCGCGCGGTTTAGCTACGGCCCCATGAAGACCTGGCCCCGCTGGCCGATGGCGCCCATCGTCGAAATCGTCGCGGTGCAGGCGTTCCTCCCCAATGGCGACTGGCTGGTGCTGGCCGAGGGTCTGCACCCCAATTTGCCTCGACCGTCCCTGCCCGCGTTAGGGGCGGCAAGACCACCCCCCGTTCACCTCCGCACAAGTCGTCCCAATTCCGAACGGTTTACCCGCCCCCGGCTTTGGTGCGCTCGTCCTCAGACATGCCCTTCCAATGACGAAGCGCGTTGGCATCACAATTGCCCACTTCGGACCCGTGCGAACCTTCATCCAGGACCTCCGTTACGGCATCCGCATGGCGCTCCGGAGCCCGGGTTTCACTTTGATCGCCGTTCTCACGCTGGCCGCCGGCATTGCCGCCAATTCCACCGTTTTCAGCTGGATCGACGGCGTCCTCCTGCATCCCATTCCAGGCGCTGCCGACCCCGCCAAATTGGTCACACTGGAAACGGTTGCGCCCGATGGAAGCGCCCTCCTCAGTTCTTACCCCGACTTCCGGGACTACCGCGATCATCTGAAACTGATCGAGTCTCTGGCAGGCGCCCGGCCCGCCCTTCCCTTCAGCATCGGCCAGGATGTGCACGCCGAACGCGCCTGGGGAGAACTGGTTACCGGCAATTACTTTGCGGTGCTCGGCGTAAGACCGGTCCTGGGCCGAATGTTCACGCCGGACGAGTATGGCGACGCGCAGGGCGCACACCCGGTGGTGGTCATCAGCGACCGCCTCTGGAAGCGCCGTTTTAACGCAGACCCAGGTGTCATCGGCGCCCAGCTGCGAGTGAATCGCCAGCAACTGACCATCGTCGGCGTCGCGCCGCCCAACTTTTTCGGATCGCTGACCGGGCTGACGTTCGATCTGTGGGCTCCGGTGACGATGGGCGTCCGGCTGAACCTGATGCAGGATTCGTCGCTGGCCGATCGCGGAACTCGCCAGTTGTTCGGGTTCGCCCGTCTGCGCCCTAGTGTCACCCTGGAGCAGGCCCGCGCCGAAATCCAGGCCCTCGCACTCCGCATGGCGGAAGCCGACGCCGATACCAATCACGGTCTGAGCGCTACCGTGCTGCCCATCTGGAAATCCCACTGGGGGGCGCAGCATGGGTTGCGAGCGCCGCTCATGATCCTGATGGCAGTCTGCGGCGTGGTGCTGCTCATTGTCTGCGCCAATGTTGCGAATCTGCTGCTGGCGCGTTCGACGGCCCGCCAGCGGGAGTTCAGCGTGCGCATGGCAGTGGGCGCCGGGCGCAGCCGCCTGGTGCGTCAACTGCTCAGCGAAAACCTGGTGCTGGCCCTACTGGGCGGGTTGATCGCCGTGCCGGCCACCTCGTGGTTCAGCCAGGCGCTCAGCCACATGATGCCGCCAACCGGGCTGCCCGTTGTGCTCGATATTCCTTTGAACGCCGACGTGGTGGCCTTTACGTTTCTGCTGTGCCTGTTGACGTGTGCCATTTCCGGCATTGCGCCGGCCTGGCACATGGCCCGCGCCAACCTCAACGATGCCTTGAAGGAAGGGGGACGCACCGGATCGAGCGGCGCCCGTTCGCACCGCGCGCAGCGGCTGCTAGTGGTTTCCGAGGTCGCCCTGGCGCTGGTGGTGGTGATCAGCGCGGGCCTGTTTGCCCGCAGCTTCCAGGCCGCCAGCCGCATCAACCCCGGCCTCGACAGCAACAACGTGCTGGTCTCCCATCTGTATCTGAACGGGTATTCGGTCGCCGAGCGGAAACAATTCATGGAACGCCTGCGAGACCGCGTTGTGTCACAGCCCGGTATCACCGGTGTCAGCTATGCCCAAACCGTTCCGCTCGACCTTTCCGGCCAGTGGTGGGAGCCGCTCGAAATCCAAGGCTATGTGCCCGGGCCCAACGAGAACATGAAGATTCTGCGCAACGTGATTGCGCCGGGTTACTTTAGCCTGCTCCGGATTCCCCTCGTCCTGGGGCGCGACTTCACCGCCCACGACGATGAGAAGTCGGCGCAGGTGATGATCGTCAGCCAGGCGTTTGTCGAGCGCTTTTTCGGCGGCCGCTACCCCATCGGCCAGCGCGTCAACGGGTGGGGCCGGTGGTTCGACGTGGTGGGCGTGGTCAAAGACAGCAAGTACGAGGCGCTCGACGAGGGAGCCAAGCCGTATTTCTATGTTCCCTTCCGCCAGGTTCTCCGCGAAGATATGGGGATACGCCTCTATGTGCGAACGGCGGGGGACCCACTGCTGGCAGTAGAGCCGATCCGCCGCGCCGTGCGCTCGCTCGATCCCGACGCCGGCGCGTTCGATTCCATGCCCATGACAGAGAGCATCAATTCCGCGCTGTTTACCGAGAAGCTGGCGGCGACCATGCTGGGCGTGCTGGGCGCAGTCGCGCTCATACTCGCCGCGCTTGGGCTGTACGGAGTGATGGCCTACGCGGTCGCTGAACGCCGGCACGAAATCGGCATCCGCATTGCCCTTGGCGCGCGCCCCGGCGACGTGGTCGGCATGGTGGTGAGGCAGGGCATGGCCCTCACTCTGGTTGGTCTCGCTGCCGGCATGGTTGCGGCGCTCGCTATCACCCGGGTGGTCGCCGCCGCCCTGGTGCAGGTCAGCGCCACGGATCCGCTGGTCTTCGCCGGTGCGCTCCTGTTCCTGGCCGCCGTCGCCGCACTGGCCAGCTATCTCCCTGCCCGCCTCGCCGCGAGCATCGACCCCAACCAGGCCCTGCGGACATAAACGCGGTCCGGTGCCGCCGTTTTGCGAGCAGCCGCCGCTATGCCCGAGCCGGGCAGGCTCGGCGAACAGGCGTCGATCACCCTTGCGGCTGGACCGAGGTGAGAGCCGCTCGGATTTCCATGATCTGTCTCGCGTGCCGGGCGGGATGAATGGAAATCATTAGGAGCATTTCGTAGCAGTTTACGGGCCCCGCGATCAAGGATGGTTGGTGATCCAGAATCTGGGGTCGCCGCTGAATCCTTCGACGAACTGAACCGTTTTGGCCCGGGCAGCGTCGAACGCCGCGAGAGCCTCGCTCAGGCTCCCGAAGCGGCCCTGCGGCCGCGCCGTTTCCGGCGACTCAATCGGCCGGGCACGATCGGCGCCCACTGCCGCAATCTTCGCCTCCCTTCTTTCGTTCGCGTGGGAGCGGTCGGACTGCTCGGCGCTGGTCAGCCTGGAACCAAGAGACCGCTCCGCCGCCGCCAGGTGCTCGACGCATTCCAGGATCGACCAACCGTCGGGCTTAGGATTGCGGGCCGCCAGCGGATCGTCGACGCCGGCCAGGGCCTCGCCCAGCGCATCGCGCCCCGCCTTCAATGCGTCCAGGATCTCCCGCTTCTCCGACTCCAGCATCGTCACTCCCTATCGATGTGCACATGCGTGCGTTCCCTGAATCATCTCCTCCGCCCCTACGTCCCCATCACAATGCCGCCGTCCACGCTGAGCACCGCTCCGCTGACAAACGACGCGGCGTCTGAGGCCAGCCACAAGTAGGCGTTGGCGATATCCTCGGGTTGTCCCATGCGGCCCAGCGGCGTGTGCGCGTTCATGCCCACGCGGATCTTTTCCGGGACGGACTTCATCATGTCGGTGTCGATGATGCCCGGCGCTACCGCGTTGACGCGAATGCGATACTTGCCCAGCTCCCGCGCCCAAACGCGCGTCATCCCGATCACGCCCGCCTTGCTGGCAACGTAGTTGGTCTGCCCGAAGTTGCCGTACAATCCCACCACGCTGGAGGCATTCAGAATCACCCCGCCGGCACCGGCCTGGATCATGCTCGCCGCGGCGGCCCGCGTCGCTACGAACACGCCGCGCAGGTTCACGGCTAAAACCGCGTCGAATTGATCGTCGTCCATCGCGCCGGTGAGAGCGCCGTCCTTGAACTTCACCAGTTGCGCATCGCGCAGAATCCCGGCATTGTTGATCAGCGCATACACCGGCCCCAGTGCGTGCGTCGCCTTCTCCAGTCCGACTCCCACCGAGGTCGCGCTGCTCACATCCACTTTCTGGAAAATGCCGCCCGCTTCCGGCTCCGCCTCCGTCACATCCCAGGAAGCCACCTTGCAGCCCTCCTGAGCGAAGCGCCGCGCCGTCGCCTTGCCGATACCCGCCGCCGCGCCGGTGACGATCACAACCTTTCCTGCCAGTCCGGTTTCGATCATGACACTCCATTATCACCGCGCCGGGCCGGCCGTAGCGCCGGGGGTCTCTGCCGCCGGTGTTCTTTCTTCTCTATTCCTGTGCCGTTTTGTGCGCCCCACAACACCTTCCCCAAGAGACGGAAACGCCAGGTGCAAGCCAAAGCATGCCTCACCGCCGCGGAACCGCTATAGTAAAGGTGTCCCCATGCGAGGCCAACGCTGGCTCCTGCTGCTGGCGATCGCCGTGATCCTCGGCGGCATCGGCTTCACTTATCACGCCCAGAAAATATCGGCCGTCGCGCACGCGCCCGCCAAGCCGAAGGACCTCCCCGACAATTTGCACTCCTCCGCTCAGCTCTGGCACTGGGTGGAGACCGACGCCAAAACCGGCCACGTCCGGGCCGACATCACCGCCGAGGACTTTCGCGAGATCAAGGACTCCTCGCGCGTCGATCTCAAGGGCATGAAGCTGCGCCTGCCCGGTAAGAGGGACGACACCTACGACCTGGTGGAAGGCGCCGACGCCCAGTTCTACAAAGGGGAGCACCGCCTTTTTTCCCAAGGTGAGGTCAGAATTACCCTGAACCTTCCCGTGGCGGGTTCGCCCCAGCGCGCCCCGGTCGTCGTCCATTCCTCCGCCGTCACCTTCAACACCGAGACCTATCGCGCCGAAACCGACAGTCCTTCCACCTTCACCTTTCAGAACGGCAGCGGCAGGGCGACCGGCGCGTACTATGACCCCGGCACGCACGAATTGCGCATGAAGCAGGATGTGGAGATCCACTATCAACCGCAGGGGCCGGATGCAAAACCAATGACCATTGAAGCCGGCGGGCTGATTTTTCACGAAGCCAATCAGACCGTCGAGCTCACTCCCTGGGGCAGGCTGACGCGCGATGACACCGTGGTGGAAGGCGATGCGCCGCTGTTTCAATTGCAGAACCATCAGATCCGCACCGTGCACGCATCGAACGCCCACGGCACGGAAGATAACGACAGCCGCCAGATCCATTATTCCGCCGGCGAGATCTTCATGGACTGCGACGAGCACGGCCAGGTGGAGCACATCGCCGCCGTCAATAACGCTCGCATGGTCTCGGACGCGGCGACTTCGCAAACTACCGTCACCGGAGACCGCGTGGATCTGAACTTCGAAGTACACGACAACCGGAGCCTGCTCACGCGTGTGGCGGCGGCCGGTCACGGTGTGGTGGTTTCCAAGCCGCTGCCCGCGCCCGGCAGCGAGCCCGGCGATACTCACATACTATCCAGCGACAACCTGGAGATGTCCATGCATCCCGGCGGCAAGGAAATCGACCGCGTCATCACCCACGGGCCTTCCACTCTGGAGTTCGTCGCCAATGCAGCCGCGGCGCACCACCGCGTTCTCAGCGGGAAGGATTTCCTGATTGCCTACGGCGCCGCCAACCGCATCGATACGTTCCACGCGACCGATGCGCGCACGGCCACCGACCCCAACGCCGACGAGCGCAAGCGCAACCGTGCCCAATCCGTCACCAGCAGCCGCGAAATCAACGCCCGCTTTGATCCCAAGACCAGCCACCTGGCGGCGATGGATCAATCCGGCGGCTTCACCTATGCCGAAGGCGACCGGCAGGCGCGCGCTGCCAGGGCCACCCTGGACTCAGACCAGAACGTGATGGTGCTCGATGGCGCCGCGCGCATGTGGGATTCGACCGGCGCCACCAACGCCGACCGGATCCGCATGGATCAGCGCACCGGCGACTTCATCGCCGAGGGCAGCGTCAATTCCAGCCGCATGCCCGACAAGGACGCTAAGAAGAACTCCCAGATGCTGGCCTCCGATGAACCGCTGCAGGCCCAGGCCCGCCGCATGGTTTCCAAAGACAAGAGCCGCAGCCTCCACTACGAAGGCGGCGTGGTGATGTGTCAGGGCGCGAATCGCATTACCGCCGAAACCGTGGA
>CAZZHN010000159.1:0-10939 GCA_964654065.1 uncultured Solibacteraceae bacterium
CTCCGCGCAGGCAGCAGGTCGGCATGTTGAAATACCGGCCGTATTCCTGCACCATGACGTCGCCGGCGACTTTGGACGCGCCAAACAGCGAGTGCTTGCTCTGGTCAATCGAGAAATCCTCCGGAATACCGTGTGCATAGGCGCGGTCGGCATAGTCCCAGCGGGTCTCGAGCTCCTGCAACCGGATCGTGTTGGGCCGGTCGCCATAGACCTTGTTGGTGGACATATGGATGAAGGGCGATTCCGGACAGGATCTCCGGGCGCCCTCCAGCATATGTAGGGTGCCCAGCGCGTTCACTTCGAAATCGAGCAGCGGAATAGCGGCGGCGCGGTCGTGCGAAGGCTGCGCGGCGGTGTGCACGATGAGATTGGGCCGCAACTCGTCCAGGAGCGCAAACAAAGCGTCGCGGTCGCGAATATCGAGCGCTGCATGACGATACCCGGGGATTTCGCGGCGCAACCGCTCCAATACCCAGCTGGTGTCTCCTTCCGGGCCAAAAAAGACGGCGCGATGGTTGCTGTCAATTCCGGCCACGCGGAAGCCCTGGTGGGCGAAGAACACGGAGACTTCCGAACCGATCAGCCCGCAGGAGCCTGACACTAATACCGACGGAGTCGACATCCAACCGATATTGTAGTCGCTTGACGCCGGGGACTGGGCCCGGAACGGGTGGTGCCGCGCCCGGTACGACCGCACCATGCGCGGTCTATTGCCGCGGATTGTGGTGTGTCCAGACAGGATGCTCAAACGGACCTGGCGCAGCGCCAAGACGGGTTTTGGCACTGGCCACCGTCGAATGCAGCGACGAGCCGAGCCATACCAGGATGGCCAAAATCGCCAGCGACGGCATGGCCGCCATCAACCAACCGGCCGCAAAGCCCACGCTTCGCGTGAGCCAGTTGTATAGCCAACCGAACGAGGACTCGGGAAACGACATCAAAAGCAGCGCCGCGAGCAACGCGGGAACGGCCCACGCGGGACGCTGCTGTTTCCAGTTCCGTATGATCAGCGCAATCGGCAGCAGCATTATCGGCAGATAACGCGCCCACGAGAGCGGTGACGCCAGGAGCATCGCTGCCATGAAGACCGAGTATTCGACGTCCAGCCGTTCTGGCGGCAGGCTGCCGCGATTCCAGGGCCACAAGAACAACGCCAATGCTGCCGCAACGATTAGGACCACGGCTGGAGCGACGACGCGCACGTTCTCGCCGCAGCCAATGCCGCCGGACAAGCTCGTGATCAGCCCGGCCACGGACTGATTGCTGGGCCTGGGGACGAACCGCTGCGCAACCATGCCGGCGGTGTCGAGCCATTGGCCGAAGGTGTGCGGGACGCTCAGCGCAGCGGCCGCTGCGCCGAGCAGCGCGATGGCGCCGATTGCCGAAACGAGCGCCCGCCGGAACCGGATGGCGAAGTAGAGCAGGAGGAGGGCCGGGAACGCATGCAGGCAGGCGGCCAACCCGATTGCACCACCGGCCATCCACGGCCTGTTGCGGCGCAGCATCAGCCAGGCTGCCGTGATCAGGGCGAAGAGGATGATGCTGGGCTGTCCCGATCGCAGAGTCGTTCCGACCGGGTACCACCCGAAAACCAGTCCGATCACGGCGCACCAGGCCGCAAAGGGCAACGGGGAGAACACCTCGCGCAGGATCGCCGCCACCGAAAGGTACAGCAGCGCGATGGACAGCAGGAGCACGAACACGAAGCTGCCCCGCAAACCAAACAGAAAAACCAGGGGCGCCAGCGCGATTCCGAGAACTGGCGGGTGCGCATTGGCAGTGGCGGGCGGATCGGCCAGCGTGTTGAACTCGGCGCGGATGACCGGCAAATGCTGCAGCTCGTCCCGGCCGGTGATGGGAGCTGCGAGTTCCACCGTACCCATGCGGGGTACATCGCGGGGATACATGCTTGCGTGCTTCAGGAACTGGTGCGCGGCCACGACGTCCTGGACGTAGTCCCTGGGGTTGATATAGCCGGATAAGGTGGAGAATGAGACGCTGGCACAGGCACCAAGCAGGAGGAAAGCCAGCACGGCGCGATGCGACAGAGCCCGCCCGAGAGCCTCCCAGGTGGCTGGCGCGCCAGGTACTCCGAACCTCGCAGCCCTGGCCAGAGACCAGGCCAGCAGGATCGCGAGGACGATCAGGGTGGAGTTGAGCGGCAGTGCCCTCACGTAAGTCTGTGCGCGCCGCCGGGATTATTCTCATGAATAATGGATGGACGGCGCCGCGGAACGGCGTGCGAGCTGGGCCCCATTCGCGCATCGCCGCGAATTCGTTGGACTTAGCCTCACCCGCATCAGGCCGGAGCAAGTCGGGTGTGAGCTAGTTTCGGATCTAGGAGGCTGATTTGGCTTCGACAGCGTGAGCGCGGGCCGGGTTGCCGGAAACGGTCGCTCCCTCCGGCACCGCCTGCGTGACGACGGAGCCGGAGCCTACGGTCGCCCTGGCGCCAACGTCAGCCATGATGATCGCCCCTCCGCCGATCCAGCATTGGGCTCCGATGGAGATCTGCTGGAAAGCGCGCCCCTCGTCGGTGAGGCGCCCGGCTTCGTCCCGCCGGTGCTGTCTCCGCCCGCTCAGGACCTGAACCAGGCTGGCAATTTGAGTGCCCTCGCCGACATCGACGCTCCCCAGAACGCAATAAGCGCCGATGCCAACGCGGTCCCCGAGCGAGGCCTGGGAGTGAGCGAAGAACGACCCGAACGCCATGTGGCAGTCCTTGCCGACGCCAGTCAGGGTGAAGGCGTAATAGGCGACGCGAATGTAGCTGCCCGGTATTCCGGGGATCAGGGCCGCCGTGTGAGCGAAGAACAAATACGGCTCGTGCCAGCGGCCAAAGGCCGTGAGGCATGCCGCCGGGAAGACGACGATGCGGGCTATGGCGCCGGCCAGTCGTTTCGCGAGCCGCTTCAGGTACGCATCTCCTCGTTTCGATAGTACACCCTGAGATCTGCCGACTGGCGACGCGCGAGACGCCAGCGAGGTCTGCAAACACGTGCTCGAACGGCCGGAAAGGGCCTTTATGGGTGTTCGTTGCTGCAAGAATCGTCCGGGGAAGGGCGCACTTATCTGAGGGGCTCTGCCATTGGCGCCGCACTGCCTTCTTATGCTCTACAGGCTGTCCGGCGCAATTCCGCGTGCGATCCATCGAACAGCGAAAAAGAGCTAATCTATGTCTGAAAGTCGCTAAAGGCGTCGTGGAACAGCCATTCTTGGCAAGCCGGAACCCGCCCTTGCGTGGAGTGCTTCTTGTACTCGCGCTCGCCATTGTTACCAACGGGCTCGTGCTGATGAGCTCCACTGCCCAGTTGGATGGCGACGGCCCATTTTATATCACCATCGCTCGCAACCTGGCGGCGGGCAAGGGTTATACGCTGGGGAGTTTCTGGCCTGGACAGCCGACAATGGGAAGAGCGCCGGTATGGCCCGCCCTGCTTACAATCCCGGCATGGCTGGCTCCCCGGGTGGATGACGCAACCCTGGTCCGCTCGACAGCGATCTGCCTTAACCTTGCGAACGCTTTGCTTTTGTTTGGAATTTCGTGGGCGCTCACCCGCAACCTCAAGATCTCAGTGGCGGCAGGAGCGGGTTACGCAGTCTATCCGGTCGCTGTCACACTGGCTGTGGGCGGGCACTCTGAAATTCCCTACGTGTTTGTGGCGGCCCTTGGCACTCTCCTGGCTCTCCGCGGCGGCCGGATGTTGTATGCGGGCGCGCTGTTTCTTGGGCTCTCTGCCCTGGTTCGGTCGAGTTTCATCCTGCTGCCGGTGATGGCAGGCCTCGCGGCTCTGCCCAAAGCCGGTAATTGGCGGGCGGCGCGGAGGTTCGTTGCGCTTGCTGCGCTGTACTGGCTGCCTGCGGCGGTCTGGATCGCACGAAATTACGCGGTCAGCGGGGAGTTTCCGGTTTTCAGCACCATCGAAGGGGAGACTCTGTACGGCGCGAACAACGACTACGTGGCCTCGAACCTGGCGGTCTGGGGCTACTGGGTCTTCCCCAACGAGATACCGGGCGAAACCGCCAAGAAAGATCTGGCAGCCACAATGACGGAGCTGCAATTGGACCGTTACTATCACCGGAAGGCCATCCAGTTCGTGAGGCAGCACTGGTTCGCGCTGCCTCGACTCGAAGTCGGCAAAGTGATTCGCGGATTTGTACCGGTGCCCTGGGTACCCAGGTGGGACTCCTATTGTGTTTTCTTTTTCCGCGCGGTTCTGTACGCGGCGATCGTGCTTCACGTAAGGACCTTTCTGGCGACGAATCCGCTGTTCCGGATCCTCGTCACGGGTATGCTGCTAGTGGTCGTGGTGACCGCTCTGATCTATTACGGAACCTACCGCTTCACTTTCTGTGCCGAGGTGTTCCTGTTACCCACCGTCGCGGAAGGAGTGATCCGTCGCGCCACTGCCAGGGAAAGCCATGGTTGGCTCTTTGGCTCTTTCCTGGCCGACGCAGAGCAATAACCCCCGCCAGTTGTTTGTGGCGGGCGATTTCATTGGTACGCCAGGAATCAATCAGCGCCGGCACATCGCGCGAAACGATTCGTGTCCTGGACCGGCGCCGCAGTTGCGCCGGGGAAACGGCTCGCACGCGGGTGAGTCCAGTTTCGCGGCGTTCATCTCGATGACGTGGCGATCCGGGTCGCGGATATAGATCTGCGGAAAGCCGGCAGTGGCTCTTGGATTCACGATCATCTTACAGGGATCGTCCTCAGCGGCGTCTTCGCGAAAGCCCTTCGACCGCAAACTGTCCAGCGCGCGCCGATAGCTGGCCACCCGCATCGCGAAATGGACGTCGCGGGTATCGATGCGAGCAGAGGCGCGGAAGGTTGGCGCGGTCTGCACGATGAGGTGCAACTGCTGGCCCGCCGCCACGTGGAACCACGCACCAGGAAACGGAAAAGGCGGCCGCTCGATTTCCTCCGGGCCGAGAACCTCGCGATAGAAGCGCCTCGAACGCTCGAGATCGCTGGCGGTAAGAGCGACATGGTGCAAAGCTTCGAAATCCATCGTGCCGAGTGAGAACTTCATTATGGCGCGGGACCGCTATACGTTTCATCCGTCTCAGCAGTGTCCACGGTACGAGGCGGCGCCGGTCCCAAGCTATAATTGAGTGGTCATGAGGCTTTGGGTCTTGTTCGCGGCTCTCGGTGCTTCGGGCGCCGCGCTTTGGTGCGGCCAGCAGAGCGCGGCTCCGCCTGCGGCCCAGCAGTCCGACGAACCGGCTCGCATTTCCGTAGACGTCAGCCGCGTCAACATGCTGTTCACCGTTACCGACAAAAAGGGACGGTTCGTGACCGACCTCAGCCGGGAGGACTTCGAAGTCGTCGAAGGCAAGAAGCCGCAAACCATTCAGACCTTCACCGCCGAAAGCGACCTGCCGCTGCGCCTCGGCATCCTCATCGACACCAGCAATAGCGTGCGCGACCGCTTCCGCTTCGAGCAGGACGCGGCCGCGGAGTTCCTGCGTACCGTGATGCGCGCGCGTCTGGACAAGGCCATCCTGGTGCGGTTCGATACGCGCGCAGAGCTGGTGACGGACCTGATCGACGATCCGCAGAAACTCGAAGCCGGCATTCGCGGTTTGCGGCCGGGCGGCGGCACCGCGTTGTATGACGCCATTTTCTATGCGTGCCGCGACAAGCTGGCGCTCGATCAGCCGCGCACCAAGTTCCGGCGCGCCATCGTCATCGTCAGCGACGGCGACGACAACCAGAGCGACTACACGCGCGACCAGGCCCTCGAAATGGCGCAGAAGGCCGACGTAGTGATTTACGCCATCTCCACCAACAGCTCCCGCGCCGACACCGAGGGCGACAAGGTGCTGAAGTATTTCACTGCGGAAACCGGCGGGCGCGCGTTCTTCCCCTTCCAGGTGGAGGACATGGCGCAATCGTTCGAAAACATCGCCAACGAGTTGCGCCACCAGTACAACCTGCTGTACCGCCCGGAGCCGCTCCTCACCGACGGGCTGTGGCACACGGTCAACCTGCACGTGAAAGGCCGCAAGGACCTGATAGTCCGTGCCCGCGCCGGCTACTACGCCCCCAAGATGTAGGCGCGGCGCGAAGGCGTGGGTTTTCTTGGTAACGCCCACGGTCTTTGCCGCCGGTGCCTTCCGGACAGCCGGACTTCCGCTACCAGAATTTCAAGTACAGACCACCTTCAGCAAGCCGCAGCAGGTAGAGCCCGGCCTCGCGAGCATGGTAATCGCCCCACATGGACGACTCGCCCGGGCCGCCATCCCATCCGTTCGGCCGGTGATACACGGAATGCAAAATTAGCCCCTGGTGGTCGGGGTCAAGGCTGAGATACGGCTCGTCGAATAGGGCATCTGCGACAGTAAGCCCGGCATTCCAGTACCGGTCGTCCTTCAGGTGATGGCCCAGACGCAGCAGTCCCTGGGCGGCGATCGCGGCCGCCGAACTGTCGACGGGCTCATGCGGGTTGAACGGATCACTGGGGCGTTCGCGCCAGGCCCCAAGCTGGGCCAGGCCGGGAGCGCCCGTGTCCCAGTACGGGATGCCATCGAGCGGCGTGTTGCCGATCCAGAAATCGCAGGTGGCCCGCGCCGCATTCTCCAGCAAGGCGCGGAATTCGGCGTAGCCATCCAGCGTGGCGAAGAATTCCAACTGTTCGGCAAAACCGCACGTCGCCCAAGCCAGGCCGCGCGTCCAGGTGCTGAAGGGTGAGTAGCCCTGCTGCGAGTTGGGGCAGCGGTACTGGCCATCGTTCGGATTGAAGATGCTTTCGTGAGCCACGCGGCCCCGGACGTCGTAGGCGTCGCGGCCCTCACCGTAGTAGACCGCATATTTCGCGGTAGCGCGGCCGTGGTCCATCAGGCGCTCAAGCAGCGAAATATGCCGGTCGTTTTCGCCCAGCAGAACGTGGCCGAGCCGGTGAGCCACCGCCAGAATGCGCAAGGAACGGATGGTATCGACAAAGAGCGAGTGAGGACCGTTGAAGGAATAGATATACCCGCCGCCATCAGCCGTGCGCGACCAGCGGGCCGCTTGCACGGCGCCGGAAACCTTGAGCGCCAGCTCATAAAAGCGGCGCTCCCAGGCGTCCTCCGCGATACGGCCTTCGTTCATCAACCGCAGCAGACTCCCGTAAGTGCTGAGGTTGTGGAAGCCATGGTCATGGACGCCGGTATGGCTGACGTGCAGGGCCATCAGCTCCACCGTGCGGGTCCGGCCGGTTTCGAGAAACCCGCGCTCGCCGGTGGCATCGAACTGCAGAATGGGGGAGCCGAGCTGAAAGCCCTGTGTCCACTCAGTCCAGCCGCGGCTGGTGTAGCGGCCATGAACCGTGAACACGGGCGAACCCAATGACGGCTGCCAGCTCGCTTCGAGGGAGCGAATCTTCTCTGCCGAGAGCTCGAACAGCCGATGGAGCTTGCCGACGAGGGCCGCGGGAGTCAGGTCGGAGCGGATTTTCATGCTCGGGTAATGCTCATGGTAGCGCTGATGGGGTGGGCGTGGACCGGACTCGAAGAATTGGGTTTCCCTCAATGGCAGCGCTGTCAACAGCTGTTCGACGAAACAGCCAGTGCGATGACACCGCATTCCCACCGCCATTAAGCTGTTGAGGGCCAGCTTAAGACTGGCCGCCGGTAATTCCCGCGACCCCTTATCCAGGGGTCGACGGGTAACTCCTCTACCTTTCCCCTTGACCTGAAGGCTGGTGAACAACTGTCGACAGCCTACGGTTTGACCCACAATGTGCATCGGCTTAGAAGCCGAACCCAGTAGAGCTAACCTTCTCCGCCGAATTGCGGAACTCGAAGCTGGCACCGCAACCTCGCAGGTTCACCATCGACCTTGATGAGCCCGTCGGCGAACGGACTCAGGGCAGCGCGTGCGATGCACGCCGGTCATGCTCCGGACCGTCGATCAGGTACATCTCGCCCGGTCCCAGCCGGTCGTACCAAGTTCGTTTCAGGATCCAGGAAGTCACGGCGAAGATCGCCCCGGAGATCCACATCTCCTTCCAGTGCTGGATGGCCAGGTAGATCGGCCCCGTCACTAGGCTGGTCTGCCAGACCAGGGCGACTGCGATGTTGAAGGCGTCGCGCGGGAAATCGCGGTTGGGCTGGAACTTCGGATTCTCCTCCCGGCATTTCTCCAGCACCGGCCGCCACCAGCCCCACGGGCGCACGGTGCGATAAAAGCTCATTAATACCGCGTCGCTCTCTGGAGGGGCGGCTAGGCATGCTAGGATCGAGGCCGCGAAGCTCACCGCCAGAATCAGCAGAAACGCCAACACCGGATGCATCGGCACGAATACCTTCAGGACCGCCGCCGCTGTGCCCGCCACCATGCCGGCGAAGAAGCCGTAACCGTTAAAACGCCACCAGTGCCACTTCAGCACGTTGGGCGCGACGAAGGCCGGTACCAGCGCCGAGACGATCCATTCGGTCACCCCGTGCACTGATTTGGTGGCCAGCCCGAACAAGATGCCCAGCACGATCACCCCGCTCGATGTCGCCCAGCCCAGCGCCACCATCCGCCGCGCGGTTGCTTGAGGATTCAGGTAACGCTTGTAGATGTCGTTCACCACGTAGGCCGCCCCGGAGTTAACCGTGGAGACGAAGGTGCTCATGAATGAGGCAAGCAAGGCCGCGATCAGCACGCCCTTCAAGCCCACCGGCACGTACTTGTGGAGCACGTTGGGCAGGATCTCTTCGAAGTTCGCGCCGCGGGCCAGTTCCGGGCTGAAGAATACGATCCCCAGCACTGCGATGCCTGCAATCAGCAGGAAACGCGGCGCAAGCGAGACCATCGCCATAACCATGTTCTCCAGCGCCGCCTCACGCGGGCTGCGCGTCGAAAGCACGTGCTGGATGGCGTAGTTGGGCGTCGGCCCGGCCATGCTGACCAGCACGCCCTTGAGAAACAGCATCGAAGTGAAGAACATGAACAGCGAATAGCCGTCCCCCCCCGCGCTGACAGGCCCGTAGATGCGCTGGTTCAAATGCGGCATCAGGTGGCTCCAGTCGAGATTGAGCTTCCAACCAAAGAACAACTGGTCCCATCCCGGAGGTACGAGGGCCATGAGCTGCTCCGGCCGGACGGCCAAGATGCCGATCGTCACGACTCCCACGGCCGCCACCACCTTAAGCCCGAACTGAATCAGGTCGTTCATCACCACGCCGTACATGCCACCCACGACGCAGTAGATGCCCGTGACCAACAACATGGCCATGCCGTACCACTCGTCCGGGACGTTCCAGGGAAAGAAGGGCCGGGTGAATTCGCCGATGCCGCGGAAGGCATAGCTCAGGAAGCCAACGACGTGCACCAAGGCATAGACAACCACGCTGATGTAGGCCAGCTCGGCGCCGCGGCTGTGCCCGAAGCGCGTGCGCATCCATTCCGCCCCGGTCAGCACGTTGGAGCGTCGCACCCAGGTCCCCAGGTACACCATGCGGAAGACCACGCTGAACAGCGGCCACACCCACAGTAGCCACGTGGCCTTCACGCCGTAGATCAGAAGCATCATCACGAACCACATCGTGCCTGTAATATCCACGCCGCTAGAACCGTGCGCTACTCCGATCACGTACCAGGGCAGGCTCTTGGAGGCCAGGAAATAGGATTCGGCGTTGCGCGACGCCTTCTTGGCCGACCACCAGCCAACCAGCGACATCAGAATCAGGTATGTGAGGACAATGCCCAGATCAATAGGATGCATAAGGCTCCGATTTGCCAGGCGCCTAGGCCGGGCAACTCAACAGATGCGCAACCAGCTGGTCTAGCGCGCAGGTGGCCAGTGCGCAGTACTTGTCTCCGCTGCCGTAGTAGACAAACAGCGTGCCGTCGATCACCACGGCGCCGCATGGGAAGCACACGCCGCGGTAGAAGCCCTCGATCTCGTAGTCCTCCTCCGGCTCGAGAAGCCAGTGGGGCGTGCGGTGCAGAACGATGCTGGGGTCGCGCAAATCGAGCAACAGCGCTCCCAAGCGATAGAATTTGTCGCGGCCCAGCGCATGATAGATCGTCAGCCACCCGTGCGCCGTCTTTATGGGCGGAATGTTGATGCCGCACTTCCCGGTTTCCCAGTCGTACTTGTTCTTGATCAGCAGCTTGCTGCCACGGAAGTCGAATCCGAACAGGTCGTCGCCTGTGGCGATCCACGCACAGGCTTGCTCGGTGCCGTACTTGTCCCCAATCCACTCGAGCGGTCGGTGCATCAGCACGTAGCGGCCGTCAATCTTCTCGGGGAAGAGGATTGCGTCCCGGTCATCCAGGTTAGGATCCGTAATCCAGCCAGCACGCACCCAGGTCCTGAAATCCCGTGTCATCGCCAGGCCGGTGAGCGTGGCATTGCCGCGCAGGTAACGCGGGAACTCGGGTGGGCAGTCGGGCTGCTCGTATCGGTGTTTCACTTCCGGCCTCCAGAACTGCCCGAAGGGATAGTGACGCGCCGCGTAAGTGACGTAAAACCAATCGCCCATCTTGACGATGCGCGGGTCCTGGAGGGTGGCACCATCGAAGCCTTCCACGCTGGGACTGAGTACGGGCTGGTCGCTGACCCGCTCGAAATGGCGCCCGTCGCTGCTCCTGGCCAGGCCGAAACAGCACTTGTAGTCCGGGTGCGACTCCGCGGCGCGGTAGAGTAGTAGGACTTCCTGCTCTTTCTCGTCGTACCAAGCGGCGGGGTTGAAGACGGCCAAGTCCTCCCAGGGATGCTCGGGATGCGGCGACAGGATTGGATTTCCGGCGTAGCGGGTTAGTCTCATCTGAAATCACAGATTAGCGCAGGCTGCGTGTGATCGCTGCGAGCCCATCTGAGGAAACTGCGGTCCAATTGGCCGCCCACGTGGCCGCGGAGGTTGCGCGAACAGCAGCGTCGGGCGGCCGGCTAGCCTGCCGTGTTTGGCTAATGGGATGGTCCGCCGCTGGGCGTATTGCGGAGCGGACGTATATAGTCCG
>CAZZHN010000160.1:0-10864 GCA_964654065.1 uncultured Solibacteraceae bacterium
GCTGCGCCATCGAGATGATGTCGATGAGCGCCTCGCGCTTCGACATCGCCCGTTTTGGTGCGGAGGTGTTTCGCGGCTCGCCGCGGCAGTCCGACCTGATGATCATTGCCGGTCGCGTTTCGAACAAGATGGCACCGGTGATCCGCCACCTGTATCAACAGATGCCGGAACCGAAATGGGCGATCTCGATGGGCGCCTGCGCCACTTCTACAGGGGTGTTTCACAATTACGCGCTGATTCCGGTCAATCAGGTGATCCCAATCGACGTGTTCGTGCCGGGATGCCCGCCGCGCCCGGAGCAGCTAATTTACGCGCTGCTGATGTTGCAGCAAAAAATACAGGATCAGAGCGGCACCATAAAACAGGTTCTCAATCTGGCGTAGCAGCCGCGCATACATCGGACAACAAAGTGGATTGCGCCATTGCTCGGCTTTGGCCTAGAATCTCTGTGGGGATTGCGGAGATCGCCCCCGTCATTGTATGACGACTTCCGTGAAGGCTGATTACGCGCTGCAGGCAATTCTGGACCTGGCCTCGCAGAAGCCGGGCGAGCCGGTGAAGATCGCCGATATTGCCCGGCGGCAAAAAATTCCGCAGAAGTTTCTGGAGTTAATCCTGGTTGGTTTGAAACAAGCTGGGTTTGTGGAGTCGCGGCGCGGGGCGGAGGGAGGTTATCTGCTGGCGCGCGCGGCGGATTCTATTACTGTGGGCGAAGTCATACGCTCGGTGGATGGCCCCACGGAGGGCGGCGGGCGGGGCCGGGCAAGGGTTGAGACGCCGTTCACGGACATGTGGTCGCGCGTGGACATTGCGGTTGCGGCGATCATCGACCACACTAGCATCGGCGACCTGCTGCGCGACTGGGCTGACAGACAAAGCAGACACGTATTGAATTGGGAGATCTGAGTGCGGGTATACGACGACAATTCGCTCAGCATTGGACGCACGCCGCTGGTGCGGTTGAACCGGGTGACGGACGGCGCGAGGGCGACGGTGCTGGCCAAGATCGAGGGACGCAATCCGGCCTACTCGGTGAAGTGCCGGATCGGCGCGGCGATGGTGTGGGACGCCGAGAAGCGGGGTGTGCTGAAGCCCGGCAAGCAATTGATCGAGCCGACCAGCGGCAACACCGGCATCGCGCTGGCGTACGTGGCGGCGGCGCGCGGCTATCCGATCACGCTGACCATGCCGTCCACCATGTCGGTGGAACGGCGCAAGGTGCTTCGCGTGCTGGGAGCAAACCTGGTGCTGACGGACGGCGCAGGAGGCATGGCGGGCGCGATCGCCAAGGCGGACGAGATCCGCGCCACCGACCCCGAGCGCTACGTGTTGCTGCAGCAGTTCCAGAACCCCGCCAATCCGGCGATCCATTTTGATACCACGGGCCCGGAGATTTGGGAGGACACCGACGGCGCCGTGGACGTGCTGGTTTCCGGCGTGGGCACCGGCGGCACCATCACCGGCGTGTCACGCTACATCAAGCAGGAGAAGGGCAAGAAGATCACTTCCGTGGCCATTGAGCCGGTGGCGAGTCCGGTGATCACGCAGAAGCTGGCGGGGCAGCTTCTGAAACCAGGGCCGCACAAGGTGCAGGGCATCGGCGCGGGGTTCATACCGGGCACGCTCGATTTGAGCGTGGTGGACCGGGTGGAACTGATCACCAACGAAGAATCGATTGAGATGGCGCGGCGGCTGGCGAAGGAAGAGGGCATTCTGTCGGGCATTTCGTGCGGCGCCGCTGCGGCGGTCGCGGTGCGCCTGGCCAAACTGCCGGAATTCGCAGGAAAAGTAATTGTCACCATTCTGCCGGACGCCGCAGAGCGCTATTTGACCTCGGTGCTGTTCGAGGGGATGTTCGACGAGTAAGGAAGTTAGCGCCGGCGCCCGAGACTTGTGTTTCCGGTAGCGCCGGCGGATTTGCCGACGGCTTCGCGAGGTAACGAAAGGCACCGGCGGCAAGACCGCCGGCGCTACCCGACGATGGCTGCCGTGTTCATCAGTTCGCCGATTTCGGGAACGCGAATGCTGACAGTGTCGCCGGGCGAGAGCGCGGCTTCTTGCGGCACGATAATCCCGGTGCCGGTCAGCAGCACGGTGCCGGCGGGCACGCGGTTCGCGAAAGTCAGCGCCTTGATCAGCGCATCCAGCCGCCGGTGCAGCGTGGCAGTGGACACGGCGCCTTGGAAAATGACCTGGCCGGCGCGTTCGATGGTGCAGGTGATTTCGAGCGCGTAGGGATCGGGCAGCGCATCTGCGGTGAGCATGACGGGGCCGAGGGCGCAGCAGCTGTCATAGACCTTGGACTGCGGCAGGTAGAGGGGATTTTCGCGCTCGATGTCCCAGGCCGAAACGTCGTTGGCGAGCGTGTAGCCGGCGATGGTCCCACGGCTGCCCAGCACCACGGCCAGTTCCGGCTCCGGCGCGGTAAAGCGGGAATCGGCGCGAATGCCGATGGGCTGCCCGGTGGGCACACACACGCGTGCGGTTCCCTTGAAGAAGATTTCCGGCCGCGGTTCGCGATACACATAGGCGTACATGCCTTCGCGCGTGCCGTGCTCCGCGTCGCGAAAGCTGGAGCTGGCTTCATAGGTGCAGCCACAGGCCCAAACCTCGGGCGGCTGAATCGGCAGCGCCGGCGCCAGCTTCTCGGCGTGCCGGCTGGCGAGCTCGGCAGCCAGGGCCGAAAGAGGCCGGTTCTCGGTCTGGGCGCGCCGTATCAGATCCAGCGTAGTGTGGCTGGGGATGGGCCGCGCCAGATCTCCTTCCCAAACGGCGGCGATCACCCGGCCTTCGATTTTCACTTGTCCCAAGTACATTGTGCCTGCTTCTCCGATGTTGGATGACGCTGGATTACGGACCGCAGCGATCCGTCCGGAAGATCAAAACGGCACTTTCGGAGCGGTGCGGGCTCCGGGTTCGGTCTGGAAGTACGCGTCGTTGCGCGCAAGGCCCGACATTCCTGCCACCAGGTTGTTGGGGAACAGCTCGATCGAGGTGTTGTAGCGCTGCAGCGCCTCATTGTATTTGCGGCGCTCCACGGCGATCCGGTTTTCAGTGCCGGCCAGCTCGTCCTGCAATTGCAGGAAATTCTCGTTGGATTTGAGCTGGGGGTAATTCTCGGCGATCACCAATAGTCGCGAGATCGAAGTATCGAGCTGCTGGTTGGCCTGAATCTTCTCCTGCGGCGTGCGCCCGCCTGCCAGCCGGGCGCGAGCGTCGGCGACATCTTTGAACACTTCCGTTTCATGCTGGGCGAAGCCCTTCACGGTGTTGACCAGGTTGGGGATCAGGTCGGCACGGCGCTGCAACGCCACGTCTACGTCGGACCACTGGCTGGCCACTGCTTCGCGCTGGGTCACCAGATCGTTGCGGACGCTGACGAACTTGCCGCCAACTATTACCCCAAGCACGACCAGCACCAGAATGACAATCAGGGCAATTTTCACGTATTTCTCCTATTTCTCCACGCGGTCCACCGCGTCAATCACCGTGTCGATGGCGCGCAGGTAGGCGGCCAGCACGGTGAGCGGATCCATCTCTTTCGGCTGGATGCGCTTCTCGCGCACATCCAGCAGTGTCTCAAATGGCGCCGGATCGATGCCAAAGCGCTCCTGCGCCAGGCGGACGACCTCGCGTTTTTGCGATGGCCCGGCCGCGCCGTGGAGCAACAGAGCGTGGCGAAAGAGCACGCAAAATGTGGAAACGGAATCGAGCAGCAGGCGGCGCAGCAGGTCGGCGTTGGCCAGCATTCCGGAAGCTTTCTGGCGCAACCGGAGCAGCTTGGCACGCAGGTCGTGCTCCACTTGCGCCCGGTAGAACGTGTCTTCCACCACCAGCGCTGGAATGACATCTTTGCCAAAGAGCAGCCGATGGCTGCTCTGCATGTCATGGAACTCGATGGCGAAGCAATCGGCGGAGGTGGCCAACTCGTGTTCGGTGAGGAGCAGCGGCGCCGGGCTGCCCTGTTCGCGCCACCAGTAGAACGGCTCTGCGGAGGCGGCCAGTTCGCGTGGTGTCAGCACCGTGAGCACGCACAGAATGTTGAAATCGGAAAACCCCTCGTGGTGGTCGCCGGCGGCCGCCGAACCGTAGAGGACGATCGACACCAGCCGCTCCCCATAGGCCTTCTTCAATTTTTCGACGAGTTGCTCGAGTCGCTTGTCCATGCCGCACCTACCAGTCGCTGGAGGCGCCACCGCCCCCTGAATCGCCGCCGCCAAAGCCGCCGAAGCCGCCGTCGCTTGAGTCTGGCCCGCCGAAGCCGCCACCGCCGCGGCTGCCCCACGTGGAGCGGCCCATCAGGTTACCAAGAATCAAGCCGGGCAGGAAACCGCCGCCGCCGAATCCGCCGAAGCCGCGCGGCGCTCCGGCGCGCAGCAGCCAGAAGAGCAGGCAGATCCCGCCCAGGATCATCGGCCAGGGTATGGAATCGGACGCACTGGGCCGATTGCGCCTCGGCAAGGTGGCGGTGAGCGTCACGTGCTTGGCCTGCGCGATGGTGTTGCCGATGGTTTCGGCGGCGGCCAGCATGGCATCACCGTAATCGCCCTGTCGCAGCGCGGGGCGCATCTGGCGGAGGATGCTGCCGCTGAGGCCATCGGGCAGAATCGGCTCCAGCCCGTAACCGATTTCGAGCCGGCTGCGGCGGTCGTGGACCGCCAGCAGCATCAGGATGCCCTCGTTTTTGCCTTTTTGTCCCACGCCCCAGGCGCGGAAAATGGTGTTGGCGACGTCCTCGATGGGCTCGCCTTCGAGCGACGGAATGGTCACCAGAGCCATTTGCGCACCGGTCGATTGCTCGACCGCGGCGCAGTAGGCTTCAAGCGAGGCCCGGTTGGAGGCTGGTACGACGCTTGCGAAGTCACTCACGTAGCCCTGCGGCTGGAGCGCCTTCCAGTCCACCGCCTGGCCCGCCGCCGCGCACACGAGCAGCGCCAGGCACGCCCGCAACCAGTTCCGCATGTTGAAAACTCAGTGTACTACGCGGCTACAGATGAATTTCACTACGGGCCGGTGTTAAAATGGGCTTGCTGTTGGGACGTCGTCTAACGGTAAGACTGCAGACTCTGGATCTGCGTATCGGGGTTCGAATCCCTGCGTCCCAGCCAAAACCCCCTCCAGCCGGGCAACCGGTAGGCCGCGTGGTGCCAACCTTCAACGCCCGATCGGAGTTTACTGCTGCGATGCCCTGAGCGCCTGGTCGAGGTCGGCCTTGATGTCTTCGATGTCTTCAATGCCGACCGAGAGGCGGACGTATTCGGGGGTGACGCCGGTGGATTCCTGCTCGGCGGGCTCCAACTGAGAATGGGTGGTGGACGCCGGGTGGATGATCAGCGTCTTGGCGTCGCCGACGTTGGCCAGGTGGCTCAGGAGCTTCACGCTGTTGATGAGCTTGACGCCGGCCTCTTTGCCGCCTTTGACGCCGAACCCCATGATGGCGCCGGCTCCCTTGGGCAAGTATTTCTTGGCGGACTGATAATGAGGATGGCTGGGAAGGCCGGGATAGTTCACCCAAGTGACCGCGGGATGCTTCTCCAGCCACTCGGCCAGTGCCTGGGCGTTCTGGGTGTGCCGCTCCATCCGCAAGTGCAGGGTCTCGATTCCCAGCAGGAACAGGAAGGCGGCGAAGGGGCTCATGGAGGCGCCGGTGTCGCGCAGCCAGTGGGTTCGCATGTGAATGATATAGGCGAGGTTGCCCAGCGGCTTGAGCGCCTCGGTGAAAATGACGCCGTGATACGACTCCGAGGGCGCGGTAAATTCCGGCCATTTTGCCGCGTTGGCTTCCCAGAGAAAGTTACCGCTATCGACCACGGCCCCACCCACGTGCACGCCATGGCCGCCCAGAAATTTGGTAGTGGAGTAAAGGGCTATGTCGATACCGTGCTCGAAGGGCCGTAGCAGCGCGGGCGTGGTTACGGTGTTGTCCATGATCACGGGCAACCCGTGCTGATGGGCGACATCGGCGATCTTGTGGAAATCGGGAACGTCGTTCTTCGGGTTGCCAATCGACTCCAGGTACACGAGGCGCGTGTTCTCATCCACCAGCTTCGAAATCTCCTCGGGGTGATCTGGGTTGAAAAAGCGCACCTCGATTCCCAGCTTCTTAAGTGTCTGCGTAAACAGCGTCCAGGTACCGCCGTAGAGGCTGGTGGCGGAAATGAAATTCTGCCCGGCGTGGGTGATGGTGAGAATGGCGGCCGTGGTGGCCGCTTGTCCCGAGGCAAAGGCGAGCGCGCCCACGCCGCCATCGAGCGCCGCCAGGCGTTTTTCCAGCACATCGGTAGTGGGATTCATCAGGCGCGAATAGATGAACCCGAATTCCTTCAGGGCGAAGAGATTGGCGGCGTGCTCGGAGTCCTTGAAAACGTAGCTCGTGGTGGCGTAGACGGGAACAGCGCGCGCCCCCGTGGTCGGATCCGGTTCCTGTCCGGCGTGCAGCGCGAGAGTGGCGAGTCCGAGTTTCTTTTCTGAGTTTGGCATCGAGTGTCCTTCACGAAGATATCAAAGGGGCAGCCAGTGTTGCCAGCAACATGCACGACGGCGCGGGCTTTTGACACGGTCTCGCGTGAGCAGTTCCGGTCTCCCGAAAGGCGATCGGGCGCGGCGATAAGGCGGCAGCTCAAATCCCTTTTGTCTATAGAATTTAGAGTAATTGCGGCCCCAGTGTCAAGCCGAGGGGTTCGGGAGTACTCTTGAAGGATAGGCGATGCGCACCATTTCAAAGCGAACCCAGTATGGTCTTAAGGCGATGCAGATTCTTGCCCGGAGGTATCGGGAAGGACCGATCATGATCGGGTCGATCGCCCGCGAGGAGTCGATTCCGCTGAAATTCCTGGAGGCGATTCTGCTCGATCTGAAGAGCCACGGGCTGCTGGAGAGCAAGTTGGGGCGCAAGGGGGGCTACCGCCTGAGCCGCCCCCCATCGTCAGTGACAGTCGGGTCGATCATTCGCATGATGGAAGGGCCGCTGGCACCGATCCCGTGCGCGAGCGAGACCGCTTACCGGCCATGCGACGAATGCAAAGACATCGAGAGCTGCGGGACGCGCATCATTATGCGCGAGGTGCGCGACGCCATTTCAGACGTTTTGGACCGCACCACCCTGGCTGATTTGTTGCATAAAACGGACAGCGCCCGCCCGGCGCGGGAGAGTCCGGACAGCGTGCAATTCGAGATCTGAGAGATTCCTCGCTAAGCCGTACAGACCGCTCCCTAACGGTCGCGGCTTTGAGTGCGCTCGCGGCCACGACCGTCCGGGAGCGGTGGCGGCGATGGAACTGGTTGGCAACAGGCCGCGAGCGGCAATCGCGCGCCGCGAATTCTACTGCACTGCAATCGTGGCAGGAGCCGGGCTGGCTACGGTGCCTACAGTAACCACGATAGGGACCGAGTTTCCCGGCGTCACGGTCGTGGGAACGAGGGCGTTGACCTGGAGCGCCCCGGCCACCAGCCCGGGCGCGTTACCAGCGTACGAAGCCGTTTCCGACTGGCCGCCAACCTGAACGGTGACCGGCAATGGCGGCTGGCCGGCCGAAGCTGCCAGGGCGACCAGTCCATCTGAGCCCGCGGGCGCGGTGGCGCCTTGGCCGGTGGCGTAGATCATGACGTAGCTTCCGCGCGCGGCCGGATTGTCGGCGGAATTCACCGAATAATCCTGATTCAGCACCGCGGCCGGTCCGGTCCCCTGGCCATTCAAAGTGAAAATGCCTGGCTCGGCCGGCAGCACCGGCATGTTGACGGCGGGCGAGAATGCGCCCAGGTACTCCACGCGCACACTGGTATTGGTTTGGCCGGCAATCGCGTATGGCGCTACTACGTTGACCTGGCCCGCGCCGGCGTAGAGGATGGGCGCGGCGATGCCATCAAACCAGACGCGCACACCAGCCAGCGAATTCAGCACCACTCCCTCGCTAACCTGGCTGCTCTGCCCGGCAGCAGGGCCGAGGTTCTTCCCGAAAATGGCGACGATCTCTCCGGGCGCGATCCCGGCGTTCACGTATGTGGCCGCGTTCGCGATGCCACCCGCCCTGATTTGCGGCTGCGCCTGCGCGAGGGTTACGAAGGCAACGCCGTATCCGGGGAAGGAAATGCCGATGTTCCCTTGCGGCGCCACCGATTGTGCGACGGGCCCGGTGGCGAGGCTGGTGCTGGCGTTGATGGCGGTAACAGTCGCAAGCGAAAACGAGCCTAAAGCCGATACATCCAGCGCAACGTTGGCGGCGACGCCCGGGCCATTATTGTCGGCCGGGCTGCTGACGGCATGATTGGCCAGCAGGATCGCCACCGATCCGTCATCGTTTCTTACAGCGAGCGCCTCGAGCGCGCTCGGGTCAGAGTTCACGGTCTGCAAAATGGTTGCGCCGGGCGGCGAAGGGAACAAGTGCGCCAGTTCGTAATCGGTCCAATAGCTGAGGTAGGTGTTGCCGGACGTGTAATCGACCTCGCCAAACTCCTGGTCGGCGTCGAAATCCCAGTGGTAGAGGGACTGGTTTCCGCCTTGTGCGAGCTGCGAGAACAGGTAAGGCCGCCAGGCCGCGAAGAACTGGTCAGTGGCGCGCAGATCGGTCACGTAGGTTTCCCCCGGATTGCAGGCGCTCATGCCGTTGTTGTTGTAGTCGGCGTTGACGTTGTTCTCCGTCACCCAGACGGGTACATTGGCGAGGGCCGGATTGGTTTGCATCTGCTGCTGCACATACTGCAGGTCGGCCAGGAAGCCCGGAATGCTTCCCATAATCGCCTGGTCGGTGGTTCTCTGATTGCAAGTGGAGTAATAGTGCAGCGCGACCGCATCCACCTGCGCCGTCACTCCCTGGACGAAAGGCGGAACGTAGAGCTGCGACTGGTTCCCGTAGTCGGACTCCTCGATGGCCACGAATTTGATCGTGAGGTCGGCCGCGTGCATGGCCGGCACCACCAGGTTGTAGAGAGTAACGTACTGGGACGCGCTGATGCCGTTGCCATTCGGCTCGTTGAAGATACCCCACCAGGTGATGTGATACGGGCTAGGGGACTGGTAGTGCACGCCGTTGACGTCGAATCCGCCGGTGTTGTAATAGCGCACCACGTTGGCGCAGTAAGCAGCGAAGGCCGCAAAGTTGGCCGGCAGGAGATGCCCGTTCGAATCATCCATGAAAGCCGGCCCGGTGGCAAGCTGCAGCTCGGGGCTGTGATCGTCCGCGTTGAGCACGGGAAGCAGCACCGCGTTGAGAGTGGTGAAGTCCCACTGATTCGGCCCGGTCATCGGGACCGCTTGCGAGATCGGCTGCAGCCGAACGTGCTGCGGGGCCAGCTGCCAGAGCAGGCCGGCCGCACCGGGGAGGTTGTTAAAGAAGGTATAGTCCCACTCGGCGGGCTGAAACGCGGTGGACATGAAGGACTGAAGCCGGCCATTGATCCCTGCGCCGGGGTTAGTTTGGTTCAGAACCTGAACGCTGATGGGCGTCTGCGCCGCGAGCGAAAGCGCAACCGCCAAGCTCGTGCCTACGGTCTTGATTCCCATGGGTGGTTACCAACGACGATGGTAAATCAGCGCGCGGTGGAAATGGGAAGATCGCGGCCACGTCCGGCGGCCAGCGCGCCTTCCTCTGTCGGCGTGATACCCTGTCGTGGGAACCGTTATGCCTCTCACCCGCGAAAAGGCACAGCTCATGAGCGCTTCGGAAATCGACCGGACGCTGGTGCGGCTGGCGCATGAAGTGCTCGAGAAGACCAAGGACCTCGACCTGCTTGCCTTCATCGGTATCCGGCGCCGGGGCGTTCCGCTGGCGCAGCGGCTGGCGACGAAGATCGAGGCGCTGGAGAACCGCAAGATTCCCACCGGGATTCTGGACATCAATCTCTACCGCGATGACCTGACGACGGTCGATATCAAACCGGTGGTGAGCTCGACCGACATCCCGTTCTCGGTGCAGGGCAAGGACATCATTCTGATGGACGACGTGCTCTACACCGGACGCACGATTCGCGCGGCGCTCGATGCGCTCTTCGATCACGGCCGGCCGTCGCGGGTGCAGCTTCTGGTGCTGATCGATCGCGGGCATCGCGAGCTGCCGATCGAGGCGCGCTTCGTAGGCCGCCTGGTGCAGACCAGCGACGACGAAATCATCGAGGTGAAATTCCAGGAGGTGGACGGCATGGAAAGAGTTCTCCTGGTGGAACGGGCAGCCGCCCAGGAGGCGTAAAACGATGCCGGCCGGATTGCTCGGAATTGAAGAGCTCGACCGCGCCGAGATCGAAGCCATTTTGGCGCGCGCCAAAGATTTCCAGCCGATCCAGAGCCAGTCGCAAAAGAAACTCGACACCTTGCGCGGCAAGATGATCGTAAACCTCTTTTACGAGGCCTCGACGCGCACGCGCACCAGTTTTGAGATCGCGGCCAAGCGGCTGGGATGCGATGCGGTGTCGATCACGGCGGCGGGATCGAGCGTTTCCAAGGGCGAATCGCTGGTGGACACGCTGAACACCCTGGCGGCCATGCGGCCGGACGCAATCGTGATGCGGCACGCGGCCTCAGGCGCGCCGCATTTTCTGGCGCGACACCTGCCGACGCCCATCATCAACGCCGGCGACGGGGCCCACGAGCATCCGACGCAGGCGCTGCTCGATGCACGCACGATTCTCGACCGCCGGCCGTCGCTCGAAGGCCTCAAGGTCGCGATCATCGGCGATATCGCCCATTCGCGTGTGGCGCGATCAAACGTCCACCTGCTGGCAAAGTTCGGGGCCACGATCGTGCTCTGTGGTCCGGCGTCGCTGCTGCCGGCCGAATTGGCACAGCTGGCGCCCGGCGTTTCATTAACCACCGATATTCGCGAGGCCATCCGCGACGCCGACGTGATCATGATGCTGCGCGTGCAACTGGAGC
>CAZZHN010000161.1:0-10825 GCA_964654065.1 uncultured Solibacteraceae bacterium
GTGATGGTGCAGGAATACGGCCGCTATTTCAACATGCCGACCTGCTGCCTGCGCGGAGGGTGCCTCACAGGCCCCAATCATTCTGGCGTGGAGCTGCACGGTTTTCTGAGTTACCTGATCAAGTGCAATGTGCAAGGCCGCGAATACAAGGTGTTCGGATACAAAGGTAAGCAGGTTCGCGACAACATCCATTCCGAAGACGTGGCGCGCTTCATGTTCGAGTTCTGGAAGGCTCCGCGCGTGGCCGAAGTTTATAACCTGGGCGGCGGAAAGGCGAATGCCTGCTCGGTCCTCGAAGCTTTCGCCAAAGCGGAGAACGCGACCGGGCGCCCGATGAACTGGCGCTATATCGACGAGAACCGCATCGGGGACCACATCTGCTACTACAGCGATCTGCGCAAGATGCAAGCGCATTACCCGGCATGGGGCATCACCAAGAGTCTGGACGACATCTTCCGGGAGATCGCGCAGAACTGGATGGAGCGGCCGGCACGCGAAAAGGTGAGCGGATGAGGATTCTCATCGCCGGCGCCTGCGGATTTGTGGGCAGTTCGGTGGCGGAGTCGTTGCTCGAGCGCCGCCCTGGCCTGGCGATCACGGGCCTGGATAACCTGATCCGCCCCGGCTCGGAAACGAACCGCGCGCGGCTCCGCAAACTGGGCGTCGACTTTGTTCACGCCGACGTTCGTGCCGCCAGCGACCTGGAAAGCATTCCCGCCGCCGATTGGGTAATCGACGCGGCGGCGTCGCCGAGCGTGCTCGCCGGCGTACGAGGGCCGCTCAGCAGCCGCCAGCTGTTCGAGCATAATCTGGCGAGCCTGATCAATGTGCTCGAGTATTGCAAACGAAATCGCGCCGGCTTGATTCTGCTGAGCAGCAGCCGCGTGTACTCCATCCACGCGTTGTGCGCACTGCCGATCAAGGCCTGCGGCTGCGCCTTTCAGTTGGATTGCTCCAGGCCGCTCCCGGCGGGTGTTTCCTCGCGCGGAATTGGCGTGGAGTTCTCCACCGCGCCACCGATTTCGCTGTACGGCAGCACCAAGCTGGCTTCGGAAACCATCGCGCTGGAGTATGGCGAGGCCTTTGGCTTTCCCGTGTGGGTGAACCGCTGCGGTGTGCTGGCCGGCGCGGGGCAGTTTGGCACAGCAGACCAGGGAATCTTCTCGTATTGGTTGAACGCCCACCTGCGCAAGCGCCCGCTCCGCTACATCGGTTTCGAAGGCGCGGGCCGCCAGGTGAGAGACGCCTTCCACCCCCGGGACCTCGCGGCGCTGGTGGACGCGCAGGCCGGCGCAACGCGGGCAGGCGGGCAGCGCATTTATGTGGCGGGCGGCGGCGCGGCGAACGCCATGTCACTGGCCGAGGTCACCGCCTGGTGCGACGAGCGCTTTGGGCCGCACGCTCCGCAGCCCGATCCAAGCCCCAGACCGTACGACATTCCGTGGATGATCATGGACAGCTCGGATGCCGGGCGGGACTTCGGCTGGAGGCCGGAAACGCCTATCGAGGCGATACTTGATCAGATCGCCAGCCACGCCCGTCAGCATCCCGATTGGCTGGAGACCAGCGGCGCATGAAAAATCCGGCGGACCTCGCGGCGGCTCAACCCCTCAGCCTGCTCTCCGTCGTGATCCCGATGCGCAACGAAGAAGGGGCGGCGTCTTCCACCGTCGAGCACTTGTATGTCGAGCTGCGGCTGAAGAATATCGAACACGAAATCGTCGCCGTAGACGATGGCAGCACCGACTCCACCTGGAGGGTGCTGAGTGATCTGACTTCCCGCGTGCCTACGTTGCGGCCCGTCCAGAATACCGGAGAGCACGGTTTCGGCCGCGCGATCATCTGGGGCATCGACCACAGCCGCGGCGACGCCATAGTGATCATGATGGCGGATGAGTCCGACGATTGCCGCGATGTGGTGCGCTACTGGGAACTGTTGGGGCAAGGGTGGGACGCCGCGTTCGGATCGCGCTTCGTCCGCGGAGGCGGGGTGATCGACTATCCGGCGCACAAATTAGCCATCAACCGCCTGGCGAATCTTTTTCTGCGGCTGATGTTCCGCGTCCCCTTGAATGATTTCACCAATGCGTTCAAAGCCTACCGTCGCCGCGCGTTGGACGGATGCCGTCCCTTCCTTTCGCCGCATTTCAATCTCACCGTTGAGCTTCCGCTGAAAATCATCGTCCGCGGCTACTCCTGGACCGTAGTACCCATCACCTGGCGAAACCGCCGGTCCGGGATCTCCAAGCTGAAGATCCGGGAGATGGGGAGCCGCTATCTTTTTGTCGCGCTCTATTGCTGGCTGGAGAAGTATTTCAGCCGCGGTGATTACACCAAGGGAAGCCGCGAAGCGGCTGCGGCTCAACCTTCCTCCATGGTGACGGACGCAACCAGCCTGGATGCCCCCAAACCGCCCGCGGGCTAGGCGATCGGCGCAGTCCGTCCGCGGTGTATCACTCTTTGCGGGACGGGCGCCGCTAGAGCCGGGGCTAATGGCGCCTGTGTAGACTCCATCGTCCGCATCGCTGCGAAACTCATCGTTATGGCCAGCCCTACCATTGCAGGCAGGCGGAAGGTATAGGCGTCTGACAAAAAGACCAGAGCCACAAGGTAACCCACCATTGCCAGCAGATAACAGAAACATCCGTTCGCGATTTCCAGGTACCCCCCCTGCTTGGCCTTCCGATAGGTTCGCCAAACCAGGAGCATGGCCGATCCGAGACCGGCAGTGAAGAAAATGAAGGCGGGCACGCCGCACTCCGATGACACCTGCGTGAAGGCGCAATGTGTAGCGTGCCAATTGCCATGCTGGCCCTGCGCCAAGCTCGTCTTCCCTTCAAAGGAAGAGAATTGATCGGGACCCACTCCAAATAGCGGATGTTGTATCGTATATTTCACGCTGGTCCTGAAGAGGTACCCTCGCGACTCCGCCGATTCGGTAGCCTCTGCGTCCTTTGCTCCAAACAATGATCCCAGACGGTTCAGGGTCCCGGCCGGTAATGCCACCAGCGCCACCAGCGTAATCGCGGCCGCCGCCACCACCAGTACGAACTTCTGTGGCAAAGGAACATGGATCAGGATGTAAAAAAACACCACCACCAGGGCGACTAAGGCGCCGCGGGACGCCGTACCCAATATGATCCAAAGACCGTACATCAAGATGCCTAACACCGCAATGCGGACGACGATCGATCTGCCTGGGCCCATCATGAAGAAAAGGAGAAAGGGCAGTACCAACAGGAGGTGTGCTGCCAGATCGTTCGAGTTGCCGATGCTGCCGCTCGACTGCAGCGAGACCCGGCCATTGGCGACTTGCTCGAATAGACGCGTGGAAACCAGGTTTACCGCGGCGGCAGCCGCGATGGTCCGGAATATGGCGCGAACCTCCTTCCAGTTCACCGCCAGGCCGCCCATCAATATCAGAAAAATTCCGTCCACTCGCGCGTAGGAAATGACCTGTCCCGCCGAACCTCCCGGCCAGGAACTGAACGGCGTCGCCAGGACCATCCAGAGAAAGAAGGCGACCCAATACAAGGCAGCTCGCGATTGAAACGTTCGCCGCACCGACCCCATCAGCAGCGCCGACAGGATTGCGGGCGGCGTGACGATGTATAGAAGGTACGTGTTGACGTGCGTGACGTAGAGGATTAATTCAGGCAGAACACTCAGGCGCAGGAAGAGCGCCGCCAGGCAAAAGTAGAGGGAGATCCTGCGGATCGGATGCATCTCCCAGTCGTCGGGCGCACGCTGAGCTTGTTCAACCGGCGCCGTGGTCAGCCTGCCCTGCGGCGACTGGGGCTTTGGCGCCGATCGGACGGGGCGGCCGGCCACGAAGGGTTCCTGCTGGTTTGATGGCATCCGTCCAATCCAATCATAGTACTGATGCGTGCTCCGCTACGCGCACCCATCGACACTTGGCTTTCCCGTTTCAGGGCGCCCGGGTAGATCTGCGGGGCAGGCGCCCCGTCTGCAAGATGGCACTCTATGCGGGCGCAGCCGGCAACAGGAACACCTCGACGCAGAAGGTGAAACGAAAAGTCCCGTAATGGCGATCGGCGTATTCCGCCGGATGGATCAAAACTGGGCGCGGCCCTTCGGCTCCCTCCGGAAGATCATGAGTTCGCCCCGCGACGAGCTGTTGCCCGTTCAATGCCGCGCGATTCACTTTTGCGGCTCGCCGAGAACCTGCGCGAAGAGGGTTTCGTACCGTTCCGCCACCCGGTCGGTCGAATAGTTGTCGATGATGCGCTGCCGCGCAACCCTGCCCATGCCCCCGCGTAGCGCCGGATCGCGAAATAGCCGGACCAGGGCGCCGGCCATAGCCTTCTCGTCTCCCGCTGGCGCCAGCAAGCCGTGAACTTCGTCCTCAATCAGCTGCACGTTTGCCGGGATCCGGCTGACCACCGAGGCCAGGCCCGCAGACATGGCTTCGGCGAGCGCGCAGGAGAATCCCTCGTTCGGCGACATCAGCGTGAAAACGTCGCTGGCCCGCAGCCAGAGTGGGACGTCCGAAGGCTCCGCCCGGCCGCTGAAGCGCACCTGCGAAGATCCGAGACCTAGCCGGGCGGCCAAGGTCTCCAGTTCGTTTCGTATCGCCCCGTCTCCCACCAGAACCAGCATCGCCCGGGGCTCCTCCCGTGCCGCCAGCGCGAAGCCCTTCAACATCGACGGCAGCCCCTTTTCGTGGGATAGCCGGCCGACATACACCGCGACCAATGCTTCCGGCGGGATTCCAAGACCGGCGCGCAGGGTAGCGATCTCCTCCAGCGGGCCCGGCCGGAACTGGTTCGTGTCCACCGGATTGGGCATCCACAGCATCTGTTCCCGAGGGAACCCGTCGTCCATCGCCTCCTGCAGCATCCCGTCGTTGAGAATCAGCAGCCGCGCCGCCCATCGGCGCAGCCAGCCCAGCTCCACGCGCCCGGTTCGCGACCCTCTTAACAGCGGAATCACACCGCTTCCCCCGAACTTCATCACGATTGGTTTGGCCAGGCCACGCGCGACCGGCAGGCCAGCAGCCAGATGCAGCCCCTGCATCAGAAAATACACGACCTGATAATGACGCCGTTCCCGCCATAACGACCAGGCCACCCGCAGCGCGAATAGAATATCCTTCCATCTGCCCCGCACGCGGCCCGTGAGTATCCGCACCGGCACGCCGGCCGGGTCCACCCAGTCGCGCACCGGCGGCATCGGAGGCCCGCCGGAGGTCAGCACCAGCACGCGATGTCCGCGGCGGATCATCTCCGCGGACACACGCTGCGCTTCGATTTCGGATCCGCCCAACACCGGCGGATAGGTGTCCGAAATCAGCAGCAGCGAAACCGGCTTCATCCCCAAACGCCACTCAACGCCGCACTCTCCAGTTCCCACCCGTTTCCGATCCTCTCCAGCACCTCCCACCCGCGCTCCGAGCGCCGCAGCAGCGAGACGTGATTGCTGAAATCATGCTCCCAGGTGCGGCCTGCAACCCAGATGCCTCCAGGCCGAAGACTGTGAAACACCGCACCGGCGCCCCGCGCCAGGTCCTTGGGTAGAAAATAGAATCGGCTGAAGATGTTCATCGTGCGCAGCACATCGCAGTTGCCGCTTTGGTCGAACACGTCTTTCAAGCGGAATTGAAAGTTTTCATTCCGCCGGCTGAGTTGGCGCGCCAGCGGATGTACGCATGAGATTCTGCGGATGCGCCAGCCGCGTTCTTGCGCCGTCTCCATCCAGTTCTTGCCCAGGTCCAGCTTCGCGAACCGTTTCCTCGCGCGAAGCGCCACCAGCCGGTTGACCGGGTAGCGCCGCGGTTCTGGATGCGCCAGCGAAACTGCGAACGGCGCGTGAACGTACTGCAGCGGCCACCCTCCGGTTTCCACGATGTACGCTTCGCCATCGCGAGAGAGCTCAATCAGCTCCACCAGGATGTCGGAGGCTTCGAATCTGGCCTGCGGAAACTTCTGGAATACCTGCTCTGCCCATTCCAAGGAGGTCAGCCCGTGCGATACCGCACGATCCTGAATCTCGATAGGGGAGTCAGCGGCGTAAAACTTCTCCATCCATCTCAGTGCCGCGGCGTCGACGTCCCGAAAACGCTGCCGGAACGTGGTTCGAAACGTCCCATTCGATGTGCGCAGGGTGAAACTGATGTCCTCAAAAGCCCTGGTCTGTTCTTCACTCGGATCATCGCCCACGTCCAGCAAACTGTATGCAGCGTGGGCTCCCGACCGGCGGCGGCGTTCCCCGGCCCGTTCATATTGCTCTGTCGTGCAGAAACCGAACTTGACCATGGCGAGCAATCTGTCGATTCTATCATCGTGGAGATTGGCGAGTGCTCGATCCGCAGAACGGCTTGGTGAGAAAGGCACCAGCATTCATGCGGTTCGCATGTATCTCCAGTAGATTTTCACGATATCGCCGAAAGCCACAAAAAAATCCCCCGGTTTGACTTTGGATCCGGCAATGTCACGCCACACCATGAGGGGGAACTCGTAGATCTGCCCGGCCGCCTTGTCGGAAGAACCGAGCTTGCGGATGTAGCGCGCAATCACCTCGACGTCGAAGACCCAGCGGCTGCAGAAGGGCTCGTCGAAAAGGCCTGTCGTCGCCGGCACCGCACGAAAGACCTTGGCGCCGCACTGCGTGTCATAAACCGGAAGCCGTAAAACTGTCGAAGCCGCGGTGGCGAAAACTCTACCCAGATAGTGGCGCACCGCCTGGCGCTCCACCTTGCGGCCGAGCAGCTTGACGCGCGAGCCGAACACCATATCGATCTCCGGACGCTCCTGGAGGACTTGCAGAAACTCGGCAATCGCATCCAGAGGCGTTGCCAGGTCCGCATCCCAGAAACCGGCGTAGGCCGCACCGCCCTTGAGCGCGGTGAGCATACCCCGCCGCACGGCCTCCGCCTTTCCCCCGTTCTTGCCGCACTCCAGCAGCGTGGCGCGGCCTTCGTGTCCAGCGCAGATGCCGCGCAGCACTTCCACTGTACTGTCCGTGCTGCCGTCGTCTACGAAGAGCAGCTCGGCGCCGGGTTGTTCGAGGAACCTCTCGAAATCGGAGACCGGCAGGCGGCGGCTTTCGTTGTAGCAGGGGACGACGATCACGGCCCGGCGGGGCTCCGCGGTGGGATCCTGGGTCACGGGCGTTGAGGTATGTACAGGTCCTGGATCATGCGATCGAGTTCCTTCACTCTCGACTGCCGGCCTTGGCGTCACTCACATCTTCGCATAGGCTCAGCCGGCCTCGCTCACGGGCCGGCGGCTCCGTCGCGAGTATCGCCAGCGCCGGTTGCGCGCCGCGAATTATCTCAAGCTAGCAGCCTCCGCCTATCCTTTTTTGTCTTGTCTGCCTGGAGGGCCGGATTGGACGCTAAAAAAGGTACACTGGAACAAATTCCGGACGGTAATGCCCGAATACCATTTCATGGCCGCGGACCTGAGGGGAAGTCTGCTGGCCATCCTGATTTTTCCGCTGTTTCTGTGGATGCCGGGCTATGCGCTCGGGTTTGCCTGCAACCTGTTTGAGTTTCGCAGCCGCAGCGCCGTCTTCCGCGCCGTGATCAGCCTCCCGCTCGCCATCGCGCTCTGCCCGATTCTGACCTACCTGGGCGGACGGTTCGCCTCGATGAGCGCGGCGCGTGGTTTGTACGTGGCGGTCGATCTGGCAGCGCTCGCGCTGCTCGCATTTCGCGCGATGCGAGGCGGGGCGCGCCGGACGCGGCTGCCCGGAGGATGGGTATTCTTCGCGGCCGCCGTTGGCGCCTGGCTGTTGATCACGCTGTTTTATCTAGTGGACATGCAGGCCGGCGACCGGCTCTATTATCCGACCAGCTCGTTTGATTATTCGCTGCGCGCCTCGCTGCTTCATTCCGTGACCGCAACCGGCATCCCGCCGCAGAATCCCTTGTTCCTGCCCAGCCCGCCGGCGCCGCTCCGCTATCACTATTTCTGGCTGATGATGTGCAGCCTGGTGAACCAGCTCGGCTCGCCTTGGGTCAGCGCACGGCAAGCGGAGATCGGCGGCGCGTTCTGGTGCGGCATCGGCCTGATGGCCTTGCTGGCGGCCTGCCTGCGATTGTTCGTCGTGAACCCGGAGGTCGCCCTGGTCCGGCGCCTGCGAACCGGCGTGCTGCTGATGGGAATCACCGGCCTCGACATCCTGCCGGGCATGTACCTGCTGCTGCTGTATGCCCGTGGTCAGATGGATTTCGTACTGCCCAGCCTCGAAGCCTGGAATGAATATGTCGACTGGTTCCTGCACAGCGCCATCTGGGCGCCGCATGCGATTGTCGCTTTGATCGCGTCAGTCACCGGTTTTCTGCTCTTGTGGCACGGGGCGGCAAAGACCGGCTGGACCGGTTGGGCCCGCTACGGCCTGCCCGCCGGCGCCGCATTGGCATCGGCCGCCGGCACATCCATTTGGGTCGCGTTCGTTTTCGCCGTGTTCCTCTGCGCCTGGACCTTGATCTGCCTCGCAAAACGCTGGTGGCGCGATGTGGCCGTTTTGGTGATTGCCGGCGTCACCTGCTGCCTGCTGGCCTTTCCATACCTGCGCGATCTCACGCATGGTCCCGGCGGACCCGGTGCCGGGATTCCCATTCAATGGACCGTCCGCGCCTTCTCGATGACGGCGCTGGTTCCGGTGTGGGCCGGAATGCCGCACTGGCTGCGCCTCATCCTTGTCAACGGATCGCTGCTGCCGCTGAACTACGGCCTCGAGTTCGGCTTCTTTTTCCTCGTGGCGGGCATCAAGTGGCGTCAATATCGGGCCAGCGGCCAGCCGCTCTCACGCCAGGATGCGGCGTGTCTCACCATGCTGGTCACGAGCACTCTCATCTGCACGTTCCTGCGCTCCAGCGTAATCGGCAACAACGACCTGGGCTGGCGAGGATTTTTGCCCGCGCAGTTCGTGCTGCTCCTCTGGGCGGTGGATGTCTGGCCGCGGCGCGACCGCCTCACGGCGCGCCAGCGCCGTATGCTCACGATTTGCATTGCGCTAGGGGCTGCCGGCACGGCTTACGAAATTGGCATCACCCGCCTGTACCCTGTTCTGGCCGACCGCGGCGTACTCCCCCCGCTCAATTGGATGGCGCCCGACCGGCAGTTCGGCAGACGGAACTATGCTGTGCGAGCCGCTTATGAATGGGTGCGCGCCACCACTCCGGAGTCGGCCGTCCTGCAGTACAACCCCAATGTTGTCCTGCAGGAGACGGCTGCGATGCTCTATGGCGATCGCCGCGCTGTGGCGGCAGACCTGAATTGCGGCACCACGTTCGGCGGCGACCCTAGCGCTTGCGCCCCCGTGATCGCGCGCCTCGACCAGCTCTATCCCTCTGCTAACCGGCCCGTGAGTGGGAGCCTCAGCGAGGTGTGCCGGGATCTGCCCATCGACGTGCTCGTCGCCAAGGATACCGATGCCGTCTGGAGCAGCGCGGGAAGTTGGGTCTGGACGGAAAAGCCCGTGTTTTCTGACGCTTATATCCGCCTATTTGGCTGCCACGGCATTGCGGAGCGATCGCTGCATGAGCGCTGAGGCCTTCATCAGCCGGTGAGACCCGATCATCCTCCTGTTCACAATTCCATCAATCTTCGAGCCAGCGCCCCGGGATCGGGAGCGATTTGCCCCAGTTGATGCGCAACGTAGCCCAGTCACGACCTGGTCCGAGGCATCTCTGCTGTTGGTTTTCTCAACACTCTTGCTTGAAACAGTTAGTTTCCGATCAACAGGCCTGTTGGTGATGATATTGCCTGAGCTCCATCGGGCTATCTTGCGCGCAGACCCTTGGTTTGCGCAGAAAAGAGGATGCAGTGCGCCGCCTGATACGGGATGCAGGTCATTTGATTCGGCCGGCCTTGGTTTTGCTGGCTGGCCTGGCCGCCTTTCTGGTATTGCGCAGCGCGATCATCCCCAAAGCCTTTGGACAGTACGGCCACTATCGTCCCGGCGCCCTGACCATGGTGAGGCAGCGGCCCATCGCGTACGCAGGGCAGGATACCTGCGTTGTCTGTCATGATGCCGAAGCCAAGGCGCGGGCAGCCGGCAAGCACGCTCACGTCGCCTGCGAAGCGTGCCATGGCCCTCTGGCACAGCATGCGGACGACCCGGCGGGGCACGTTCCCCAACTGCCCGACGTCGCCAATCTCTGCCGGCGCTGCCACGAAAAGGACGCTGCCAAGCCGAGGGCCTTCCCGCAGGTGGTTACAGCCGAGCATTCCGGCGGCATGGTCTGCAATCAATGCCATCAGCCGCACAGCCCCCATCTCTGAGGCGAGGAAACGAGCATGGATATCAGCCGGCGCGATCTATTCAAAGTAGGCGGAAAGTTGCTGATGCTGGCCTCGGTGGGCGCGACCCTGGAACAGATCACCGGCGCCGAACCGGCCAGCGATGCCTACAACATGGCCGATCACTGGTGGGGAATGATCATCGACATCGATGCGTGTATCGGCTGCGGCAATTGCGTGCGCGCCTGCTCCAGCGAAAACGGCGTGCCCAAGGGCTACTTCCGAACCTGGGTGGAGAGGTACCAGATTGAAGAGGGCAAGCAGCCGCGCGTGGAATCGCCCGACGGCGCCATGGAGGGCTTCACGCCATCCACTCGCGAGGACGCGAAGAGCTTTTTCGTCCCCAAACTGTGCAACCACTGCGCCGACTCGCCATGCGTTCAGGTCTGCCCGGTAGGCGCCACGTTCGTCAGCCCGGATGGCGTCGTGCTGGTGGATGAAACCTATTGCCTGGGCTGCCGGTACTGCGTGCAAGCCTGCCCGTACGGATGCCGCTACCTGCATCCGCAGAAGCAGACGGTGGACAAGTGCACGCTCTGCTATCACCGCATCAC
>CAZZHN010000162.1:0-10814 GCA_964654065.1 uncultured Solibacteraceae bacterium
TGGCCGGCAACGCGGCCGCCGCCCGCGCGCTGGCCGCCTGGAGCCAGCGCATCCGCGAGAACTGGGGACAGGTGGCGATCCAAAGCGTAGATGCGCTGCCGGAGACGGAACTGCGCAGCGGCGTAGAGGTGGAAGTGAGGGCGCGCGTGCGTCTGGGCGCCCTCCATTGCGACGAAGTCTCGGTGGAGCTTTATCTCGGTATGCTCGATTCCGATTTTGAAATCCGCGATGCGGCGGCGGTGCCGATGGATGAGGTGAGCCAGGCTGCCGATGGCGTCTACGTATTCGCCGCCCATTCGGCAGCCTGCCGGGAAAGCGGGCTCCACGGCTACACCGTGCGCGTCCTTCCCTATCACCCCGACGAACCGCAGCCGTTCCTCCCCGGCTTAATCCGCTGGGCCCGGTAGGACAGACGATCGGTTTGTGTCGTCTGTCATGCTCTCCCCCACCAGCGAAGCATGACAGACCATGTGCGGCGATCGTCGCTTCTACCTGGGATCAGCCGCCTTACGGATACAGGCCGCGGATCTTGACCGCTTCGGCGACGCGCCCGATTCCCAGCATGTTGGCCGCCAGCCGCATGCTGGCCTTATGGTCCATCTGAATCTTCAACACGTCGCGGAAGGCGCGCGTCATCACCTTTTCCAGGCGCAGGTTGACGTCCTGCTCGTCCCAGAACAGGTGATTCTCATCCTGCACCCATTCGAAGTAGGAGACGGTGACGCCTCCGGCATTGCAGAGGATGTCAGGAATGAGAAATATGCCGCGCCGTTCCAGGATGCGGTCGGCCTCGGGAGTCACTGGCCCGTTGGCCGCCTCGGCAATGATGCGTGCCCGAACCTTATGCGCGTTCTCCGCCGTGATCGTGCTTTCGAGCGCCGCCGGAATGAGAATCTCGCACTCCATCGCCAGCAGCTCGTCGGGCGCGATTTCTTCCGAATTCGGAAAACCGCGCAGCGAACCGGTCCGTTCCTTGTGCAGGATCAGTTTGGGAATATCCAGCCCGTTGCGGCTGTAAATGGCGGCCGTCGAGTCGCTGGCGGCGATCACCATCGCCTGTTCGCTACCGAGTAGGTGAGCGGCAACTGAACCTGCATTGCCAAATCCCTGCACCGCCACGCGCGCGCGCTTCACCGGAATGCCCAGGTGCTCACAACTCGCCAGCACGGTGTAATACACGCCGCGCCCTGTGGCCTCGTTGCGCCCCAGCGATCCGCCCAGGCTGATTGGCTTACCCGTCACCACGCCTGGAACCGGGTAGCCCATGTTCATGCTGTATGTGTCCATGATCCACGCCATGATCTGCGGCGTGGTGTACACGTCCGGCGCCGGAATGTCCCTGTCCGGTCCGATCAGCGGCAGAATGGCGCTGGCATAACGCCGTGTCAGACGCTCCAATTCGCCCATCGACAGGGCCTTCGGGTTGCACGTCACGCCGCCCTTGCCGCCGCCGAACGGAATGTTGACCACGGCACACTTCCATGTCATCCATGTGGCCAGCGCCTTCACCTCGTCCACGGTCACGTTGGGGTGGAAGCGGATGCCGCCCTTGGCCGGCCCGCGCGTAGTGCTGTGCTGCACGCGGAACCCTTCGAAGCGGACAATCTGTCCGGTATCCATGCGCACCGGGACGCTCACTGTCAGGACGCGTTCCGGATACTTGATCATTGCGCGCACGCTGCTTTCGAGCCCCAGCGCGTCCGCCGCCAGGTCGAAATTCTCCAGTGCGACTTCGTATGCGTTCTTCTCTGCCACCGCGGTTGCTAACATGGCAAACCTCGTTTCGAGTTATTCGAGCCCGGTAAGGCCCGACGCCTGAATCATATTCCCAACTCAGCACCACGTCAACGGGGTGCTCTGTCGTCGTCTCTGGTCCCGGCCCCCCGATTTTCAGCCGCTGCTTACGCCAGTCCCGGTTGTTATGCTGGACGAGAGTGGCCTTCAATCCCGCCGCGTTCGAGCGCATTTCGATCCGCGCCACCAACTGGCTGGGCGATGCCGTGATGTCGCTGCCCGCCATTCGCGTGATACGCCAGGCGTGCCCTCGCGCCGACATCGCCGTCGTTGGGCCGCCCTGGGTGGCCGAACTCTACGCCCGCGAGTCCTCCGTGAACCGCGTGATTCCGTATGCGCGCCCGAAAGGCCTGGCCGGCCGCCGCGCCTTCGCTGCGCGCCTCCGGGAGGAACGCTTTGACGCTGCGTTTCTGCTGCCCAACTCCTTCGACGCCGCGCTCACGGCGTGGCTGGCGCGAATTCCGGAACGCATCGGATATGCGCGCGACGGGCGCAGCTGGCTGTTGACGCAGGCCATTCCGGCGCCGGAACCAGGCGACATTCCCCGCCACGAGCGGTTCTATTACCTGGAGCTTCTGCGGCGAGCAGGGATGATGGAACGTTTTCCGGAATCGGCGGCGATCCGGCTGGAGGGAATTGCATCCGCTCGCGAAGCCGGCGCCGGACGCCTCGGGGAGCTCGGCCTGGCCGGCGCGGTGATCGGCGTCAGTCCGGGCGCGGCCTACGGCGATGCCAAGCGCTGGCCGCCGGAACGGTTCGGCGATGCGGCCTGCGCGGCGGCCGCGGCGGTGAACGCATCGGTGCTGGTCTTCGGGTCGGCTACCGAGCGCGAACTGTGCGAGACCGTGACCGCGCGCTTGCGCGGCGGAGGGGTCGACGCGCGCAATTTGGCCGGGGAAACCACGTTGCGCGAGTTCATCGACCTCGCCGCGGCCTGCTGCCTCTATTTAACAAACGATTCGGGCGCGATGCATGTGGCTTCCGCCTTGGCTGTGCCGACGGTGGCCGTTTTCGGCGCCACCGACGATGCCACCACCGGCCCCACTGGGCCGCTGGCGCGCGTGGTGCGCGAGCACGCCGAATGCAGCCCGTGCCTGCTGCGCAATTGCCCCATCGATCACCGCTGCATGACCCGCGTCACGCCGGAGCGCGTGGCCGCGGCTTCCCTGGAGCTGATCAACACCGCCGAGACATGGATACAAGAAGCAAAATCCTGACTGCGGACGCCGCGCGCGCGCTGGCCGGCCCGCTGACCGTCGTCACCGGCTACTTCGACGTGCTGCGCGCCGGGCACGCACGCGAGCTTGCGGGAGTCCGTGAACGAACCGGCTGCCGGACGCTGCTGGCGCTGGTGCTCCCTTTCCCGGGTGAGGTGTTCAACATCCACGCCCGCGCCCGCATGGTGGCCGCGTTACGGGTGGTAGACTACGCGGTTGTAGCCGATGAGCTGGAGGCGGACGCGATCATCGGGGCGCTGCGGCCGCAAAGGGTGCTGCATATGGAGGCCGATGACGTCCGCCGTAACCGCGAAATCGCGGAGCGCGTTCGGCAACAGCAAGCGCGGCGCGAGCAGTAGGCCGAGACAACCATGACTTCACACTTTCCGACGCGCGATCGTGGCGCACGCATTCTTGCGTGCAGCGTCGGCACTCATGCCGACACCCGCGCCGCAGCGAAGACGCGTCGAGAAGAGTCTCGACGCTGCACGCACGAGTGCGTGCGCCACGGCTGAAAAAACTCCATGCCAATCTCGCAATCCATTGCCGGGCAAATCGAGCGAGCCAGTTGGATTCGCCGTATGTTTGAAATCGGCATCCAGCTTCGGCGCCAACGCGGAGCCGAGAACGTCTTCGATTTCAGCCTCGGCAACCCGGAAGTGGAACCGCCCGCGGCAGTGATGGATGCGCTGCGCCGCGTGGTGGCGGAGGATCTTCCCCACGCCCACGGTTACATGCCCAACGCCGGCTACCCGGAAGTCCGCGCGCGACTGGCACGGCGCCTGGCCGCATCCACGGGCCTTCCCTTCGCGGCGGAGCATCTCATCATGACCTGCGGAGCGGCCGGCGCCATCAACACCGTGCTCAAATCGATTCTCGACCCCGGCGACGAAGTCATCGTTCTCAATCCGTATTTTCCCGAGTATCGCTTTTATATCGAGAACCACGGCGGCTGCATGGTCCCGGTGGAAACCACCGCCGATTTTCTGCCCGATCCGGACCGCGTCGCCGCCGCCGTGACGCCGCGCACCAAGGCGCTGATTCTCAACTCGCCCAACAACCCCACCGGGAGACTGTATCCCGCCGAGGTATTGCGCGAACTGAACTCGATCGTCCGCGAGCCGCTGCTGGTGATCAGCGACGAACCGTATCGCCCGATCGTTTACGATTCGGTAATGCCGCCCGACACGCTGGCCTTGATCGAGCGTTCCGTGCTGGCCTGGAGCTGGTCGAAAGCGATGGCGATCGCGGGCGAGCGGATCGGCTACCTGGCGATTTCGCCGCATCTCAAGGAGGCGGCGGCGCTCGCCAACGCCTGCACCTTCGCCCACCGCATTCTCGGCTACATCAACGCACCCGCCATCTGGCAGCACGTGGTCGGACTGGCGCCGGATGCCACTGTCGATGTCGGCCTCTATCAAGCCAAGCGCGACCGGCTGTGCAGCGCGCTTCAGGCGATGGGTTACGATGCCCCACGCCCCGAGGGATCGTTTTACGTTTTTCCCAAGACGCCGATTGCCGACGACATCGCCTTTATCGGTGCTCTCCGGCAACAAGGCATTCTCGCCGTCCCCGGCTCCGGGTTCGGCCGCAGCGGCTACATGCGCCTTTCGCTGACCATATCCGCGCCCGAAATCGACCGCTCACTCCCCGGATTTGACCGGGCGATTCGCCAGGCGCTGGCTGGTTAGCACGGCGACGGCTAGACGGTTCCCAGCCACTTCACCGAGAAGTAAGCCGCCATGGCATTTGCCAGGCGCTCGTCGGCGGTAACCAAAGAGTGATTCGATTCGATCGCCAGCGCCACGTAAATGGCATCATAGACCGACCGCTCAAACTCCGCCGCGATCTCCAGAGCGTGCCCCAGCAAGGATAGACAGGCAGTGGTGCGAAGGCCGCACGCCGAGAGCGCGCTAACGGCCTCGCGGGCCGAAGCCTGCGACATTCTCCCCCTGCGGCTGGCTTTCCAAAAGATGTTGCCTACTTCCGGCCAAAAGAGGTCCGGAACCAGCAGTCCGAGGCGCCCGTCGGCGAAGCGCTTCAATAGTCCCGCTGCCTCTTCGGCCAGCGTCTCGCCGGCAGGAAGAAACCATTTAGCGGCCACGCTGGCGTCGAGCACATATGACGTCACCGGCTCCGATCCTCGCGATGCATCTCTTCCGCCGAGGGGTACGGGCCTCCCGCCGGGCGCCGCGCACGCAATGCATGCGCCAACTTCACCAGCGACCGCCGGCGCGCAAGTTCGCTCTTCTCCGGCACATTCTCAGCCAGCAGTCCGATCACTTCGGCCGCAATCGACGAGTTGTTTTCCTTCGCGCGCGCTTTCAACGCCTGGTAAAGCGGTTCCGGGACATTTTCGACGTACAGGGTTGGCATTGGGAGTACCTAGGGATATCCTAGCAAATCCATAGATAGTGTTCAGCCTGCCGCGCCCCGAACACGCACGCCACGCAGTCTGCGGCGGCGTCTCGCCCGGGGACGTGCAGCGATCATGGCCATAAACCTAAATTACCCAATCACTTATCTATACCAACGAAACTCCATCTTGACAGCGGAAAGACCTTGGTTATCATTATCTCAGTACTTATAGTACTTTTGCTCTAAAATGCGCGTCCCAGGCTGCGACGCGAGCAAAGCCCTCTTTGACGAAGGAGTCCATATGCTGCCGGCGCCGACGAGTCCGCGAGTATCCACGAACAGGCTGCGTGCCTGGCCAGGCTTGAGGTTTCTGGCGACCGCTCTTCTTGCGGCGGCATGCGCAGGGCAACTCGCTGCCCAGAACCCGGCGGCGTCCGTGAGTGTGGACGCGGCGGCAAACCATCACGCGATCAATCCCAACGTCTACGGGGTCTGTTTTGCCGGCACCGCGGATCTCGCCGCTCTCAATGCGCCGCTCAACCGCGACGGCGGCAACAATATGAGCGACTACAACTGGCAAATTGACGCGTTGAACCTGGACAATGACTGGTACTTCGAGAGCTTCCTACAGGACTCGCCCATCACGCCCGGCAAGGCCGTGGACAATTTCATCCAGCAAACCTATGCCGCCAACGTGGGCTCCGAGCCGATGGTCACGATTCCGATGCTCCCGTACATCGCCAAACTCGGCCCTAACCCCACCACCAGCGCGGCTTCGCTTTGGTCTTACTCGGTTGCCAAGTACGGCGCGCAAACCGGCGCTGACCCTTACCAGCCGGATGCGGGAAACGGAATTAGCGCCGCCACGGGACAACGCATTGTGAACGATCCGAACGACGCGTATGTGCCGAACAGCGTGACCATTCAGCAGGCGTGGCTGCAGCACATCCTCAGTACCTGGGGGACTTCGTCAACAACCAACGGAATCAAGTACTACATTCTGGACAACGAGCCTTCGCTCTGGAACTCGACGCACGTCGACGTGCACCCGAATCCAGAGACGTACCAGGAAGAATACAACAACATCGTTTCGTACGCGGCGGCAATCCGCGCCGCCGATCCAAACGCCAAGATCGTCGCACCCGAGGAGTGGATCTGGTGGGCGATGTTCGAAAGCGGGCTCGACCAGAAGAACGGAACCGGCCCGGGCTCCGATTACGCCACGCATAACGACACTTATTATTACCCTTGGTTGCTCCAACAGCTTTACACGTATCAGCAGACCAGCGGAACCAAACTGATCGACGCATTGAGCGTTCACTGTTACAACCCTATTCCGGGCGGCAGCGACGATTCCGCCTCTGGCCAAGCAACCCGCAACCAGGAAACACGCATCCTCTGGGACCCCAACTTTGTGGATCCATCCTGGGAAGGCACGCTCGGCATCAACGGAGGAATTCAAAACTGGATTCCCACGATCCGGAATTGGGTGAATCAGTATTACCCGGGGCTGGAGATCGGCTGCACCGAATACAACTGGGGAGATGAAACCGCCTTGAATGGCGCGACCGCGCAGGCAGACGTATTGGGCCTCTATGGGGCATACGGGCTCGACTTCGCGACCCGCTGGACGGTGCCTGCCTACCCGACCTATCTTGCCATGCAGATCTACCGCAACTATGACGGCAAGCTCTCTACCTTCGGCGACACCGGCGTGTCGGCAACGGTGGCTGACCCGGATAACCTTTCCGCATTCGCGGCCGTGCGCAGCTCGGACGGCGCGCTGACGGTGATGGTGATCAACAAGCAGCAGGGCAGCACACCGGTGACGGTCAGCTTGGCAAATTTTGGGACCACGGGCACGGCGCAGGCATGGCAGATCGCTTCTGCGTCGCAGACTTCCATCACCAGCCTGGGCAGCGTTCCAGTGACGAGCAACGCGGTCTCCATGACCGTGCCTTCGCAGAGCATCACCCTGTTCGTCATACCCGCCGGCAGCGTGACCTCCCCGCCCAACGCGCCGACCGGACTGGCCGCAACCGTGGGCAGCGGCACGGTGACGCTCACCTGGGTGGCGAGTGGTGGAGCAACCAGCTATTCCGTTAAGCGAGGCACGGTGAGCGGTGGGCCTTACGTGACCCTCGGCACGGTGCCGGACACTTCGGCGCTCAGTTACACAGACACCGGGTTGACCAACGGGACGACTTACTACTACGTGGTGTCGGCAACGAACTCCGCCGGCACGAGTCCCAACTCGGCAGAACTGGCGGTGACGCCCATCGTGCCTCCCACGTTCACGTCATCGGCGAGCGCATCGCCGAACCCGGTGACGCAGGGGACGAGCACGACCATCAGCGCCACGGTGACCTGCAACGCGAACACGCTGACCAACGGTATCGTGCAGATCTACGTGGTGGATCCGAACGGCAATGTAGCGGCGACGCAGAACTTCACCGGGCAGAACTTAACTGCGAATCAGTCGCATCCGTACACGCTGGCGCTAACTCCGGCGGTGGCAGGCACGTACACGGTGGAGTTGGGCGTGTTCAGCGCGACCTGGCAGAACTGGTACTGGAACTCGTCGGCGGCCAGCATCACGGTAAACTCGTCCACCGTGTTCACCTCGTCAGTGACCGCGCCGTCAACCGTAGCACTGGGAGGGACGGCCACTATCGGGCTGACCGTGAAGGAGACGGGCAGGGGCGACCTGACCAATGGCAACGTCGAGCTGCAGATCTTCAGCGCGTCGGGCTCGGCGGTGGCAACCAACGTTTGGAGCGGGCAGAACTTCGCCGCGGGGCAGACCAACACGTATTCCTACACCTGGAGTCCAGTCAGCGGCACGGTGGCGCCAGGGACGTACGCCATTGACGTGGGCGTCTTCAATTCCTCCTGGAGCGTGGACTACTACTGGAACACGGACGCGACCATCACGGTGACAACGGGGACGTCGCCGCCGCCGGCGCCGACCGGGCTGACCGCAACCGCGGGCAATGCGCAGGTCAGCTTGAGCTGGACCGCGAGCACAGGCGCTACATCCTACAACGTCTACCGCGGGACATCGGCGGGCGGGGAGAGCCCGACGCCAATTGCGACCAGCGTGACGGCGACCAGCTACCTGAACACTGGCCTGACCAATGGAACAACCTATTACTACAAGGTGGCGGCGGTGAATTCGGCCGGAACGAGCGCGCTCTCGGCCGAGGTTTCGGCGACGCCGAAGGTTAGTCCGCCGCCCGCGCCGACCGGCCTGACCGCAACCGCGGGCAATGCGCAGGTCAGCTTGAGCTGGACCGCGAGCACAGGCGCTACATCCTACAACGTCTACCGCGGGACATCGGCGGGCGGGGAGAGCCCGACGCCAATTGCGACCAGCGTGACGGCGACCAGCTACCTGAACACTGGCCTGACCAATGGAACAACCTATTACTACAAGGTGGCGGCGGTGAATTCGGCCGGAACGAGCGCGCTCTCGGCCGAGGTTTCGGCGACGCCGAAGGTTAGTCCGCCGCCCGCGCCGACCGGCCTGACCGCAACCGCGGGCAATGCGCAGGTCAGCTTGAGCTGGACCGCGAGCGCCGGCGCTGCATCGTACAACGTGTACCGCGGGACATCGGCGGGCGGCGAAAACTCAAAGCCAGTTGCGACCGGCCTGACGGCGACCAGTTACGTCAACACCGGCCTTATTAATGGGAGAACCTATTACTACAAGGTGGCCGCGGTGAATGCTGGAGGAACCAGCCCGCTCTCGAATGAAGCCTCCGCGACACCCAAGCGCCGGTAATTGAAGTGGGGCAGACCAGGGAGTCTGCCCCACAACTTCTTACATGCCGCGCGTGCCGTTTTCGAGAAACGCGCGCAGGCGATGGCTGCGGCTGGGGTGGCGCAGCTTGCGCAACGCTTTGGCTTCAATCTGCCGGATGCGCTCACGGGTTACGGCGAAGTTCTGGCCGACTTCTTCGAGCGTGTGCTCGCTGCCGTCCTCCAGGCCGAACCGCATTTTGATGATCTTTTCCTCGCGCGGCGTGAGCGTCTTCAGCACTTGCGCCGTTTGCTCGCGCAGATTCAGGTTGATCACCGCGTCGGAAGGCGAAATGCCGTTCTGATCGACGATGAAGTCACCCAGGTGCGACTCTTCCTCTTCGCCGATCGGCGTCTCGAGCGAGATCGGTTCCTGCGCGACGCGCAGTACTTTGCGCACCTTCGACACAGGAAGCTGCAGCCGTTTGGCGAGCTCTTCGTTGGTAGGCTCGCGGCCCAGCTCCTGCACCATCTGGCGCGAGGTGCGGATCAGCTTGTTAATGGTCTCGATCATGTGCACCGGGATGCGAATGGTGCGCGCCTGATCGGCGATGGCCCGCGTAATAGCCTGCCGCACCCACCAGGTAGCGTAGGTCGAGAATTTGTAGCCGCGCCGATACTCGAACTTATCCACTGCCTTCATCAGTCCGATGTTGCCTTCCTGGATGAGATCCAGGAACTGCAGGCCGCGGTTCGTGTAGCGCTTAGCGATGCTGACCACCAGCCGCAGATTGGCCTCGATCAGCTCCTTTTTTGCGGCTTCGGCTTCCTGGTGGCTCTTGGTGATGATTTCGAGGGTGCGGCGGAGTTCAGCCGCCGGCGCTCCGAACTGCTCCTCGAACTGCTGCAGCCGCTGCGCGGAACTCCGTTGCTCCTTGCGCAGTTCTTTTACGCCTTCGGCGCGCGCTCCGGGCCAGGTTTCCAGCCGGCGCTGCACGCGAGCGATGTCGCGCTCCACCGGCTTCATTTCGTCGACCGCGGCCCGGATGCGGTCGATGAGGTGGCGGATCACCGGGCTCTGGAAGCGAACTGCCCGCACCTGGCGCGACACCCGCACCATCAGGCGTCCCAGTTCCCATAGCTGCCGGCGGTGCTGCTTCGGCTTCATGGCGCGCGGGATGGCCTGCAGCTTCTGCCGGCACTGCATGGTCTTGCGGTACTGGCGCGCGATTTCCTCGGCCGCGAGCACGAATTCGCCGCGCTTCTCTTCCACCAGCTCGTCGGTGAGAATGGGCTCGGCGATTTGCACCACGTCGCGCGCCGAGATGCCGTCGCGCGCCATCTCCTCGCCCATCGCGATGATTTCCTGAACGGCCAACGGCGCGCGCGCCAGCGATTTCAAGACGGTGTTCTGGCCGCGCTCGATGCGCCGCGCGATTTCCACTTCGCCTTCGCGGGTGAGCAGCGGCACCGTGCCCATCTCGCGCAGGTACATGCGGACGGGATCGTTGATCTTCTCGCCCACGCCGGCCGGCAATTCGAGGTCGAGGACTTCCTCTCCCTCCTCCAGCTTTTTGTCGAAATCCTTGGGTTCTTCCAGGATCTCGATACCGGCCACATCCAGCCCGGCGAGGACGTCTTCCAGGTCCGCGCCGACGCCCATATCTCCGGGCAGAACTTCGCTGACCTCGTCGTACAAGACGT
>CAZZHN010000163.1:0-10809 GCA_964654065.1 uncultured Solibacteraceae bacterium
TCATCACTTCACCCCGCGTTTCGACGGTTTTGCCGGAATTGCGGTTTCCTACGTGAAAGGCGGTCTGGCCATCGCCATTCCTCATGGGCCCGGCGTCCCCTATATCTACGACACCAACCTTGCTCCGACAGTCGGTGGTCGTTTCACCTTCTGATCGTTTCCGCGGCGAGGAAGCAGAGCGTGCCGCCGATTGAAAATCATCTCGCTAGGCAATCGAGACGGCGCATACGTTCCCAACACGGCCGTTGCGCTAAGACTGGCGCGAGCATTGAAAGAACTGTGGAGAGCGCCGCTCGCCGTGAAACATAGCCGTTAGAGCATTCTTTGACCAGCTGTTCTGGTGTCGTAGCCCCCAATACTCTCCAACTCTCGACGAAAGGTGGATCGGTTGACGGTATCCAACAAGATTTGGATCGTTGGCAGGTCGAGGTGTTGACGGCGGATGGCCAGGTCGTAGCGCTCGCTGACCAAAGGTATGAAACCCAGGCCAAACAGGCGTGATGCTGCGCGTGTTGCGATACAGCAATCGGCGGCACCAGTCCGCACCTGCCAGGCTGCGAGCAGATGCCCTGAAGCCAGATGCTGATAGCCGTTCACCTTTCTGGCATCGATTTTCAGGCGCTGGAGGTGAAAGTCTAAGAGGAAGCGGCTGCCCGCTCCCAGTTCCCTGTTGATGATAGACACATCCTTTCGGCCAAGGTCTTCGATTCCGCGGATTCCTTTCGGGTTGGTTCTAGCCGTGAGGATCCCTTCCTCCCAAACGGCAAACGAAATCACGGCCACCGTTTTCTTGGGGAACATCCGGGTGATCTCCGGGATGTTCGATTCACCTGTCCCTTCGTCCCGCAAATGCGTGCCCGCGATGTGGACGCGACCCTGCTTGAGGAGTGCGAGCGCCTGGGAGCTGTTTCGATGTGCAAGAACCAGTTCAACACCAGCCAGTTGCACGTGACGGGCGAGCACGGATATTCCTGGATCACATCCTGCGACTAGGATCCGATTCCGGAAATCGCCGTCCGCATGATAGACCTGCACCTTAGTCTTTCGGCCATTAAGTGGTTCGCTGGCAACAATCGCGTCGCTTGCCGGAAAGTACCAGGGCACAGGAGATGAGGGCGAGGCGATGAGGAGGTTGTCAAGCCGGCACAGTTGAACCGGCTGACCCGGCTGAGGCGGGTCGGAGCCCGGCAGGAGCACAACGTGCTCCGAAGGCAAGCCCGGCGCGGACGATTCGTCCGCCAAGGTGAACAGATCCTCCACGTTTACTTCAAGTGTGCGGGCCAGCCGGAGTGCGACCGCGGTGTTGGGAGCGAAGCTGCCGGCCTCGATGGCATAGATCGTCTGCCGGCTGATGCCCGTGGTCTTGGCAAGCCAAGCTGCGGAGAATCCTCGCTTGTGGCGAAGCGTGGCCAAGTTGTTTCCGATCTCCAACGAGACCTTCTTCTTCATGTACGACTCTCCGTCCGCGGCCCGGCCGTGCTGGCAGCGGGCAGGTAACGACTTTCACGCTAGCACTATCCGCTGGGGTTCAGAGCCGGCGCTAAACGTTTTTCTCCGGCCTCCAGGCGACAGCCCATCAAGCGAGGCACCCACTGCCGAACACAGCTTCCGATAATAGTAATTAACGCGCCCGCCAGACCATCTCGGCGTCAATAGCGGCGGGGAGCAAACTGCCTGGCTTGTGCGCTCCCGTAAGACACCTGTATAGTGAGGATTCCGAGAGGCTTCCGCCTCGGCGACAGCGGGCCGACTGTGTCAACACGATGCAACCGAACTCGGTGACCGTGGTCTCAGTCAAACGATCGGCCCTGAGCAAGGTGCCAGCGAGAGGAGTCTACCGTGCATTCGAAGGCCAGAAATCCGTTTCCAACTAGGTTGCCTCAATTCGCTGCGGCACTTCTTCTATCAACGGTCTGTTCCGCTCAGAACAACCCGGTGAATGCGACCATCGACACTTCGAAGACCGCAGCTCCGATATCGAGTTATATTTATGGACAGTTTCTTGAGCACATTGGAGGACTCGTCAACACTGGTCTCTGGGCCGAGATGCTGGATGACCGGAAGTTCTACTCTCCGATCGATTCGCATCCTCCGGCCGAGCCGCCTTCCGCGAATCCAATGAGACGCCCCGCACCGCGTCGTTGGACGCCGATTGGCGGCGACTTTGTGACCATGGACACGAATCACCCCTATGTTGGCGATCACACACCGGCAGTAACGCTCGGCGCGAAGGATGAGCACGGGCTACAGCAGGCCGGGCTTGCGGTTCGGAAAGGTAAATCCTACTCGGGTCGCATCGTGCTGGCCGGGCCGCCGGGCGCAACCGTGAAGGTCAGCCTGGCGTGGGGGAATGCAGCAGGAGATCGTCAGACCGTCGTCATCGACAAAGTGGGCGCCGGCTACGGGAAGTTCCCGCTGCGATTCCAGGCCGAAAGCGATAACGATAACGCCCGGCTCGAAGTTGCGGCAACCGGCGCCGGCATCCTGCATGTGGCGGCGGTATCATTGATGCCGACCGACAACGTACAAGGCTACCGCGCAGAGGTCATCGCAGCCCTCAAGCAACTCAATTCGGGCGTGTATCGCTTCCCCGGCGGGAACTTCGTTTCGGGGTACGAGTGGCGAGACGCAATCGGCGATCCAGACAAGCGCCCGCCGATCATGGACCCTGTGTGGCACGCGGTTCAGCCCAACGACGTGGGCACGGATGAGTTTATGACGCTGTGCCGGCTGTTGGATGTCGACGCCTACATCACTGTCAATGCCGGATTCGGCGACGCTTGGTCCGCCGCTCAACTGGTGGAGTACGTCAACGGCGCAGCCACGACGCCGATGGGCCGGTGGCGCGCAGCCAACGGCCATCCGCAACCGTACAACGTGAAGCTGTGGGGCGTCGGCAATGAGCCGTGGGGCGACTGGCAGTTGGGCCACACCTCGGTCGAGCAGTTTGAGCTGAAGCACGATCAGTTTGCCAAAGCTATGCGCAAGGTCGATCCGACGATCAAGCTGATCGCCGGTGGAGCCATGCCGGACGCCATGGCGGGCTCCAAACAAGCTAAACGCATCAACGGCCAGATCGTGCCCGACTATCTGTCGGTGGCCGATTGGAGTGGTCACATCCTGGCGCACTGCCTGGACAACATCGACATGCTTAGTGAGCACTACTACTCGTCGAGCAATCAGCGCCTGGATCTCTCGACTGGCGAGAAAGTTTCAACCGGGCCCCAGTCGCTCGTGGAATGGATGCGTGCACCGGCCAAACAGGTCCGCGTGAAGTACGAGCACTATCAGGAGTACCTGAAGCGCATTCCGGAGTTGCGGAAGAAGCCGGTGCCGGTCGCCATTGACGAATGGGCCTACATGGGCGCTCCCCCTAATTCCTACAAGGTCGTTCCAGCTTACGCCTGGGCCTTCCACGAGATGTTCCGCCACTCCGACCTCTATCAACTCGGCGCGTTCACCTTCGCCACGGCGATGCTCAGCGCGAACCGCACCCAGGCCGTGCTGAGTCCGGCGGGGCTTCTGTTCAAGATGTACAGCAACCACTTCGGCTCGATACCCGTGGAGGTATCGGGAGACTCACCGCAGCCGAAGCCGGCCTGGCCGCCCGGGGGCGATCAGCCGAGAGTCAATCCCGGCAGCGACACGTATCCGCTGGATGTGAGCGCGGCATTTAGCGAGGATCGGAAGACGCTGACGTTCGCTGTGCTGAATCCGTCCGACTCCAGGCAGCAACTGAAGCTCTCGATCCACGGGATGAAGCTCGTAAGCCTGGGCCATCTGTGGCGCATGGCGCCGCCGTCTGTGGACTCAACCATCACGGTCGGGCAGAAGCCGGGCGTCGAGGTGGAAGAGCAGGGACAGGTGACCATACCCGATTCGATGGCAGTCCCGCCATTCAGCGTCAGTATCTATTCGTTTGCGGTGGAGTAGAGGACATCGATGATAACCACGAAGTTGTATTGCGCGATGATTCTGGGATCGGCGCTCGCCTTGAGCCCGAGTCTTGCGGCACAGGTACAGACCGAAGTGCCGCCCGCGGTACCGGGTGCAAAACCGGTATTGGTGGAACACATCAAGGTTCACGGAAAGGCCCTCGAGAGCAATCTGGAAGGCGATGCAACAGATCGTGACGTCCTCGTCTTCCTGCCGCCCAGCTACGCCACCAGTAAGGACCGGCGTTACCCGGTCGTCTATGCGCTCCACGGTTACTCGATCGGCGCCGAGCAGTGGACGCATGAGATCCATGTGCCGCAGACCATCGAAGGCGCTTTCGCCCAAGGCGCGAAGGAGATGATCGTCGTGCTGCCCGATTCGAAAACCGCGCACAACGGTTCCATGTATTCCAGTTCGGTCACCACGGGAGATTTCGAGCGGTTCACCTCCCACGATCTGGTTGCATACATCGACGCGCACTATCGCACCATTCCGCAGCGCACGAGCCGGGGTCTGGTTGGTCATTCCATGGGCGGCTACGGCGCAACTCGCATCGGCATGAAGCACCCCGATGTGTTCGGCAGCCTGTACATTATGAGCCCGTGCTGCCTTTCGGCCCGCCCCGCTGGCCCAGCGAACACGGACCTGGAAAAGGTGGTGCAGGCTGCGAAGACGCCCGCCGATACGGCGAACCTGCCGTTCTTCGCGCGCGCCCAACTGGCCATGGCGGCGGCATGGTCACCCGATCCGAAGAACCCACCGTTCTATTTCGATCTGCCTACGAAGAACGGCGTGCCGCAACCGGATGTGCTCGCGAAATGGGCGGCGAACGCACCGCTCGCGTTGATCGACCAGTACATCGGCAACCTGCGCCAGTATGGCGCCATCGCGATCGATGTGGGCGACCAGGATGGTTTAGAGGTCGACACCGTCAAGCTGCATGAAGTTCTCGATAAATATGGCATCGCCAATACCTTTGAGATCTATCACGGTACCCATACGAGCGCGGTCGCCGATCGCTTCCAGAACCACGTCCTGCCGTTCTTCAGTAGGAATCTGTGCGCGGGCGCGAATTGTGAATGAGTGTTCTTTTGAATCGCGAAGCCTCGTTCCCAGCTTGCCGACAGCCGGAATCTTGAGCTGCGCTTCCCGCGCGGATGTTGCCGAGCGCCCGGATTCGGGCCGCCTGTCGGCTTCGGCCCGCGACAGGCGCTCCGCACTTCGGGAAACGGTGTCCGATAATAGCGAATATCGCTCGCGTAGGGCGGCCCGCGCCTGCATGCTATGATGTCCCCAATCGCCTAAAGGGGACTTCTCACCAGTATGGCCACGTCAGGAAAACCTCTATCCTTTGGCGAAGTCTTGCGGCTTCGCCCAGTGCGGCGGCTGTGGATTGCGCAGATCGTGAGCGTGTTCGGCGATTTCCTGGCGGTGTTTGCCATCATCGCCCTGGTTACGTTTAAGCTGCATGGCACCGCTACGCAGGTGGCCATGGTGCTGGTTGCCTTCATGGCGCCGTTCGCCATCGTCAGCCCCTTGGCTGGCGTGTTCGTGGATCGGTGGCCTGTAAAGCGCACGATGATTGCGAGCGACCTCATCCGCGGAGTGCTCGTGCTGGCACTGGTGTTCGCCCATGACCTTTACCTGATCTACGCCATCCTGTTCACGATGAGCGTCGTCTCCAGCTTCTTCATTCCAGCGCAGTCGGTGGCTGTGCGCACGCTGGCTCCGGCGGCTGGGCTGATGGCGGTGAACGGGTTGATGTCGCAGGCGCAGCAGGGATCTCAGATCATCGCCCCCAGCATCGCTGGGGAGCTTGTGCAGCTTGTCGGCGCGAACTCCTGCTTTCTTTTCGACAGCTTCAGCTTCTTTTTTTCGGCGGCCCTGGTGATTACGCTGACGATCGACCGCCAAGCCGGGCACTCGGAAGCGAGTGCTGTGCTCGATTCAATGCGGCAGGGGTTCCGCTTCATCTTTACGCATTCGACGATTTCGTTCGTCATTCTCTCGATGACTACGGGGATGTTCGCGATGCGCTGCTTCGGCGCGCTGCTCTCGGTGTACGTGCGCGATGTGCTGGCCTCGACGTCGGCGGCCTTCGGCGTACTGAATACACTCATCGGCGTCGGCATGATCGTCGGGACGCAGTTGCTCACGCGTTTCGCACGGCACGTCCCTCAGCAGAACCTTGTAGTGTACGGGCTGGGCGGAATGGGAGTGGCGGTACTTATCACCGCGGTGTTCGGGACGATGCAATCGACGGCCGCTGGGATGCTGGGGTTGGGCTTTTGTGCGGCAGCCATCTTCATCACTGCGACGACTTTGATCCAGCAGGAAACGCCACATGAGCTGTTGGGACGCGTGATGAGCTGCGTGATGATCGCTGATCGCGGGATCGCAGGTCATCGCGATGTTCGCCGCTGGGCCGGTGGCGGAGAAGGCAGGAATTCCGAATCTTTATTATGGGAGCGCGGCGATGCTTGTTGGGATCGGGATCGTGGGACACTTCAGACTGCCGAGCACGGCAAAGGCTGACAAGGGGGAGGCAATTTAGCGATGACAGCCGGCGATAATGCTCGCCATCTGGTCGCCCTAACGCTGCCACCACGGGGAACAGCATCGTCGGCGCGTTCCCCGGAAACAGTGTCCGATAACGCCGGATAACGCTGGGAGCGTCTACTACTCCGTCGCCCGCCTAACGCCTCGGCGATTTTGCATGGGTCCTTCGTGGACACGTACAATCTGATGAGGAGTGTCCTTGAATACATTGGCGGCTGCCGCCGGCGCGACTGCGGATGACTTCTAAGCTTTGTATGGGTCTTGAAATCAATACTCTGTACCGGTTCGAAGGGTTCGAGATGGATCCTGTGAATCGCGTTTTCAGAGCCGCCGGCAAGCCGATCGCGATCCCTTCGCGCGCCTTCGATCTCCTTCTTTACATGGCCCGCAACACACAGCGGCTTCTGGCGAAGGAAGAATTGATGAAGGCGGTGTGGGGGGACACCATCGTTGAAGAAGGCAATCTGACCCAGAGCGTGTTCCTGCTGAGAAAAGTCCTGTCGACGAATCAACCGGCTGAGAATAAGCTGATCGTCACCGTTCCCGGACGCGGCTATCGGTTCGCGGCCCAAGTCGAGCAAGTCGCGAGTCCGCCGCCAAGTCCACCCTCGCTGGAGAATACGGCAAAGGGTGTGCCAGTTATCTCAGGCGGGCCCCTGCGTCGGCGAAAGAGCAAGTGGTTCCTGTTGGGCGCGGTGGTGGCGATCGCTGCCGCCGTGCTGGTTGTGTATCCGGGTCGAGGGCGCCGGCAGCGGAGCAAGCCGGTTCCTATGCCCCATCCGGTAACGAGGAACACGCTGGAGAACTCGGTGATTGCGGTGGCCATCTCACCGTCCGGTACATACCTCGCGTATGCCGATCCGCAATTCATCACCTTGCGAACCGTCGGCACCGCTGAAACCAGCACGATCCCTTTTGGCGCGGGAGTCATCCCGACCAGAGTGGTGTGGTGTCCGGACGAGACGCGGCTGCTAGTCAGCGAGAGAATCAACGACGCGCCGGGCCTGTTCGTGCTCTCCATCCTGAGCGGCAAGCTCAGCCCGCTGCGGGACAACGCCTTGAATCCCGCAGTTTCGCCGGACGGCGGGCGCGTCGTGTACTCGGACGGCACGATCCGCGAGATGTGGCTGATGGACGGGAACGGCGAGAATCCGGTGCGAATCCTGACTTCCCCGGTGCAGGACAAAGTGTATCCTCTGTTCTGGTCGCCTGACGGCAGGAGAGTGTGGTTCGCGCGTGTGCGCTGGGACAAAGGCAAGGAGATCATTTCCCTCGAAACCTGCGACCCGGCGGGCGGGCATGGAACCGTGGCGCTGGTGTCCGACACTCGCGTCAAGGCCTTTCGCCTGTTGCCCGGGGGAAGATTGATCTACGCTATCGCCGAGGGCGCTCCCCATGAACCAGCCTTTGGAACTCCGCCGCATTCCCGTGGAGGGAGGCGCATCGCGCCTGGTGATGCGGGAACGAGGGTTCGACATCGATTGCTCGCACGGACGGACGGACATTTGTGTAATCGGCCGCATTAGGGACAAGACGCTCACGTTCTATCGATTCGACCACACCAAAGGTGAAGGCGCCGAGGCCGGCCGCATGGCATTCGACACGCGCTTATATCCGAGCTTCGCGGTTTCGCCGGACGGATCGAAGATCGCAGTATTGAACCCGGCGGGGATCGGAAATCGCATTCGCCTGATTCCGCTTGAAGGCGGCAGCACCTCGGAATTGGAGGTGCCGGGTCGCAGGCAGTTGACGGATCTCTGCTGGGCCCCCGACGGGAAGGGATGGTTTGTCTCCAGTGTGACGCCGGCTAACGGAGAGTATCTGCTGCACGTTGGCCTGCGGGGAGAGTCACAGGTACTCTACGAGCAACCGCAGGACGGGCGCGACACCTGGGGCGATCCGTCGCCGGATGGGAAGCATCTGGCTTTCCTGCGATGGACGGCCGAAAGAAATGTCTGGATGATCGACGACTTCTGATCGCCCGCACCGTCCGCGCCCCGAGCGGCAATGCCAGGCCCCCCCAAACGCAGCGGAAGCCAAGCCAACCAGCGGTCTTCGCCGGAGCCGCAGGAATCCGCCGCGACACACGCACCTGGCTGGCGCTGTCGGTCCAGGATGCTCCTCGCAGCACGCGGAACCTTCCGGAGGATGGCCCCAGCGGGTCCTCCATGGGCGATTGGCCATAATAAGCGGAGCCGTACCAGTCCGCGGTCCATTCCGCGACGTCGCCGAGCATGTCGTAAAGTCCAAACGCGTTGGGAAGCTTCAGGGCCACCGCATGAGTTCCAGGGCCGGCCATCCCCTGGACGGCGTTGTTCCTATACCAGGCCACGGCATCGAGATTGCCGTAGCGTGGCCCATTCGACCCGGCCCGGGCGGCATATTCCCATTCTGCTTCGCTGGGCAGCCGCCCTCCCGCCCATGCGCAATAGTCAGCGGCGTCACTCCATGTCACGTTCACGATGGGTTGATCCTCCAGCCGCCAGTTGGGATTTGTAGCGCCGGGGCGGGGCAGGCGACGAAGTGTCGCCCGGGCGAATTTTTGGTATGCGTCCACCGTAACCGGGGTTCGCCGCAGCCAGAATCCGCGCGTAATCGTGACCGCATGCATCGGCGCCTCGTCGCCGCGATCGGGGCAACCGTCGCTCCCGGGCCAGCAGCCCATCTCAAAGGTGCCCGCCGGAATCCACAAGTAAGCCGCTGCACCAAGAGAACTCGAACTCATTGAGTTCTGGACGTCCGATCCCGGATTCGGTCTGGTGCAGGCGATGGAGACGCAGATCAAAAGTCCGAACGTTAACTGCCATTGCATGATCGCACTCCCAAATGAATCCGGGGCTCTGCATCGGGTGCGGACCTTTGCCGGTTGGACGTACGGGGCCATGCCCGATGCGGCATAGCCCCGAACGTTTTGTCTTCCGGTTGTCATCCTGGTGCTTACTGCGGGCTGGTGCCGCACGGTATCGAGCCCGGAGGATCGGAGGCCGGAATAGCCGAAAACCCGGTGATCGCCAGATTCGGAGAACCCAGGAGGCTGGCGGCCTGGAAGACGATGTCGAGCGTCTCGATGTTGCTCCAGTCGACCGGGCCCCCGCCGTTCAGCACAAATGCCGAGAGTGCAAAATCAACGGTGAATACCCCCGAGAAGGGTGACAGGTTACAGCCGGCCGAGCCCGCCACTCCATTACTCTGCCAGGCCACAATGTTGAAGTTGAGCGCGTTAGTCAACCCGGCGAAAGTGACCCGGAGGCGGTCGTAGGGTGTCAGGTTGAGAGCCAGCGGAGCACTGTTCCCATAGATCAAGTCGATGCGGGGCAGTGCGCCGTAGCCCACGGTCCAGAGGAACGCCGACGGGACGCTCGTGTTTTTGCTCGGCTCGACTGCTACCTCAATGGGCTGATCAAATTCGTTGCCCGAGTTGGTCTGGGAACTGATCGTGAGAACGATGGTTCGGGCGCCGACGACGATTCCATGTCCGTTCTGGGTGGCCTGATGTGTACCTGTTTTGGCCTCGATCTTGCCCGCTCCGGTTGCGAAGTTGTCGAGCGACAGATCTTGAGCATGCGCCGCCTGCGGTGTCAGAGTCAGGGTGACGAGGGCGAACAGACCGGCGCCGAGCGCCAGGTTGGCCACGCGCCCGCCCGGAAGTGCGAGAGTGTTTGTTGTGAGTTTCATGTTCGTAAGCTCCTTTTGGGGCGCGTTGTCGTACTGAACTACGGCCGCCACGGTTCATGAAACCGCGTTCGTTGCTTGGCAGTCCTCAATACCTGCTCAATTGATTCTCAATTACTTCTCAAAGCTGGTATTGGTCGCGAAATCAGTACGTTGCGTTGGTTCGAAAAAAACGTGGGCTGCCGCGAATCGTGTCCTTTTGCCGGGTGCGTGGACTTGCTGCTACGCGGCCAGGTTGGGAGGGGCGCCTTTAAATTTGAACATCACGAAGACGGAACACCAATGGATAAGAAACAGTGACTGGCTGCCCGAGCAGTTTCCGATAACAAACCAAATCAGGCTCTGATTCGGCGTCTGATTTTAGTGCCCGCCTGCTTGCCCGAAGTGTACGCCCGGGCCGAGCACGAATATAAAGCAAACGCCGATGAAGATACCCGCAACGATCCACGCCCAGTTCCTTTGAATGGGAACAGGCGTCGCGTCCGGACCAGCCGCGAAGCTACTTCCTCTGAGCCATTCCGGCCCCCAGATAAGGGCGGACTTCCCGCCGAATGTGGGAGCGGCTGCGGACATCAAAACCAGAAACCAACCTTGTGGATTGAACGCACCCGCTATACACTCGACGGTTCCGCCGGCAAGATA
>CAZZHN010000164.1:0-10738 GCA_964654065.1 uncultured Solibacteraceae bacterium
TCAAGGGCGGCGCCAACGTACTGGTGTTTCCCAATCTGGAAGCCGGCAACATCGCCTACAAGCTGCTGCAGCGGATCGGCGGCGCCGAAGCCATCGGCCCGCTGCTCACCGGCCTCTCCAAGCCGGTACACGTCTTGCAGCGCGGCTCCGAGGTGATCGACATTGTCCACGTGGCCGCCGTGGCCGTGGTGGATGCGCAGGAAGTCGGCAAACCATACCGCACCATCGCCGCCGTAACGCGGTAGGACAGACCATCGCTTTCTGCCCGCGGTCGCGCGATCCTCTTTCACTGCCCTCCAGGAATCTGTTGACGGGGGAGTCGGCGCCTGATAGTATACCCATAATAAACTTATGCCTAATAACCAAATGCCTTTGACCGCGGCGGTCCTGCCCGCGCTGCACCACGCTGAGGAGTAACCCCGATGAAACAGCTCTTGCGCCGCCTGCAATACCTGCTGCGCTGGCGGCGGTTCGATCAGGAACTGGCCGAAGATATGGAGTTCCATCGTGAAATGGCCGCCCGCGCGGGCAATCCGAATTTCGGCAACGCCCTCCATCTGCGCGAAGAGGCTCGCGACGCATGGGGCTGGACCTGGATCGACCGATTTCTTCAGGACCTTCGCTACGCGGCGCGTATGTTGCGCAAATCGCCCGGATTCACGCTGGCCGCGGTCCTGATCCTGGCTCTCGGCATCGGCGTCAATGTTGCGGTGTTCGGCTTTTTCAACCTGATGGTCTTGCGACCGCTGCCGGTCCGGGACCCGGGTACACTGCGCTCGTTCCAGCGGCAAGCTCCACAGAATTTCGCGGATAACTTTCCTTTTCCCGAAGTGGCATTCATCGCCGAGCATTCCAGAAAGCTATCCGCTGTGCTGGCTGTCGATATCGCGAGGCTGACAATCACTGGGGAAGCGAAGCCGCTCGACGCTAGTTTCGTAACCGCGAACTATTTCAGCGAACTCGGCGCCGTGCCGAGGCTCGGAAGAACGCTGCTGCCGGCTATGGACGAGGTTTCCGGCGCGGCACCGGTAGTTTTCTTGGGCTACGCATCCTGGCAGGGACATTTCGGCGGCGATCCCTCGATTGTCGGGAGGACCATTCGCCTAAATAACAAGCCCGCCACGGTGATTGGCGTCGCTTCCAGCCAGTTTAGCGGCCTCGGTTTGGGCACGACGGACGTGTGGGCTCTAATCACGCAGGCACCCTATTTCCTCGCAGGACGTGCATCGCTCACAGATTTCTCCGATCAAGGCATACACGTGCTGATGTGGGGCCGCTTACGAGCGGGGTTGGCGCCCAGCGTGGCCGAGGCAGAACTGGCCTCGCTGGCGGCTCACTTGCGCCGGCAACATCCCAACGACATTTGGGAGAAAGAGAACCTGCCCAGTGAACCGGGCGGCTACGCCATGACCGTCCGAGCCCAGATGTATCCACTCCTGGGCTTGGTGGGCACTCTGTGCCTGCTCATTCTCGCTGCCGCGTGCGCCACTCTGAGCAGCCTGCTCCTGGCACGGGGGGTGGCGCGGCAGAGAGAAATTGCGATCCGCACCGCAGTAGGTGCGGGCCGAAGCCGGCTGATGCGGCAATTATTCACTGAAAGCATGCTACTGGCTCTACTGGGCTCGGCGGCTGGGTTGGCATTGGGCTACATGGCCCTGCGGATTCTGATGGCGGCAACCGGCAGTCCCGCATGGCTGGATCCGGCGCCGGATTGGCGGGTCATGGTCTTCGCTCTGGCCGCCGGATTCGCGTGCGCCATCCTGTTCGGGCTGACGCCCGCGTGGCAGGTCGCGCGCCAGCGCTACCGCGCTACCAGGATGCGGCAGATCCTGATCGGATCACAGGTCGCAGCCAGTTGCGTCCTCCTGATTGTGGCGGGGCTCTTGGTTCACGCGTTCAATCAGGCAATATCTACGCCGCCGGGCTTTGCATACGAACGAGTGATTGCGCTGGATCCTATTCTCACCGGCTACTCGCCTGCACAGGCGCGGGCGTATTTTGACCGGCTCTGGAGCCGTCTCAGCCATGTTCCGGGCATAGAATCCGTGTCGATGGCGTCCAATCCGCCGCTGGGCAACCGATGGACCGTAGCCAAGGCCAATATCGCGGGGCGCACCGTCAACATTCACTTCAACAACGTCGATCCGCAGTTCTTTCAGACCATGCAGATCCCGTTATTGCGGGGAGGCAGCCTGGTTCGCGATGACCCACGGGCGATCGTCGTCAGCCAATCCTTGGCCCGCCTGCAATGGCCCCTGGAAGACCCGATTGGGAAACAGTTTCGACAGCGAGTGGACCCGGCCGGAGCGCCGGCGAACGATATCGTGGTTGGAGTCTCGGGTGACGCACGTCTGGTCTCACCCGAGGATTCGGATGCCGTCGAGGTCTACCGCCTGGCTCAGCAGGACATTCTTCCTGCCATGGTGGTACTGGTGCGAACATCGGGACCGCCGGAGGCCGTGGCTCGATTGGTCGCCTCGATTGCGAGATCCATCGATCCCAAGCTCTTTCCCGAGGCGAAGTTGCTGAAGAACTCATTTCGGCAGAAAGTGCAAGATGCCGGATACGCTACCATGGCCGCCGGCTTGCTCAGTTTGGTGGCGCAGCTTCTCGCGTGCCTTGGCATCCTGGGAGTGGTCGCATACGGAGTGTCGCAGCGCACCAAGGAAATCGGCATTCGGATGGCATTGGGCGCGAAGCCCTCGCATATCCTGTCGGTCGTGCTGCGCCAGTTCTCCGTCCCAGTGGGCATCGGGCTACTGCTAGGGGTGGGAGGGGCCGCGGCATTGTCGCAGTTCCTGCGCGGAGTCCTCTACGGCGTCAGCAATCTCGATCCGATCACTTACCTGGGCGCCATCGCTGTCTTCCTGGTCACCGTCGCCCTGGCTGCGCTGTTGCCGGCCCGGCGAGCCTTGCGCATCGACCCGCTCCGCGCACTGCGCTACGAGTAACAGGACTAGGATTCGTTCGTAGTAACTGCAACCGCTCTATTCGGTCGCAGCTCCGATTCAGAGCCACGACTGTTAGGGAGCGGGCGGCGGTGTAGCGATCAACCGCCGGCTACTTCTTTGCCGGGGAGGCTTTCTTAGCGGCCGGCGGGGGCGCGGGCTCCGGGCCGACGCGCTCGATGGTGACGCTGATCAGCTTCACGTCCACATTGGGTCGGACGCCGCCATTCGCCAGATGCTTGCCCGACACGCGCGAAATGGCCTTCACCACGTCCTGTCCTTCGACCACCTGGCCGAAAATCGTGTAGCCGCCGTCGTAGTCTTTGATCGGCGATGCCACCGTGATAAACCACTGGCAACCGCCCGAATTCGGCGTTCCTGTGTTGGCCATTGCGAGCCGGCCCGGACGGTCAAACTTGAGGCCCGGGAGGAATTCGTCGTGGATCTTGATGCCGCAATCGTGATCGCCATTGCCGGTCGGGTCACCGCCCTGAATCATGCCGTCGAGCATGATGCGGTGAAAAATGGTGTTGTTGTAGAGCGGCCGCCTCACCATGGCTCCGGTCTTGGGATCTTTCCACGGCTTGGTGCCTTTGGCCAGCCCCACGAAATTGCGCACCGTGACCGGCGTATCCTTTTCGTAAAGCTGGATGGTGATGTCGCCCATGGAGGTCTTGAAGTGGGCGTACAGCCCGTCTGGCCGGGCCCCCGCGGGAGCGTTCGCCGGCGGCGCCTGAGGCGCCTGCGCGAACACGGCGGCGCCCATTATGAGTAGCGACAAGAACAATCTCGACATGCAGGGCCTCCGCACTAACCGCAATATTCTAACCCGCCTCGTACCGCCCCGCATGGCGCATCGCAAGAAATGTCGAGATGACTCTCGACACAGCAGGCACGACAGCCCGCGCCACGGAACCCGGCTGCTATTTCTTCAATTCGGCTTGCAGCTGACGGTAGGCCTCTTCCTCGTAGTTGGTCTTGATGCGCACGCGGTCTTCCATGTGCGGCTCGCCCGGGCGGGCGCTTTCGCTCTTGAGCGAGCGGCCGAGCATGAGCGTCGCTTCCTGGTCGTCGGGAGCGCGATCGAGCACCGCGCGAAAGCTCTCCACGGCGGCCGCGTAGTTTCCAGCGCGCCACGCGGTATAGCCGAGGTTGAAGTGATAATCGGGATCGGCGCTGTCGCCCTCCAGCGCTTTTTGAAAGCTGGCGCTGGCGGCCGCATAATCGTTCAGCCTGACTTCGGCGGCGCCGAGATTATTGAACACTTCGTTGAGCGGCATGGTTTGCGACACGAGCTGAAACGACTGTCTGGCGCCGGCGAAGTCTTCAAAGTGGTAGCGGCATAATCCCAAGAAGAATTGCGCTTCCAGATACCGCGGGTCGAATGGGCCGACACGCGTGAACCAGCCGGCGGCCACTTTGTATTCGTGCTTCTCCCAGTAATTCTTTCCCAACTGGAAACACGGCCTGGAATAGTGTCCATCAAGCCGGGCCGCCTGAATGAAGAGGTGCTGTCGCTGCTCGGGATCCGCCGCCAACAGGCCGCGGACGTAGTTCTCGACGGCGTCGATGCGCACAGGGGGGCGAACCTTGAGGAAATCCTCCTCGGACCGCGCGCTGGCGGGGTCCAACTGGCGCAGCGTTTGCCATCCCAGGCGAGCCTCCAGCTCCGCCAGGTCCTCCAGCGCTCCGAGTTCGCTGAACACAGGGCCCTGCCGGGTCTCTTTCATGTAGAGGATGCGCGCAGTGATGCGCAGCGATCCTCTGGATGCCGTGTCGCCGCCTTCGGCCGGCAGCAGTTCGTAGAATCCGTAGACCACGCGGGCCGCGTCCAGCGCCTCACCCACTTTGATGATCGAGGCGTGCGTCAGCTCGGCGCCCGGCCGCAGCGAGAGACGCCGGTAGGCTTCCGCCTTGTCTTCGCGACCCAGCGCCAGCAGGCCCTCGGAAACGAGCGAGTCCTGCACGGTCTCGGCGATACTTTCGCCAATCCAGTCCAGGCCGGCTGAACTGGAGTGGTTGAAGAAGCGCAGCACCACAACCGTCTCGGCGCGCAGCGAGGCGCACACAATTATCGCCAAGCCCAGCAAGCGAAGCATCGGTATTCTCAGTGTAGCAGCCGTCGCGGCGAGCGCCGGCAGTTGCGCGCCTTTCCAGCCGGCCGTCGCGCTGGAGCGTGCTACGATGCAACTTGCGTTGATGCGCGACGCTGAGAATCGCGAGAACGGCGAAAGCGCGGCGACCGGCGCGGCGCCATCTGCCCGCAAGATCTCACCGCTGCCGGCTCTGGCTCTGGGAACCGCAGCCTACCTCCTGCTGGCTGCGGTAGTGGACTTCGGCGTGGTTCGCGTGCCGGACGGCAATCGCGTTCTGCATACTGCGCTGCTGACGCTTCTTTCTCTCGCCTTTGTCGCCCTGGCCGAGGCTTTCCTGGCCGCGATCCGGGCAATTGCCCAGGTAGAGATGTTCGGTTGGCCGTTCTGCGCCGCGGCAGCCGGGTCGGTAGCCTACTCGATCGGCTATGGCGATCGCGTGTTTGTCAATTCCTGGTACTGGGACGATTGGGGCTACCTGGTGCCACACCCGCTCGACGAGGCATGGCTCACCGGGCCGCTCAACGACCATTTTGTGCCGTTGCTGAAGATCGTGCTGTGGGGCATGAGGAAGGTCTTCGGACTGGATTACATTGGAGCGGCGTGCTTACAGCAGGCAGCCTTCCTGGTGATCGTCGTCGTCCTGGCTCACCTTTTGTGGCGCGCCAGCGAGCGGCCCTGGATTCTCGTCCTTTGGGTCGGCTTGTTTGCCGCGTGGCCCAGTTACGGCCCTGCGAGGACGTGGTTTGGGGGCGGGTTCTGGCTGACAGCCTCGGCAGCGTTACTGGCCGTTTACCTGTTGCATGCACGCCGCATCATCGTCTTCGCCGAGGCTATGCGGTTGACGGACGCGGTCGTGTCTGCCTTGCTGGCAGCGGCAACGGTGTTCATCTCGTCCCAGACCCTGGCGCCGGCCGTATATCTCATCGCGTTCTGCGCGCCCGTGCTGCTGTCGCCGGAGCGCCGAGACGTGACCGCACGCCGTCTGGTTACGCTTGGCTCTGTCTCGCTGGCGCCCACGGCTCTGGCCCTCTGGGGCCGGAGCGTCTACGTGGTTCGTCCGCCCCTGAACTACTCGGGCCTGCTGAATGGGCGCTTGTTTACCAATCTTGCAGTCTTCGTCCTGAACAAAGCGTTGTTCCTTCGTTCCTTCGGCTGGTTCTTCGGGCCGCGGGCAGGGCGCGCGCTAGGATTGGCCTGCGTCCTCCTCGTTGTGGGGGCAGCCAGGCTGGCCATATCCAAAACCATGGCTGCGAGTCGGAGAACGCATCTCGCCAGCCTGATTCTGGGTGGCTTCTCTCTATTGATTCTGCCGCTGGCGCAGATTGGACTGGCGCGCCGCTGGAACTACGGCGCCGCCCTGGGCGACTACTACGTGACGCTGCCATTTCTTGGGTTTTGGCTGGCCTCGGCGGCGATCGTGCTCGCGCTGGTGGCTCGTCTGGAGCGTTCCCCGAAGAATCCTTCGGAAAGGCCGCCGGATGGCGCCGATTGGGTGGGCGCCGCGGAGGCGGACGACTCCCCGCGCCAGGCCGGCCGCACCGCGCGGCAAACCAGGGCCGCTGGCCTTGCCTTTACGGCCGTCATTGCCGCGGCTGTGCTTGGACGGGCGCACCAGCCTGGCGAGCTGCCGCTGGCGCAGCGGCTGGAAATCATCCGCGTCCAGCGGCAGTTCCTCGACCGCCTGGGCGCGGCAGCCTGCAGCCTGGCCGCGCTGCACCGCGATGGCCGGGCCGTGCACTGGGTTCCCGGCTACGACATCTCGAATTGCAGCGTGTGCGCGGATATCATCGGCCCGCCCCAGTTCGTGCATGACCTGGGGTTCGATCCGTTGGTCCGCATCGCCGCCCGCCGGAGTTGCCCGGCAATCGAACGGACGGGTGGCCTTGTGGCTTCCCCGGGGGCGTCATCGGCCCCGGCGACAGACGGAACCGAGAGCGAGGCGGCCAGGGCGTTCCTGCGTCAGTATCTGGCGCCGGACCATTCCACGATCACACCGCCCTAGCTGCGCTAGCCCAGGAACGCTCGCACGCGGGCCGCCGCTTCCTCCACCACATCCGGATCTTCGCCGAAACCGCGCAGCCACACCAGGCCCGGTTCTTTGCGCCACCAGGTGATCTGCCGCTTGGCATAGTTGCGGGTTTTGCGCTGGGCGTAGAACAGCGCCTCGCGCGGATTCAATTCGCCGCGGATCAGCTGCAGCGCCTGTTTGTAGCCGTGCGATTCGAACGGCTTGATGGTCTCAGCGAAGCCCAGCTCGAGAATTCTCCGCGCCTCTTCCACCAGCCCGCCGGCGAACATGCGGGCACAGCGCTCATCGAGGCGCCGGTACAGCAAGTCGCGGTCGGGCAGCAGCCCCAACTTGAGGACGCGGTAGCCCGCCAGGGCGGTGCGTCCCTGTTCGAACAGTTCGGTCACCGGCCGGCGGGTCAGCAGGCAGACTTCGAGCGCGCGCGTGACCTTCGGCGCGTCGTTGGGATGAATCCTGGCCGCCGCGGCGTGGTCCAGCCGTCGCAGCAGGCGGTGAAGCGAGCCCGGCCGCCGCTGCTCGCGCGCACCCAGGCGGTCGCGCAGGGCCTGGTCGCGCTCCGGCCCGGCGAACAGCCCGTCCAGCAGCGCCCGCAAGTAGAAGCCTGTGCCGCCGCAGACGATCGGCAATCGTCCGCGAGCGGAAATGGAGGCAGCCGCATCCCGGGCGGCGCGCGCAAACTCGCCCGCGGTGAAAAGGGCGTCGGGCTCCAGGATGTCGATCAGATGATGGGGAACGCCCCGCCGGTCGCCTGCTCCCAGTTTGGCGGTACCGATATCGAAATGGCGATACACCTGGAGCGAATCGCAATTCACGACTTCGCCCTGAAATGCTTCCGCCAGGTGGAGCGCCAGATCACTCTTGCCGGAGCCGGTCGGCCCGACGACCGCAACCATCGCCTGTTCAGGAGCGTCTTCTAGTGGTAGAAGAGTTTGGCCCGCGGGCTTGGCCCGGTCAGCGGTGCGGGAGATTACAGTGGAAGACAAAGCCATCACTAGTACGAACCGTACCTGCAATTACCGTCAAGTGCCCTCGATCGGCGTTTGCCTGTATTGCAGCGCAACCGCGTTATACAATAAAAAGATGATTTTCGGTCCTGGGTCCGCCAAAGGCCGGAATCAAGTAAGGACCCCATGATTCGCTCAGTGAAAATGCTCTTCCTGGCCGGCTCCGTGGCATGCGCCACGTTCGCCCAGAGCGCGCCTGCCGCGCCACCCTCCCCAGCCACCGACACCAAAGCGGGGGCTTACTACAATTTTGCCATGGGCCGGCTGTACGCGGAGCTGGCGGCGGCGGAGGGCAGCCGGGAGGACGTCAACAAGGCGATCCACTACTACCAGGAGGCGATCAAACTCGACCCCAAGGCCGGGCTGGTACTAGAAGAGCTGACGGATCTTTACATCAAAACCAACCGCCTGGCGGACGCGGTGGAACAGGCCGAGGGCCTTCTCAAGCAGGACCCGAACAATCTCGATGCACGGCGCACGCTGGCGCAGATTTACACCCACCTGGCGATTGGCGATACGCCGAACGCGAAGATTGACGAAGGTTACCTGCACAAGGCCATTGATCAGTACCAGAAAGTGACTCAACAGGCTCCCAAGGACGCGGATAGCTGGTCGTACCTGGGCCGGCTCTACCGCGCCTCCAGCGACTCGGCCTCCGCGGAAAAGGCGTTCAACAGCGCGCTTGAGGCGGAACCGGATAATGAAGACGCTCTGACCGGTCTGGCGGCGGTCTACGCCGACATGGGCGACTCGGCCAAGGCCCTGGAGAAACTCAAAGCGGCCGCCGACAAGAGCCCCAATGAGCGCACGCTCAGCATCCTCGCCCAGCAGTACGAAAACATGAACGATTACAAGTCGGCCGCCGACGTCCTGCAACGAGCGGTGGCGCTCGAGCCGGACGACGAACGGCTGCAGCGCGAGCTGGCGCAGGACCTGGCTGAGGCCGGCCAGCTGGACGAATCGCTGAAGACTTACCAGCAGCTCGCCTCCGATAATCCCCGTGAGCCTTTGTACCGGCTGCAGGTTGCGCGCATCTGCCGCTTCAAGCACGATTTCCCGGCGGCTGAGAGGGCGCTCGCCTCCGCTCAAATGCTGGATGCGGACAATATCGAGGTACGCCACGAGCAAGTCTACTTGCTGGAGGCCGAAGGCAAGACCGACGAGGCAATCTCGTCCATGAAATCTCTTCTGGACACTCTGCCGCACCGAACTTACAGCGGCCGCGACGGCAAGATCCGGGCTGCCCTGGAACGCCATCTGGGCCTGCTGTACCGCGACGCCAAGCAGTATCCGGCCGCCATCGAGGCCTTCCGCCAGTTCGCCACGCTGGATAGCGACGACGATGCCCAGACTGACGCCACCTCGCAGGTGGTAGAGACCTATCGGGCCTCCGGCGATCTGGCGGCGGCGGAGCGCGAAGCCCAGGCAGGCATCAAGAAATTCGCGGAGAACCGCGGAGCCAGCCGTGCCCTCCAACTGCAGCTTGCCGAAGTTTACGAACAGGGCAAGCGCTGGAACGACATGTTGAAGGCGCTCGACCGCGCCGAACAGCTGGCCAGCACCGACAGCGAGAAAGAGCAGGTGTACTTCATGCGCGGCGCCGGCCTGGAGCGGCAGAAGAGATTTGATCAGAGCGAGGCCGCTTTCCGCAAGGTGCTGGAGTTGGACCCGAAGAACGCGGGCGCACTGAACTACCTCGGCTACATGCTCGCTGACCGGAATGTGCGGCTGGAGGAGGCCTACGACCTGATCAAGCGGGCGGTGGATCTGGAACCCGAGAATGGCGCCTACCTCGACAGCCTGGGATGGGTTTATTATCGCCAGGGCAAACTGGACGATGCGCGGGGACTGCTGGAGCGCGCACTGGACCGGATGCAGGACCCGACGGTCCACGACCATCTGGGGGACGTTTACCTCAAGCTCGGCAAGACCAAAGAAGCCATCGCACAGTGGCAGGCCTCGATACACGAATTCCAGAAGGCTGCTCTTCCGGAAGCGGATCCGGAGGAAATGGCCAGCGTGAACCGGAAGCTGGATGAAGCTCAGGCCAAGCTGGCCGCCGAAACGCACGCCAAGTAGGTGGCGCACGCACTCCCGCAAAATGCCGGCGGAGTGCCGGCGGCGTCTGGCATTTGGTCGCGCTTTCCGTAGAGCGGAGATCTAGGACACACCGGTGGCAGAGACGGCCGGCGCTACCTTTTTTTACGGCTTACTGGCCGTGCCGAGCGGTCACCAGGCGGCCGGACATGTCGGCCAGCACGTAACCCATCACCGCCAGCGCGGCCATATTCTTGCGAAAGTCGTCCAGATTGACTTTGTCGAAGGTGTCGGCTTCGGTGTGGTGCCAGTCGAAGTAGTGCGTGCCGACGGTCCGTTCGGCCATGCCGGGCACGCCGTCGCGCATCAAGGGTTCAATGTCGGCGCCGCCGCCACCGCCGCCAATCTCGCTGGCGCCCACGCGTTCCATCAGGCGTCCGATCTGGCGCAGCATATCGGCCGAAGCCTTGTCCACACCCGCTCCGAAACCAGCCGGCGTTTCAGCCCCGCCATCCATCTCGATCGCCACCACGTGGTTCTTGATCTGATCGCCGACCCACGCCCGGTAGGCCTCGCCGCCGCGTCCACCGTTCTCCTCGTTCCCCCAGAAAGCCACGCGAATGG
>CAZZHN010000165.1:0-10609 GCA_964654065.1 uncultured Solibacteraceae bacterium
CCTGGATGCAGATCGTGGCGCAAGCCTGGCTGGTCTATGACCTGTCGAAATCCGGTTTCCTGCTGGGCCTCGACATGTTTCTCGGCGGCATCCCCATCTTTCTGTTTTCCCTGTTCGGCGGCGTCATGGCCGACCGTTTCGAGCGCCGCCGCGTGCTGCTCGCCTCGCAGTGGGTGCAGATGGCTTCGGCCTTCACGCTCACACTCCTGGTGTTATTCCACCTGGTGCATGTCTGGCAGATCCTTGCTCTTTCCTTCGTCTCCGGCTTCGCGCAAGCGTTCGGCGGCCCGGCCTACCTGGCGCTGATTCCGACGCTGGTCAAGAAGGAAGACATGCCCAACGCCATCGCGCTCAATTCCATCCAGTTCAATACCGCCACCGTGATCGGCCCCATGCTGGGCGGTGTGGCCATGGTGAAGTTCGGCAACGCCTGGTGCTTCGGGCTCAATGGACTCTCGTTTCTCGCTCCCATCATTTCTCTCAGCATGCTGAACATTCGCATGATCCCCGAGAAAACCACGGAGAGCGTCCTCGAAAGCATGAAAGAAGGCTTCCGCTTCATCCGCCAGCACGGCGCGATGGAGGCGCTGATGGTGCTGGCGTTCGCCATGACCGCGCTGGGCGTGCCTTCGCGCACCTTCCTGCCCATCTTCGCCAAGCAGGTGTTCCACCGCGGGCCGGAAACCTACACCATGTTTCTTTCCGTCGCCGGAATCGGTTCCGTGCTGGGCGCGCTCGCCGTGGCTGGGCTTGGCAACGTGAGCCGCAAAGGGAGAATCGCCCTGGCTATGCTCATCCTGATGGGCGTGGGAATCACCGGCTTCGCTCTCTCCCATTCCCTGGCGCTGACCTTCGTCCTGCTGTTCCTGAACGGCGCATCCATGGTGGGCGTCTTCTCTATGGTCACCTCGCTGGTGCAGCTGATCACCACCAACGAGATGCGAGGCCGCGTGATGAGCGCTTACAATTTCGCATTTCGCGGCGGCATGCCAATGGGAAACCTGGTTGCGGGCTGGCTCGTCCCTATTTTTACGGCTCCCATGGTGCTGGCCGTCAACGGCCTGCTGCTGGCGACGCTCGGTTTGTATTTTCTGCTGGTGCACCGCCGTATCGCGGCGTTGTGATTGGTTACTTTGGATGACAACATTGCCACCAGGAATGTGGGACAGGCGCTTCCGCCTGTTAACCCAGGCGTTTGCGGAAAATGTGGGACACGCGCTTCCACATGTCAACCCAGCTAGCTCCCGGTCCCCGTGTTGCTCCCCTGTCGCCCGTCCGTACTCTAATGGTTTGAGATTCCCATGATCGTTGCGCATTTGCTCATTGCCGGTTTCTTCGCCGGCGCTCTTTCGCCGCTCGAGTTGGCGCGCGACAAACAGGACCGCCCCGCCCTGCAGCGCTTGGTGAACGAGGCCGCCGCTGCCGCCGCCAAAGCGCCGAAGGATGCCGCCGTCCAATACCGCGTGGCGCTGGCGTCCTCCTATCTGGCGGAAGTGGAAATTGAGATGCACGACAAGAAGGCGGCGCAGCAGGCCGCCGTCCGCGGCATCCAGGCGGCCGAACAGGCCATCGCTCTGAAGCCGGATGACGCGGAGGACTACCGTGTCCTGGCCACTCTCTGCGGCCAGGCAATTACCGACATGTTGAGCGGCCTCAATTACGGCCCGCGCGCCAAGGACGCCGTCAACAAGGCGGTCTCGCTGGCGCCGAAATCTTCGCCGGTCTGGGTGGCACGCGGCGTCGGCAATTATTACCTCCCATCGCAACTGGGAGGCGGCGTCACCGAAGCCGTCTCCGATTTCCACAAAGCCATCGATCTTGACTCGCGCAACTCCGAAGCCTGGCTCTGGCTCGCCATCGCCCTGCGCAAACAGAATAAGGATGTCGAAGCGCGGCAGGCGTTCGACAAATCGCTGGCACTCGACCCGAACCGCGTCTGGGTGCGCCAGCAACTCGATAAGACCCCGGCCAAATGATGCGGCTCAAAGTAGCCGCCGCGGCGCTGGCGCTGGCGTGCGCCACCTTCTTCGTGTTCCCCGGCCACACCTGGCTGCAGCAGGATACGCAGATTTGGACGCCCATGCTGGAACATCTGCGCGATCCCGCCGTGCTGCGCCACGACATTCTGGTCCAGCAGCCGCACGTCGGCTACACCCTCTACGATGAAACCGCGCTCGCCCTGCGCAGTCTCACCGGCCTGGGTTTCCGCGACGTGCTGGCCGCCGAGCAAATCGTGTGCCGCGCCTTCGGCATCTGGGGATTGATCCTCATGGCGACCGCTGCCGGTCTCGAGTTTGGACCCGCCCTGCTGGTGGCGGCGATTTGCTCGCTGGGCGCGGCCATCGCCGGCCCGGCCGTGCTCACCGTCGAGTATGAACCCACTCCCCGCGCCTTTGCTCTGCCGCTGGTAATCTGCGCCATCGGCCTCACGGCGCACCGCCGCTACCTGGCCGCCAGCGTCGCGGCCGCGTGCGCCTTTTTGTACCACCCTCCCACCGCGCTCGGGTTCCTGGCGATTTTCGGCCTGCTGGCCCTCCACCGCCGCCAATGGCGGGCTTGGATCCCGCCGGCGTTCGCCGCGGTGATTCTGGCGCTGGCCGCGGCCCATCAGGACAGCTCCGCCCCGCAGCCCTTTTGGGGACGACTCGGTGCCGCCCAGGAGCAATTGCAGCGGTTGCGCGCTCCCTATGTCTGGCTTTCCACCTGGCCGCCCCACTTTATCGTTCATCACCTGATCCTCGCCGCCGTGCTCGCCGCCGCGTGGCTCCGCATCCGCCGTCGCCTTCCCACCGAATTGAGTTTGTTCGTATTGGGACTGCCGCTGCTGGGCCTGGCCAGCATGCCGCTCTCCTGGCTGCTGCTGGAGCGCGCCGGGTGGGTGTTGATGCCGCAGATCCAGCCGATGCGATTGCTGTTATTCGTCGCGCTGATGATGCCGTTTCTGGCCGCGGTGGCAGGGGCTCACGCCGCGCTGGCCCACCGCTGGCCGGAATCGGTTGCCTGGTTCGCCGTCGCGTGCTGGCTCCCGCTCCAGCCCGTGGTGACCGAACCCTACCAGTGGCGGCGCATCGCCGTGCTGCTGCTGGTTGCCGCCATCGCCGCCGCCGCCGTGCGATTCCGTGTCGCTCCCCTGGCCGGCGCCGCGGCGCTCGTCCTCATACCCTTCGCTGGCGGCGTCGATAACTATCCGTCATTGCACACGCCCGAACTGCGCCAGCTTTCCGATTGGGCTGGCGGGTCCACCGCGCGGGACGCCGTCTTCCTCTTTCCCGATGCCGGCCGGTCGCTCGTCCCCGGCGTCTTCCGCTCCGAAGCCCTGCGCGCCGTCTACGTCGACTGGAAGGGCGGCGGCCAGGTGAATTTCGTCCGCGAGTTTGGTGAAGACTGGTGGCCCCGCTGGTCGCAAACCATGGCTGCCGGCTTCCGCCCCACCGACATCCCCAAGTTCGCAGCCGCCGGCATCGATTACATCGTGCTGGCGCCGCAAGACCGTCTCCCAGAGCCCCCACTCTTCGCCAACGCCCAATACCTGGTCTACCCAATCCCGCGAGACTAACTTGCACGTTTTGGAAGTTGCGGAGAATGCCAAACCGGATCAGCCCGCAGATGAGCCGCAAATGAATGCAGACCAAAAAACACTTTGTCTTATCCGCGTTCATCTGTATTCATTGCGGCCAAGATGTTTTTGCTGGACTGTTTCGGCAGCCGCTCTAGCCTGCCCTCAAATGCCCGCCGACTTGTTCGATGGCAAAGTGGGGCAGGCCCTTCCGCCTGCCAACCCGCGCCGCCTGCTATTTCGCGCTTCCGTTGCCAGGCGCCCTTCGCTCCGAGCGCTCCTTTCGCCCGTCCCAGCCCTCCTTCATCACCGCGTTAGTTTAGAATCGTATCTGGCCCGGACGCCAGGCTGGCGCCGGCTTTTCTATGTCTCGAACTCTTCTCATCACATTTGCCATCGGCATTGTCGTTGTCGCGATCGTCGTCTCGGGTGTCGTCTACATGCAGCGCGGAGGGCATGTCGAGCTGACCGGCAAGATTCTCAAAGTGCGCACCGCTCCGCTCGACGACCAGAGTTCCGCCGTGGCGATCGATTTTCGCATCACTAATCCTTCGGATTATCCGTTTCAGATTCAGGCCGTCACCGTGATCCTGGAAGGCCCGGGGGGCGCCTCCACCGACGGCGCGACCGCTTCGGATATGGACGCCCAGCGCCTCATGACCGGAGTGCCCTTGCTCGGCGACATGTACAACCCCACGCTGATGGTTCGTGAGCGGGTGCCGGGGCGCGCCACTCTCGACCGCATGGTCGCCGCTCGCTTCGAAGTGCCCGATTCCCAGCTACAATCTCGCAAACGTTTCCTGGTGAAAATTGAGGAGGTGGACGGCGTTGTTGAAGTGTTGCCTGAAAAATAGCGCGCTTCTGGCGCTGGCTGCCGCACAGGCGTGGGCGCTCCAGCTGCCGGCGGGAACCGAAATCCAGATACGCCTCAAGTCCAGGGTTGGATCGAAGATCTCGCAAGTCAACGATGCCGTCGAGGCCGAAGTCATCGCTCCCGTGATGGCGGGCAGCGTGTACGCGATTCCGGCCGGCGCTTCGGTTCATGGCATCGTGGCGCAGGCCGCACCGTCCAGCGGGGAGCAGCGCGCGGTGCTGCTGCTCAGTTTCACGAAGGTCGAGGTCGCCGGCGCTCCAGTTCGCCTTGCTGCCCGCCTCACCGCCGTCGATAACGCGCGCGAAAAGGTCGACGACCAGGGCCAGATCAACGGCATTCTCGCCTCCGACACTACGGCAGGCAAGATCGACTCCGAAGTCGGCAAACTGCAGGACAGGCTGGGTGGCTTGGGCAACCTGCTGGGCAGCGCCACCAAAGCCGTCGTTCAGCGGGTCGATCAGGAAATCACCTATGAGGCCGGCGTGGAAATGACTTTGCAGTTAACCGCCCCGGCTTATTTGAAAGCACCTGGCGGGCCGGGGCCCCTGGCCAGCCTCAAGCCGGTGCCGGATCGTGCCGCCCTGGCCGCGCTGGCGGCCGGCGAGCCGTTCCAGACCGTGGCGCAGAAGCCGCCCAAGAATTCCGACCTCACCAACCTGATGCTGATCGGCGAGAAGCAACAGGTGGAGCAGGCGTTCACCGATGCCGGCTGGCACGTTGCCTCGTCACTGAACCCCGTCGCCAAGTTCGAAACCATTGCGGCTTTAGCCGAGGACAAGGGTTACAGCGAGGCCCCGGTTTCCGTTCTCCTGCTCGAAGGCAGGCCGCCCGACATCGTTTTTGAAAAGCTTAACGACACCTTCGCGCGCCGCCACCATCTCCGCGTCTGGCTCCGTCCCGATCTCTACCAGGGGCGGCCGGTGTGGGTGGTGGCCGCTACCCACGACATGGGCATCAGTTTCTCCGAGGCCAACCGCACCTTCATCCACCGCATCGATTCTGCGATCGACCGCGAGCGCGAGAAAGTGGTGAACGATCTGATCCTCTCCGGCCACGTCGCTTCCATGCTGTTGGTTGATCGTCCCGCCATCCCGCAGCACGCTCAAAACGCCACCGGCGACAACCTTGCTACCGACGGCAAAATCGCCGTGCTCGTATTGCAGTGAGCCGCCCGTCTGGTAGCGCCAGCGGTCTTGCCGCCGGTGTCTTACGTGGGGCAGGCGCTTCCGCCTGCCAACCGCCTTAGGTCGTCCCCTCACTCCCGGGCAGCTTACGTTTGAGGTACCGCAGCAATACGGTCGCCGAGTACGCGCACAGCACCAGTGACAGCGGCACATACCATAACAGGGAAGGAGAATCCGCACCCGCCTCGCCGTGGCGGGTACTCAGGAACGTCACAGCCGCGGGGAGCGCTACCAGAAGTGGCACCGCGGCGGCGACCCTCCAGCCGCCGCGCCAGCGAATTAGCGCGTAGATCCCCAGGCACGGTGGGAACAACAGATCGGCCCAAAAGCACAACGCCACCAACCAGCCCAACACCGTTATCATCGATGGGTAGTTTAGCAGGGCAAGCCGTGCCCCCGCCACGCTGCGAGGGTATCAGTGAGCGTAAGCCCCGCAGACAGGTGAAAGGAAGGCGCGGCCTCGCGCAAGGGCGGGAAGAGAGGATGCCGAGCCCTGCCCGGGGCGCCAGAAATTAGCCCAGGGCGTAAGCAACTGGGAACTAGGTATCGAAATACGCAGCCCCGGAACGGGGCGAAAGACAGCAGACCGCCAGACGGGATAAGCCCCGCTCTTTCGCCGCGCGTTCGTGTCCACCCTTGTGTCCGGGCCCGATGCCTCAGCGGCGAACTCGCGTCGCGCCCGCGGTTGCATCCTGATGCGCCGCGCGCGAGCGCACGCCGCGGCCGATGCCGATATAGTCGAAGCCAGCCGCCGCGGCGGCCTCCGGCGCGTACAGGTTGCGGCCGTCCACCAGGATGGGGGAGGCCATCCGGCTGGCCAGATCCGCCAGGTCCAGCGTGCGGAACTCGTCCCACTCGGTCACCACCACCAGCGCGTCTGCATCCTCGGCCAGATCCGCCGCTGAATCGCAGTATCGAATCCGCAGCTCCGGGTGCTGTGCGCGGCAGGCCGGCACGGCAACCGGGTCATACGCTTTCACCCGCGCGCCCATCTGCAGCAGGCGGTCGGCGATGTGCAGCGCCGGGGCGTCGCGCAGGTCGTCCGTGTCCGGTTTGAAGGCCAGCCCCAGCAACCCGATCGTCCGCCCTTTCAGGATGAACAGCTTTTCCTGCAGCTTCTGGATCACGGTGTTCCGCTGCGCGTTGTTGACCTCCAGCGAGGCCTGCAGCAGCCGCGCCTCGTAGCCATACTCGCGCGCCGTGTGCATCAGCGCGTTGACGTCCTTGCCGAAACAACTGCCGCCCCAGCCGACTCCCGGGTTCAGGAACCGTGCCCCAATCCGCGAATCCAGCCCGATGCCCGCCATCACTTCCGTAGCTTCCGCGCCCACCCGCTCGCAGATGTTGGCGATCTCGTTGGCGTAGCCAATTTTCATCGTGAGAAACGCGTTGGCCGCGTACTTGATCATTTCCGCGCCGGTCAGTGAAGTCACCAGCAGCGGAACCTGCGTCACCGATGCCGGCCGCGGCAGGCCCGCCGGCGGTTCGAAGGTCTGGGCCACCAGCGGCGCATACAGTTCGCGCATGATGTCGAGCACCCGTTCGTCGGCCGAGCCCAGCACAATGCGGTCCGGGTAGAGCGAGTCCGCAATCGCCGAACCCTCGCGCAGGAACTCCGGATTGCTGGCCACGCCGAATCGAATGCTGCGGCGCTCCCCGGCGGGAACCTCCGCCATGCCCTCCCGCACCAGCGCTTCCACCAGGTTGGCGCTGCCCACAGGGACGGTCGACTTGTTCACCACCACGCGAAAACGCGAGCTGTCCAACACGGCGCCCACGCCGCGCGCGGCGGCCTCCAGGTACTCCAGGTTGGCCTCGCCCGAAGGCAGCGGTGGCGTTCCCACCGCGATAAAGATGACGTCGCTCTCGGCGGCTGCGCCTGCCAGCGAGGTGCGGAAGTCGATCCCGCCGCGCTGCGCCGCCAGCCCCAGGATCTCCTCCAGCAGTGGTTCATAGATGGGCGACTCGCCGCGCTGTAGCTTCGCAATTTTCGACTCGTCGGTATCGACGCACGTGACGCGGTGCCCCAGGTACGCCAGACACGTGCCTGTCACCGTCCCTACGTAGCCAGTCCCGATTACGGTTACCCGCATAAAGCCAGTCTCAGTATAACAGCGCACTACAAAAAGGGACGAGCACAAACCGGGGCACATCCACGCGTTTTTCAACCTGGCGGTACAGCCGCAATGCGGTAGATATCACTCCATTCGGCCCTTGAGCGCGTCTTTGACCTCCCGGCTGGCGCGGAAGGCCCCTCGAATCTTGAGCGACCTGATCGTGGCGCGGGCGAGTTGCGCGTGATGTCCCTGGTCAGCGCCAAGACGCCAACCACATTGATGGCGAGCTGTTTCCGTTTGGCTTGCAACTGCTCAAGAGTTTTGCGCCCGACGAAATGGACACCTAAGATCATGGAATTCCTGACGATCGCTTCGGTGACACTTACCGCGTGTGGCGCAAGCTGGTTGCGAACCGTGGTCAACCATGAAATCGGTACGGCTGGAGTAGAAGCTGATCGAGCAGGAGGTCCACTTTGCCCAGGTCCACGACGCTGAGACTTGAAAGAGACTTTTTCGGTATCCGGTATATTGGTCGTCCCCCGATATTCTGTACAGAGTATGACTGCGTAGGTCCGGCTCGCGGTCGCGGTGGGCAAGGTTGAAGCGTCTGCAGTCTCAGCGAGTGTCCCGACGGATTAATTGGCGCTATCTTGAGTTAGGCCATGAAGCATAACGCCCATCAGAATCAAGCACCCAAGTTCAGGCGGTCCCGGTTTTCCCGTTCCGACTTGACCGTTCTAAATTCACAAGGCAGGGAGGTATTGTGAAGAACAAACTGGCAATGACCGCGACGCTGGCGGCCGCCGTTTTCTGTGCCGCGCAGGCGGCCTCCCCTCAAGACACAAAGCCGCTACGCATAGGCGTCTTTGATTCCCGGGCCGTCGCGCTCGCTTATGGTAACTCGGACGAGTTCCAACAGACCGTGCAAGCCACACGGACTGATTACAATAAGGCGAAGGCCGCCAACAACGATAGCCGCGCAAAGGAACTCAACAAAGAAGGCTAGTGGCTACAGGTCCGGCTGCACCAGCAAGTGTTCTCGACGGGTCCTGTTTCCGGGATCCTCGCGAAGGTCGGAGACAGGCTTCCGGCCATCGCCGCCCAGGCGGGTGTCGCGCTCATTGTTTCGAAGTGGGAAGTGCAGTTTCAGAATCCCCCCGTCGAGACGGTGGATGTTACACTCCCAGTCGTCAAATTGTTCAACCCCAGCGAAAAGGTCTTGAAATGGATCGAAGAGATGAGAGCCCAGGACCCGATTCCGTTCGAGAAACTGCCGCTCGACCCGAGCATGTGACAGCACCAACCATTGAACACCCGTAAGCGTCTTGGCCACGGTTGCTGCCGATAACCCCCGAGGTGATCGAGGAGTAGGATTCTCGGTCTTGGAGGGCCGCGAGGCGCTAACTGTCACCGCCGCGGTTCCACTTGTCGAGTGAGCCGCTTTGGTCTTCTCTGTTCCGCATCCGAAGACTGCGTAGGTCTTTCCGGCTGGCGGTCGCGGTCCGAAAGTCGAAGCGCCGGCAGTCTCAGCCAGTGACCCGCCGGATCATTTGGCCCTATCTTATGGAAGGCCATGGAGGATAACGGCCATCAGTGTCGCCCGGCAGTTCTGGTCGGTGGCCGCCATCGAGTAGCCCGCAAGCGGAGGTGGTCAATTCTAGGCAGACGACGATGGCACGGAGTGCTATTCTCGCAGCGTAGGGAGCCGGTCAAAGGCGCCCGGAGGGTAAACCATTGTGGAAAGGCCACGAGTCAGGATCTGGTTCTAAACCGACTTTCACCATCCGAACGAGGGGAATGGTTCTTCTGCCTCTGGCTGTGATTCTTGCTGCATTCCGCATACCTATCGCGGCTGTCGTCCAGACGATACCCAACGGTGCCGCCATCGACGCCGAAGTGAGCAAGACCATGACGCAGACCCACGCAGAGGGCATGGCTCTTGCGGTCATCGATCACGGCAAGGTCGGCTATGTCCAGGCATACGGAATCCGTAACGCCAAGGGAGATCCGCTGGCCACGGATACGGTCATGTACGGCGCGTCGCTCACCAAGACGGTGTTTGCCTACACGGTGATGCAACTGGTCGATCAGGGCAGGCTCAACCTCGACACACCCATCAAGGACGATCTCGACAAGCCACTGCCCAGTTATGGCCCCGACCTGGTTTTCCCGGACAAGTACGGGCCATACAAGGATCTCGCCGACGATTCGCGCTGGGAGAAGATCACGCCGCGCATGTGCCTGACTCATTCCACCGGCTTCAGCAACTTCTGGTTCATCGAACCCGACAGTAAGCTGCACATCCATTTCGAGCCCGGCACGCGCTTCAGCTATTCGGGTGAGGGCTTCATGCTGCTCCAATTCGTCGTCGAGCACGGCCGTAAAGCGCAGGGGTTGGGCCTCGATGTCGGCGATCTGGCTAAGGCTAACTTCGACCGGCTGGGGATGACCCGCACCAGCCTGGTGTGGCATAACGGTCTTGACACCAATGTCGCCGATGGCTGGAACGATCAGGGACAGCCGCAGCCACATGACCAGCGCGGCAAAGTGCGGGTCGCGGGCTCAATGAACACCACGATTTCCGACCTTTCGAAGTTTGCCGCCGCCCTGGTGCGCGGCGATGGCCTGAGTGCGGCCTCACGCGCCGAAATGACGAAACCGGGGCTGCATATCCCCGTTGCCCATCAGTTCCCTCTTCTCCTGCCCGACTTGCCGCTCAGCGAGCAGCGCAAGGATTTGCACGCCGGTTTGGGCGTCGTGGTCTTCGACGGCCCGCAGGGCCACGGTTTCTACAAGGGAGGCCACGACGGCCAGACCGCCAACACCATGGTCTGCATCGAGGCCAGCCAGCGTTGCGTCGTCGTCCTGTCGAACGATGTTCGGTCCGAGGCGGGCTTCGCCGACCTGGTCAGGTCCATCCTCGGCGACACCGGCGTGC
>CAZZHN010000166.1:0-10426 GCA_964654065.1 uncultured Solibacteraceae bacterium
GGGCGCCGGAAGTTCAGTATCACTACAGTGCAACGTTCCCCGGCCGGGGAGAAGGGATAGCAGCGGTGCCTGGCGCCACAGTCCCAATTTCAGGGTAAGGGGTGTGTCAAGGGATTCGGGATGTAAATGATTAGAACATTGGGAAAGAACGGGTGTGAACGGCGTGAGGTAGGACAGACCATCGGGGTTCGTGGTCTGTCCTTTTCGGGGTAAGCAAAGCAAATGCACAAAACGAGAAACCAATGACAGACGACACAAAACGATCGTCTGTCCTACCTTGGCAAATGGCCCGCACGGCGTCTCTCGGTTGCGCTTTCACGACGCCGTGGGTAAGCTGGCAAGTGCCCTCCCCGGCGGAGAATTTGCCGGCGAGGCGAATCAGGAGTCTTGCATGAGCGCCGGTTCCGAGTTCGAACAGGCTCCCCCATCGCCGCCCATCCAGAAGGCGGGCGTGTTGGGTGCCGGGACAATGGGCGCGCGCATCGCGGCACACCTGGCGAATGCGGGGCTGGCGGTGGTGCTGCTCGACATCCCTTCCGACGGCACTGCGCGCAGCGCGGTAGCGGCACGGGGTCTCGACTCGCTGCGCAAGGCCAAGCCGGCGGCTTTCTACGATCCGGCCTTCGCCACCCGCATCACTACCGGCAACTTCGCCGATGACCTTACGCTGCTGTCGGACTGCGACTGGGTCATCGAAGCCGTTACCGAGGATCTGGCGATCAAGCGGAGCCTGCTCGAAAAGGTGGCGCCGCACCTCAAGCCAGGCGCGATCTTCAGTACCAACACCAGCGGGCTTCCTGTGGCGCAGATCGGCGCCGTGCTGCCGGAGGGGCTTCGCGCGCGCTGGCTGGGGACGCACTTTTTCAACCCGCCGCGCTACATGCGGCTGCTGGAGCTGATTGCCACGCCTGAGACCGCCGCGCCGGTGCGCCGTACCGTCACCGAGTTTGCGGACGTGCGCCTGGGCAAGGAGGTAGTGGCGGCGCGCGACACGCCAAACTTCATCGCCAACCGCCTCGGCGTGTTCCTGATGCTGGAAACGGTGCGGCTGATGCAAGCCGAAGATCTCAGTATTGAAGAGGTGGACGTCCTGACCGGCACCGCCATCGGCTTTCCGCGGACCGGCACTTTCCGCCTGGCGGACCTGGTGGGAATTGACGTCCTGGCACACGTGGCGCGCAACTTCCCGCGCGCCGATCCGGGTGCCGCGGAGCAAATGGCGCTGCCCGCATTTCTCGAAACGATGCTGGAGCGCCGCTGGTTGGGAGATAAGACGGGGCAGGGCTTCTACAAGAAGACCAAGGGGCCGGACGGGACGGAGACGCGGCTCGCGCTGGACTGGAAGACGCTCGAATACCGGCGGGCGGAGAAGCCACGATTCGCGTCGCTCGACATGGCGAAGAACACGGAGCGCGTGGCGGAGCGGATTCACCAGCTGCTGGCCGGCGACGCGGTGCGCGACAAGGCGGCCCGGTTCCACTGGCGCCTGGCGACCGGGCTTTGGAATTACGCGGCGGGAGCGCTGCCGGAAATCGCCGACGATGTGGCCAGCGTGGACCGCGCCATGCGCGCCGGCTTCAACTGGCAGCTCGGGCCGTTCGAGATGTGGGATGCAGCCGGAGTGCGCGCCACTGTGGAACGGGCCAAAGCCGCGGGCGAGCCGGTGAGCGCGGCGGCAGAGCGGTTGCTGGCGGCGGGCGGCGAAAGCTGGTACCGCGATCACGGGCGCGAATGCTTCGACCCGGCGTCGGCGCGATGGCGGAAAGTGGAGACCGCTCCCGGCGTGGCGCGCATCGCGGACGCCCGCACCGCGCGCGGCGTGGTGCGGTCCAACCCCGGCGCGTCGCTGGTGGATCTGGGCGGCGGCGTGGCCTGCATCGAGATGCACTCACCCAAGAACGCGGTGGGAGAGGACATCGTGCGCATGGTGTCGGAAACGCTGGCGCCCGATGGCGATGGCGTGCGCCAGTTCGCGGCGTTCGTGCTCGCGAGCGATGCCGGCAACTTTTCGGTCGGCGCCAACCTCATGCAACTGCTGCTGAGCATGCAGGAAGAGGAGTGGGACGAAATCGACCGCGCCATCCGCGCCTTCCAGCAGATGACCGCGCTCATCCGGTACTGCCCGCGGCCGGTGGTGGTGGCGCCGTTTGGCCTGTGCCTGGGCGGCGGTGCCGAAATGGCGCTGCACGCGGCGCGGCGGCAGGCGCACGCGGAGTTGTACATGGGACTGGTGGAAACCGGCGTCGGGCTGCTGCCGGCGGGCGGCGGGTCGAAGGAAATGACCGTTGCCGCCATCGAGCGCGCCGCGGCGGTGCGCGACAGCGGGCGCGGCGATTCAGTGGAACTGATTGATGCGCTGCGGCGCGCGTTCGAAACCTGTGTGATGGCGAAAGCGTCGACGTCGGCCGAGGAAGCGCGCGGCTACGGTTTTCTGAGCGCCGGCGACGGCATCACGATGAATCGCGAGCGCCTGCTGGCGGACGCGCAGCGGCAGGCGGGCGCGCTGGCTGCGGCCGGCTACGTTCCGCCGGCGCCGCGCCTGGCGATCCCCGCGCCGGGGGAAAACGTGCTCGCCACGCTGCGGCTGGCGGTGCGCATGATGCGCGAGGGCGAGTACATCAGCGATCACGATGTGACGGTGGCCAACCACCTGGCCTACGTGATGTCGGGCGGCGCGGTCACGCCGGGCACGCCGGTGAGCGAACAGTATCTGCTGGACCTTGAGCGGGAAGCTTTTCTGTCATTATGCGGCGAGAAGAAGACGCAGGAGCGGATCGCGCATACGCTGAAGACCGGCAAGCCGCTCCGGAATTGAAGTCGGGGTGGGCCGTGGGCGGGTTGCCGGCGAGAATGGGATGGCCGGAGTGAAACGCCCGGAGGTGACATGAGGGAAGCGGTGATCGTAAGCGCGGCGCGGACGGCGGTGGGCAAGGCGCCCAAGGGGACGCTGCGGGCGACGCGGCCCGACGACCTGGCGGCGGCAGCGATGAGCGGGGCGCTCGAGCGGGCGCCTGGGCTGGACGCGCGCGAGATCTCGGATGTGATTGTGGGCTGTGCCATGCCGGAAGGCGAGCAGGGGATGAACCTGGCCCGGATCGCTTCGCTGCGCGCCGGGCTGCCCATCCAATCCGCCGCCATGACGGTGAACCGGTTTTGCGCTTCGGGCCTGGAAGCGATCGCGATGGCGGCGGAGCGCGTGCGCGGGGGCGGAGCGGACGTGATTCTCGCCGGCGGCGCCGAATCGATGTCCATGGTGCCGATGGGCGGCAACAAGATTTCGGTGAATCCGTGGCTGGAGCGGCACTATCCGGATTCCTACCTCTCGATGGGGCTGACCGCGGAGCGCGTGGCGCGGCACTACGGCATCAGCCGCCGCGACGCCGACGAATTCGCGTTCTCGAGCCATCAGAAAGCGCTGGCGGCCCAGGCGGCGGGCCGGTTTCAGGAAGAAATCGTGCCGGTGAGCGTCTCCTTCGCCGTGCCGGATGCGCGCTCGAGGCTCGACATCCAGGAGACGGAATTCGCGGCGGATGAAGGACCGCGCGCCGACACTTCGCTGGAAGCCCTGGCCGGCCTGAAACCGGCGTTTCACGCCAGGGGGACGGTGACGGCTGGAAACACTTCGCAAACCTCGGACGGTGCGGCGGCGGCAGTGGTGATTTCGCAAGACCGCGCGGCCGAGCTGGGATTGCGGCCAATGGCGCGCTTTGTGGCCTACGCCTACGCCGGGTGCCTGCCGGAGGAAATGGGGATGGGGCCGGTGCATGCGGTTCCCAAGGCGCTGCGCATGGCCGGGCTCAAGCTCGACCAGATCGATTTGATCGAGCTCAACGAGGCCTTTGCAGCGCAGGCGCTGGCGGTGATCCGGCAATTGGAACTGGACCCGGCCAGGGTGAACGTCAATGGCGGCGCCATCGCGCTCGGCCACCCCTTGGGCTGCACCGGCGCCAAGCTCACCGCTACACTGCTGCATGAAATGAAGCGGCGCAATGCGCGCTACGGCCTGGTCACGATGTGTGTCGGCGGCGGCATGGGCGCAGCTGGGATTTTTGAGAATATGAATTAGGTACGATGGGGCGGCGTGCACTGCCCGCTCCCTGACGGTCGCGGCTCCGAGGGCCGCAGTGCACTGGTAACGTTCTGTTTTGGATCCGCAGCGAGGGGAGGTTTTATGGCAACCATGACGCCGGTGGCGGCAACGCCAATCAAGGGGGGCAGTTTTCTCATCGAGGAACGCACTGCCCAGGAAGTTTTCACGCCGGAGGATTTCTCCGAAGAGCACCGGCAGATCGCCAGGACGGCGGTTGAGTTAATCGACCAGGAGGTGGTGCCGGCCGCGGATGAAATCGAAGCCAAGAACTTCGGTGTCACGCGCGCGTTGATGCGCAAGGCGGGCGAACTGGGTCTGCTGGGGGTGGACATCCCGGAAGCCTACGGCGGAATGGGGATGGACAAGATCACCTCGGCCGTGATCGCGGAGAACATCACCAAGGTGGGCAGCTTTTCGGTGGCGTTCAGCGCGCACACGGGCATCGGGACGCTTCCCATCGTCTGGTATGGAACCGAGGCGCAGAAGCGGAAATACCTGCCCAGGCTGGCGACGGGCGAGTGGATTGCGGCCTATGCTCTTTCGGAATCGTCCTCCGGCAGCGACGCTCTGAATTGCCGCGCACGCGCCACTCTCAGCGCCGACGGCTGCCAGTGGGTGCTCAATGGCGAGAAGATGTGGATCAGCAATAGCGGCTTCGCCGACCTGTTCACGATCTTTGCCAAGATCGACGGCGAGAAGTTTTCGGCGTTCCTGGTGGAGCGCGGCACGCCGGGGTTGTCGATCGGCGCCGAGGAGCACAAGCTGGGAATTCGCGGCTCCTCCACCTGCCCGGTGATTCTGAGTGACTGCGCCATCCCGGTGGAGAACCTGCTGGGCGAGGCCGGCAAGGGCCATCACATCGCCTTCAACATTTTGAATATCGGCCGCTTCAAGCTGGCGGCTGCCTGCCTGGGCGGCGCGCGCCACAGCCTGGCAGACGCCGTGCGCTACGCCAAGGACCGCAAAGCGTTCGGCAAAGCGATCTGCGAATTCGGGCTGATTCAAGAGAAGCTGGCGGAATCGGCGGCCGGGATTTACGCCGGCGAATCGATGGTCTATCGCACTATCGGCATGATCGAAACCGCGCTGGCCGGGCTGGACGCAGAGGCTGAGGGCGCCTCGCGGGAGATCCAGAAGCGCATCGAGGAATACGCGGTGGAGTGCTCCATCCTGAAGGTCTGGGTTTCGGAAATGCTCGACATGGTGGTGGATCACGCGGTGCAGATCTATGGCGGCTACGGCTACGTGGAGGAGTATCCGGCTGAGCGCGCCTACCGCGATTCGCGCATCAACCGCATTTTCGAGGGCACCAACGAGATCAACCGGCTGATCATCACCGGCTTCCTGATGAAGCGCGCCGTGGCGGGCCAGCTGCCGCTGCTGGCGGCGATGCGGCGGGTGATGGATGAGGTGATGGCGCCGGCGGCGGCGCCGGCCGTTCGCGTGGGGCCGCTGGCGGCAGAGCGCGAGATGCTGGCGCAGGCCCGCAAGGTCACGCTGTTTGCGGCCGGCGCGGCCTCGCAGAAATACATGCAAGGGCTGGCCGATCAACAGGAGATCATGGGCGCTCTGGCGGATTCGATCATGGAAGTGTTCGCGCTGGAGTCCTGCCTGCTGCGGGCGGAAAAGATTGTGGCGGCACGCGGCGAAGCGGGCGCGCGCCAGGCGATCGCGCTGACGCGCTACTATGCCGTCCACGCTGCCGAAACCATTCAGGCACGAGCCCGGCGCGTCATCGCGGCGGTGGCGGAGGGCGATATGCTGCGCACGCAGATGGCGATCCTGCGCCGCCTGGCGAAGTACGAACCGGCCGACACCATCGCCATCGGCCGCCAGATCGCCGGGCAGGTGATCGCAAGCGGCCGCTACACGGTGTAAAGAGTTCGGGCCGCGTTGACCTGAACCGGTAGGACAGACCATCGCCCTTTCGTGGTCTGTCACAACACCGTGGCGCACGACGACAGACGACAAACACCGATCGTCTGTCCTACCTCTCTTGCTCCTGGAGGTGTACTTGCGCGTTCCAGTAACCGGCTGTTATCGTCTTGATCAGAAACTCGCACCTCATGTCACCCCCCCGTGCTCAGCCGGGACGAGGAACTCTACTGGCTGGCTTTGCAACTGATACCCGGGCTAGGCGCTCGAGGCGCCGGTAAGCTGCTGGACCGGTTCCGCACGCCCGCCGAAATCTTCCGCGCTTCGCGTACGGAGCTCGAAGCCGCCGGCGTGAACGGCGCCGTGGCGCAGTCGATTGCCAGCGGCTGTACGTTTGAGGACGGCGTGGCGGAACAGGAGAAGATGACGGCGGCGGGCGCCGTCGCCATCACCATCGGAGATCCGCGCTATCCGCAGGCGCTGCGCGAGATCTTCGATCCGCCCATCGTACTCTTCGCGCGCGGCCGGGTGGAACTGCTGTGCGCGCTCTCCCTCGCCGTGGTAGGAACGCGGCGCCCTACGCCTTACGGCATGGCGGTGGCTGAGCGGCTCTCGTCGGACCTGGCGCACGCGGGCCTGGCCATCACCAGCGGCATGGCGCGCGGCATCGATACTGCGGCGCACAAGGGGGCGCTGCAGGCGGGCGGCGACACCATCGCTGTGCTCGGCTGCGGGGTGGACGTGGTGTACCCGTCGGAGAATCGCGGGCTGATGGCGGACCTGGCGCTCAAGGGATTGATCGTTTCCGAATTCCCCATGGGATCGACGGCGTTTCCGCAGAACTTCCCGATCCGCAACCGCGTGATCAGCGGACTCAGCCTGGGAGTGCTGGTTGTGGAGGGAGCGCAGTACAGCGGCTCGGCGATTACGGCGCGGCTGGCGATGGACCAGGGGCGCGAGGTTTTTGCCGTTCCCGGCAACATCACCTCCAAGCTGAGCTGGTGCCCGAACCTGCTGATTAAGCAGGGCGCGCGGCTGGTGCAGGACTGGAACGACGTGGTCAACGAGCTGCCCGCTGAATCCCGCCGGCATCTAATTGACAGAGGGCGTAAACGAATCCTCGCCGAGGGAGGTGAATCCGCCGCGGCAGCTGAGGCATCTAATGGGGATAACCCCGCCTCCGGCCTGGGACAGGTTGCCCGCCGCACATTGGAATCCCTCAACGTAGATAGCGTCACGCATCTCGACGATCTGCCTGATAAGGTTCAAGATACCTCGACTTCCGAGCTCCTGGCGGCACTCTTCGAGCTGGAGATGATGGGACTGGTCAAGCAGCTTCCCGGTAAAAACTTTGTTAAAGTGTGGTAGCGCAGTCTGGGTGATCCGCAAATACCTTTCTCCGATGCGGCGGGGATAGACTTTTTTTGAAGAACGGCATCATATGGCAAAAGCTCTGGTAATCGTGGAATCGCCGACTAAGGCGAAGACCATCAACAAATACCTGGGCAAGGACTTTGTCGTCAAAGCTTCGCTCGGTCATATTAAAGACTTACCCAAGAAAGATCTCGCAGTAGATGTCGAGCACGGCTTTGAGCCGCGCTATGAGGTAATCGAAGGCAAGAAAAAACTCATCGCGGAGCTGAAACAAGCCGCCAGGAAGGTACAGGATGTGTATCTGGCGGCCGATCCTGACCGCGAAGGCGAAGCCATCTGCTATCACCTGCAGGAGGAGCTGACCGAAAAGAAGGGCCCTCGCATCTACCGGGTGATGTTCAACGAGATCACCAAGAAGGCGATCGCCAAGGCATTCGAGAAGCCGGGCCAGGTGAACGTGAACCTGGTGGACGCGCAGCAGGCGCGCCGCGTGCTGGACCGGCTGGTGGGCTATAAGATTTCTCCGCTGCTGTGGGACAAGGTGCGGCGCGGTCTCTCTGCGGGCCGGGTGCAGACGGTGGCGCTGCGGGTGATTGTGGAACGCGAGCGCGAGATCCGCGCTTTCGTGGCCAAGGAATACTGGACCATCGATGCGGAGCTGGCGGCGAAGAAGCCGCCGGCGCTCACCGCGCGGCTGGCCCGCATCAACGGCGAGACCGCCGAGATCGGATCGACCGAATCGGCCGACGGCATCGTGGCGTCGCTGGAAGGCGCCGCCTACACGGTGCAATCGGTTTCAACCCGCGAGAAGCGGCGAAACCCGGTGGCGCCGTTTATCACGTCGACCTTGCAGCAGGAATCGTCGCGTAAGCTGCGCTTTAGCGTGAAGCGCACCATGATGCTGGCGCAGCGCTTGTACGAAGGCGCGGAGGTTGGTAAAGATACCGTCGGCCTGATCACTTACATGCGCACGGATTCGACGCGCGTTTCCGATGATGCCATCCGCGACGTGCGCGATTTCATTACCGAGCGCTACGGCCGCGAGTTCCTGCCCGACTCCGCGAACTTCTATAAGTCAAAAAAAGACGCGCAGGACGCCCACGAAGCGATCCGCCCCACTTCCATGGCCTACCCGCCGGAGGTGGTGGAGAAGTACCTGCAGGAAGACGAAAGAAAAGTCTATCGGCTGATCTGGAACCGCTTCGTGGCCAGCCAGATGATGCCGGCGCTCTACGACCAGACCACCATCGACGTGGGGGCCAAAGGCAAGGGCGGCGAGGAATATCTTTTCCGCGCTACCGGCTCGGTGCTGAAATTCGAAGGATTCCTCAAGGTCTATCAGGAAGGCAAAGACCAGATCGATGAAGATGACGAGGAGGAGAAGCACCGCCTGCCGCTGGTGGCCGAAGGCGAGCGCCTCCGCTTCAAAGGCATCCGGCCGGAGCAGCATTTCACCGAACCGCCGCCGCGCTACAACGAAGCCACGCTGGTCAAACGCCTGGAATCCGACGGCGTCGGCCGGCCTTCCACCTACGCCTCGATTCTCTCCACCATTCAGGAGCGCGAGTACGTAAAGAAAGACGGCGGGCGATTCACTCCCACCGAGCTCGGCATGGTGGTCACCGATCTGCTGCTCGAGAGCTTCGACGACATCTTCGATGTGACTTACACAGCCCGCATGGAAGAGGAACTCGACGCGATCGAAGAAGGCAAGATCGACTGGCGCATTGCCATGCAGGAGTTCTATGAGCGCTTCGACAAGGATCTGAAACACGCCGAAGAGCACATGACCGATATCAAGCGGATGGAGAAGCCCACCGAGGAGATCTGCCCGAAGTGCGGCAAACCGCTGGTGATCAAGTGGGGCAAACACGGCAGCTTTATCGCCTGCACAGGCTACCCGGATTGCACTTACACCCGCGAGCTGACGGTGGATCTGCCGGATGTCGACAAAGCCGATCTTTCCGAGCAGGGCGACGAAGAGTATTGCGAGAATTGCGGCCGGCCCATGGTGCTCAAGAAGGGCCGCTTCGGCACCTTCTACGCCTGCACGGGATACCCGGACTGCAAGACCACCAAGCCGATCGGCGGCACACAGAAGAAACCCGACCAGAAGCTGGACGAGATCTGCCCGCAATGCGGTAACCACCTGGTGTTGAAGACGGGCCGCTTCGGCGAGTTCACCGCCTGCAGCAATTACCCCACCTGCAAGTTCGTCAAGCAGAAGACCGTCGGCGTGAAGTGCCCGGAATGCAACGAAGGCGAAGTGGTGGAGCGGCGCTCCAAGCGCGGCAAGACTTTTTACGGATGCAATCGCTGGCCCGAGTGCAATTTCGTCGCCTGGGGCAAGCCAGTGCCGGAAAAATGTCCGGAGTGCGGCAGCCCTTACATGATTGAAAAGTGGCTGAAGGCCGGCACCTTCTGGCAATGCCCGAACGCCGAGTGCAAGCATAAGCAGCCCGCTCCGCAACCCGTCGAAACCGGCGTGCAATAAGCGGGCCCTTGTGGCGCAGGCCCCCGGCCTGCGATGCCTGCATCCCCGATTCATCCGGGCTCGGACAGGTGCGCACAGCTTGTTTCGAGTGCGTAGGACCGGGGTACCCACCGCTCCCTAACGGTCGCGGCTCCAATCGAGTTCAGAGCCGCGACCGTTAGGGAGCGGTGGCTTGGTTCAACAGGCCTCACATCAATCCGCTACGGCTTTGCTGTCCACCAAGGCGCGGATGGCGGCGATGCACTCGGCGAGGGGTTTGGCGCCCTGGTCCCCGTGCTTGCGCTGGCGGACGGCCACCTGGCCGTTCTGCTGTTCGCGGTCGCCCACCACCAGCATGTAGGGAATCTTCTGCATCTGCGCGTCGCGGATTTTGAGGTTGACCTTTTCGCTACGCTCGTCCACCGTGGCGCGAATGCCGGCCCCTTCGAGCTGCTTTTGAATGCCACGAGCGTATTCGGTCTGGCGATCGGTGATCGGCAGCACGATGGCCTGCACGGGCGACAGCCACACGGGGAACGCGCCGGCGTAATGCTCGATGAGGATGCCGAAAAAGCGCTCGATGGAGCCATAGAGCGCGCGGTGCACCATCAGCG
>CAZZHN010000167.1:0-10307 GCA_964654065.1 uncultured Solibacteraceae bacterium
GCACGGCGAAGGCTTCCACCAGCCGCGGGATGTTCTTGTGATGGCGGATGGCGCCGGCGTAAAGCAGAAAAGGGCGGTCGATCTGGTAACGCTCCATGATGCGGAGGCGCTCTTCTTCGCCGGCGGCCGGGTCGCGTCCGAGAAAACCAGGATCGGGCGCATTGTACACGCGCGTAATACGGCCGGAGGGAACGCCCATCAGGTTTTCGACGTCGCGCTTGGTGGCCTCGGAAACCGCGATCACGCGGTTGGCGCGGGTGAGGCCGCGGCGGAAACGGAACCGGCGCAGCTGCATGTGGGCGGCGGAAATCGTCCGCTCGCTGTAATAGAGGTTCACCATATCGTGAACCGTCACCACGTAAGGGCGGATCATCAGCAGGGGCACGCGGTTCAGCGGAATGTGCACCAGGTCCGGTTTGAGGCGGCGCAGAAAGATCGGGAACCGCAGGTGATCCGCGTAGGCATGATCGTCCCCGGCGTAGAGCGCGATACGGAAGTTTTCGGGAAGCGGGCCCCAAACGCGCGCTTCGCCAGGACCCGTGACCACCGTGTAGTGGTTCGCCGTGTCGATACGGCTGAGCGCGTGGATCAGGCTTCGGATGTAGGTACCGATGCCAAAGTCCCGCACCCGGCGCCCGTCAATTACGATGCCCAGCGCCATGATTGGAAAGCTGCCGGCCCGGCAGGCCTACACCACGTGTACTGCGCCTTCGGGCACGGCGGAAGCCTCTCCCGCCTTTCGCTTCTTCCACTCGTACAGGGGGAACCGCGCCGTCAGCGCTTCGACTTTTTCCCGCACTTGCGCGATCGTCTCTTCGCTGTCGATGTGCCCCAGCACTTCTCCGATCAGTCCGCCTACTTCGCGCATCTCGCTCTCGCCGAATCCACGGGTGGTCACCGCCGGCGAGCCCAGCCGGATGCCGCTTGGGTTCATGGGTGGGTTGGTGTCGAACGGAATCGCATTCTTATTCACCGTGATGCGCGCGCGGTCCAGCGTCTTCTCGGCTTCTTTGCCGCGAACGCCCTTGGAAAAAACGTCCACCAGCATGAGATGAGTGTCCGTGCCGCCGGAGACCAGGCGGAAACCAGCGTCCTGCAGGCTCCCGGCCAGGGCGCGAGCGTTGGCCAGCACCTGTCTCTGATAGTCCACAAAATCGGGCTCCATGGCTTCGCGGAAGCAGACGGCTTTGGCGGCCAGCACGTGCACCAGCGGGCCGCCCTGCAAGCCGGGAAAGACCAGCTTGTCAATGGCGGCGGCGAACTTCTCCTTGCAGAGGATCATGCCGGCGCGCGGCCCGCGCAGCGTCTTGTGGGTAGTCGAGGTGACGATGTCGGCCCACTGGCAGGGATTCGGATGCAGGCCGGCCGCTACCAGGCCCGCAATGTGCGCCATGTCCACGAGCAGGATCGCGTCCACCGCATCCGCAATTTGGCGGAAACGGGCAAAATCGAGCGTCCGCGGGTAAGCACTGGCGCCGGCGATGATCATCTTCGGCTTGTGCTCGCGCGCCAGCCGCTCCACCTCGTCGTAGTCGATGCGCTCGTCTTCCTTGCGCACGCTGTAGGGCACCACGTGGTAGGTCTTGCCGGAAAAATTGAGCTGGTGGCCGTGCGTCAGGTGGCCGCCGTGGGCGAGATTCAGCCCCATGATGGTGTCTCCGGGCGTGAGCACGGCGGCGTACGCCGCCTGGTTCGCCTGCGAGCCGGAGTGCGGCTGCACGTTGGCATGCTCGGCGCCGAACAATTTCCTGGCGCGGTCGCGAGCCAGGTTTTCGACTACATCGACGTTCTCGCACCCGCCGTAATAGCGCTTGCCGGGATAGCCCTCGGCGTACTTATTGGTAAACACGCTGGCCGTAGCTTCCATCACGGCCTCCGAGGTGAAGTTTTCGCTCGCGATCAGCTCGATCTGCGCGTGCTGCCTCTCCAATTCCTCTTCGATCGCCCGGTACACTTCCGGGTCCGCCTCGGCTAAAGGCCGCTTCATTCGTTGTGCTGGCGTCATGAAAGTCGAATTCCTCGGTTCCAGAGCGTTTCGATTACCGCTCCGCTATGTTTCTTTGTGGCCAGGCGGCTGTTCCATCTGCGCAATCTTGGCCAGGCGCCGCGCGTGGCGTCCGCCGGCGAAGTCGGTGTGAAGAAACAGGCGCGTCATTTTCCATGCTTGTTCCGGGTCCAAATAGCGGGCGCCCAGGGTCAGAACGTTGGCGTCGTTGTGCTCACGCGTCAACCGCACCTCATCCTCGGAGACCGCCGGCGCCGCGCGCACGCCGGCCACCTTGTTGGCCGCAATGGCCATACCGATGCCGGTGGAGCAGACGAGTATGCCGCGGTCGGCGCGCCCTTCGGCAACTTCGCGCGCCACCGGCTGCGCATAATCCGGGTAATCGCAAGAGTCCGTGCCCGCCGGTCCGAAATCCGCTACTTCGTGACCATCCTCAGCCAGCGTCTGCCGCAGTTTTTCTTTCAAGACAAATCCGGCGTGATCGGCGGCGATGGCGATTTTCATCGGGGAAGACTTCAATTTTACCATGCTAAGATCAGGGTTACCCCTCTTCCACTATGCTCTGGAGCAAGCTGTTCATCCCCACGCTGCGCGAGGTGCCCGCCGAGGCCGAAGTCGCCAGCCACAAGCTGCTGTTACGCGCCGGATACGTCCGCCAACTCTCCGCCGGCATCTACAGCTTCCTGTTTCTGGCGCAGCGCTCGCTGCTGAAGATTCAGAACATCGTGCGGCAGGAAATGGACGCGATGGGCGCGCAGGAATTCTCTCTGCCCGCCCTGAATCCGGCCGAATTGTGGCAGGAATCGGGCCGCTGGGACGTGATGGGCGACAACCTGTTCCGCTTCAAGGATCGCTTCGGCCGCGACATGTGCCTTGCCATGACGCACGAGGAAGTGATGACCGCGATCGCGCGCGGCGAGCTGCGCAGTTACAAACAGCTTCCGCAAATCTGGTACCAGATCCAGACCAAGTTCCGCGATGAACCGCGCCCAAAATCCGGCCTGCTGCGCGTGCGCGAGTTCATGATGAAGGACTCTTATACCTTCGACATGGACCAGGCGGGGCTCGACGCGGCTTACGACAAGCACTATGCGACTTACTGCCGCATCTTCGACCGGTGCGGCCTGGACTATATGGCGGTGGAGGCCCATTCCGGGGCGATGGGCGGCAGCCAGTCGCACGAATTCATGATGGCGTCCGATGCCGGTGAAGACTTTGTGGCCCGCTGCCCGAAATGCGGCTACTCCGCCAACCTGGAAAAGGCAGTCTCCGTTCCCGCCGCGCCGTCCGCAGCCGACCCGGCCGGCGACCTTAGCCCGGAGGAGTTTCACACGCCCGGCCGCAAAACCATCGCAGAGATCGCGGACTTCACGGGCCTGCCGGAAAGCTCGCAGATGAAGAGCCTGGTGGTGGTGGCCGACGGAAAGCCGGCGCTCATCATGCTGCGCGGCGATCACCAGTTGAGCGAGACCAAGGCGGGCGCCATTCTGAACGACCCCGAATTCCGCCCGGCGCATCCGGAGGAAATCCGCCAGTGGTTCGGCGCCGAGGCCGGTTCGCTTGGACCGGTGGGCGTTCACAACATGCCCATGTTCGCCGACTGCGCCCTGGAAGGTCGCCGCAATATGATCGCCGGCGCCAACAAGAATGACTATCACCTGCGCCACGTGACGATCGGCGAGGATTTCCAGGCTGAGTTCCACGACTTGCGCCAGGTGGTGGCGGGAGACGCTTGCACGCGCTGCGGCGCTACGCTGGCGGTGGTCAAGTGCGTCGAGATCGGGCATATTTTCAAGCTCGGCTACAAGTACTCCGAGCCGATGGGACTGCGCGTCCTGAACGCCGATGGCAAGGAAGTCACGCCCATTATGGGTTCCTATGGCATCGGTATCGGGCGTATCCTGAGCGGCGTCATCGAGCTGCATCACGACAAGGACGGCATGGTGCTGCCGCCGTCGATTGCGCCTTTTGAGCTGATCGTGACGCCCGCCAACAACGCAGACGCCGCTCAAATGGAAACCGCGCGCGGCATCTACCAGCAATGCCTGCAGCTGGGCATCGACACCCTGCTGGACGACCGCGACGAGCGGCCGGGGGTGAAGTTCAAAGACGCTGATCTGATCGGCGTGCCTTTCCGTGTGGTGGTCGGCAAGAAGCTCGCCCAGGGCCTGGTGGAACTGGTGGAACGAAAGACCCGCACTGCCGCCGACGTCGCCTCAGGCGACGCCGCCCGCGCTGTTCTCCAACGCCTGGGCCGCTGAATTTCTCAGCATGCCCGCAAAGCCCTCCCGGTGCCGCCGCGCCTTGACAATCCGGACGGTTCCCCGGCTTACTGGAAGATATGCCAACGATCAAAGCCGGCAAGGTCGAGGATCTGCCGCCGGGCGATGTGATAGAGGTTCTCTGCGGCGAGCAGCCGTACGCCGTCTGCAACTTCGAAGGCGGCATCTACGCCCTCAACGGAGTCTGCATTCACCTGGGAGGTCCGCTCGGGCAAGGGCAGCTGGAAGGGGGGACACTCACCTGTCCGTACCACTTCTGGGAATTCGATTGCCGCACGGGTGAATGCCTGGGCGATCCCTCGCGCCGCGTCGCCACCTATCCGGTGCGGATTGAGAACGGGCAGATTCTGATCGAGGTCCCCTAGGTGCCGGAGCTGCCCGAGGTCGAAACCGTGGCGCGGTCCATCGCGCCGCTGGTAGGCCGCCGCATCCTCACCGCGGAGTTCCGTGTAGCGCGGATTCTCCGCGGCGGCGACCCGGAGCGAATGGCGGCGCGCCTCGCCGGACGCCGGATCGGCACCATCCGCCGGTACGGCAAGTTCATTCTGGTGTCACTTTCCGGCGGCGGCTATCTGCTGCTGCACCTCGGCATGACCGGCCGCCTGCTGCTGGGTGGCGCGCCCAGCAAACACACCCACGCCATCTTCACGCTCGATCGCGGCGTGCTGCTCTTCGACGACAGCCGCCAGTTCGGAGCCATTGAGGTGCACGAAGAGTTCCCGGCTCGCGTGGCCCGCCTGGGTCCCGAACCGCTCGAAATCGCGGCGCAGGACTTCGCACGCGATCTGCGCCGCCGCCGCACCACCGTCAAGGCTCTGCTGCTGAACCAGGCATTCGTTCGCGGTGTTGGGAATATCTACGCCGATGAAGCACTCTTCCGCGCCGGAATTCACCCTATGGCAGCTACCGCCAGGCTGCGCCGCGACCGGGCGCTCCGCCTGCACGAGGCGCTCGCCGAGGTGCTGACCGAAGCCATCGCAGCCGGCGGCTCGTCGATCTCCGATTACGTGGATGCCGAAGGGCGGCGGGGGTTCTTCCAGGTCAGTCACCGCGTGTATCAGCGCACCGGCGAGCCCTGCGTGCACTGCGGCGCACCGATACGCCGATTAGTGGTGGCCCAGCGCTCCTCGCATTTTTGCCCGCGCTGTCAGAAGCGGTGACCGCAGCGCCCTTTTTGTAACAGGGGCGCGGGTTCGACTGTACGCAACCTCCCAAACTGGACCGCTGTCTTGTAACCCGTTGGCGGGATGTCGCGTCGTTAGTGATGCAAGCGGTCCGCCATCTTGCGTATTATTAAGGTTCGACAGTTTTCCCGCGGCTTTTTGCCCCCGCCAGGGGCATGCGCGGATTCTGCGAAGTTTGAAGGAGATTTCACACGTGAAACGTATCTTCCGTTACCTGCCGCTGCTCCTGTTGCCGGCGTTTTCCGTCCCCCTTGCCCACGCACAGTACGGATTTGATATCGGAATTGGCTTCGGGGCCATGCAGGACAAGGCCTCCGCCAATGGCATTGAGGGCGATGAGACGTTGACCAATTTTCTTGGCCCCTGCACTCCCAATAATTCAGCGGATCCATTGTGCCTAGCATCCAGCAGTCTCAGCGGAGTCGCGATGGGCGTGAGCGGCAACGTCATGGCCTGGAAACATTTCGGCATCGGCGCTGACGTTGCCTTCCAGCCCGGCAAACAGACCTACGTGGCATTCCCGGCCGTTGCACTCACCGGACAGACTGCGCTCACCCTGCAGTCCCGCATGACCCTGTTTGACTTCAATGGGATTTACCAGCCGGTGAGAACGAAAAAGGTTGCCTTTCAGGTGATCGGCGGAGTCGGCGGAGCCAACCTGCGATTCTATGAAGCGGGACAAACGGGCAGCAACATCGGCCCATCGAATTTCAGCCAGTTTTTCGGCAGTAACAATCACTTTCAAGTGCATGGCGGCGTGGCCGTGCAGTTTTACGTTACGGACCACGTGTTCATCCGCCCTCAATTCGATATTCACTACGTTCCCAACCTGACGCAGCAGTTCGGCAGTAACCTGGTGACGGCCGAAACCGTGTGGGTGGGATACACCTTCGGTTCACAGTAAGAATCAATTCCAGGAAACGTCAGGAAGCAGCGCTGGCGGTCTTGCAGCCCGGTGTCTGCCAAGGCGGTTGACCACACCGGCGGCAGAGACCGCCGGCGCTACGGAAGAAACATCGCGGGCCGCCGCGCTATTGCTGCACGGCGGGAGCGGCTTCTCCGGTCAGGTCTTCGATCGTGACCGGAGGATGGTAGTAGAGCAGGCGCTGGCAGCTTTCGCAGGTGAGGATCTGGTCGTTTTTCTTGAGATCCTGGAAGTATTGGAGCCGCAGCGCCATGTTGCACGCCGTGCAGCGGCCATCCACCACCTCAGCCACGCCGATGCCCTTGCGCGACTTGCGCGCCCTCTCGTACCGCAGCACTGTGGCCGGAGTCATTTTGGCGACGATCCCTGCGCGCTCCTGCTGCAGATCCGCTACCACCTTCTGGTCCGCCGCCGTGCGCTCGCGAGCGCGCTGTTTTTCCGCCTCCACCTGCAGCTTTTCGGTCCGCAGGGAGGTCTCAGCGCTTTTCACGTTCCGGTCCAGCGGCTCGGATTCGCCCATCAAATCCAGAATGCGGTCCTCCAGCTTGCGAATCTCCGCCTCGCAGAATTCGATTTCGCTTTGAAAGGCGCGGTACTGCTCGTTGGTCTTGGCTTCGAGCATCTGCCCTTTGAGCTTGGAAATCTTCTGGTCCTGCACCTGGATGCCGGCCTCGCACTGCTTCCGTTCCTTCTGGTTAGCTACCAGAGCGGAGCGATCGGCTTCGAGCTTGCGCTCGTGCGACACCAGTTTCTTTTCGATGGCGGAAATGTGGACGGGTAAAGCCGCGATCCCGCGCTGCAGGTCAACCAGACGATTGTCAATTTCTTGCAGGCGGATCGCCAGCTTCAGGTCTGGGAGCATGGCTAACCGCAGTGTAACATGCAGCCTCCAGCATCTGTAGTTCCGGCACGCGGAGCATCCGCGCCAGCGCATAAAAAACGCCCGCGCCCAGCGGGATCGAGATCGCCAGATCCGCCACTTGCGCCAGGCGATGACCGCCCGCCGCGGCGTGAATCATCACGCTCGAGACACGGCACACCGCTCCCATCGCCAGCGCCGCCAGCGCGACTTTGACTACACTGGCCGCCAGGCGGCGGCCCTCCAGGCCATGAATCCGCCGGCTCAGCGCGGCTGCCAGGGCGGCCGCGCCCGCCAGCGCCACCAGCGCGGTGGAGAGCGCCAGTCCGGCGTGGCCCATGCTTGCCCCGCGAGCCAGTCCCACCGCCAGCATCACGTTCAAGCCGACCGATGCAAGGCTCACCGCCATCGGCGTCCAGGCGTCGTCCAGCGCGTAGAAAGCCGGTGCCAGCAGCTTGGTGGCGGCATAGCCCGCCAGTCCGGCGCTGTAGCAGGCGAGGGCAACCGCCGTCTGGTGTGTATCGAACGCACCAAAGCGCCCACCCTGGTAGACAACGCCGATCATGCTCTCGCCCAGCACCGCCAGCCCTACTGAGGAGGGAATGGTGAGCAGGAGTGCAGTCCGCAGCGAGCTTGACAGCGTGGCGCGAAACTCGTCCATGTGCCCGAGCGCGGCGCTGCGCGAAATGGCGGGCAGGGTCGCGCTGGCCAGCGCGGCTCCGAACAGCCCCAGCGGAAACTGTAGGAATCGAAACGCGTATCCCAGCCAGCTCACGGGACCATTGATCGCCCGACCCGCCGCATCGGTGAGGCCCGAGGCGAGATTGGCGTTCACAATCACGTTGATCTGCACCGCGGCGTTGCCGATCACCGCCGGCAGCATGAGCCGCGCGATCCGCCGCAGGCCGGGGTGCCGGAAGTCGATTCGCGGCCAGAACGCAAGACCGGCGCGGCGCAGGCTGGGCAACTGCCAGCCCAGTTGCATCGCGCCGCCGATCAACACGCCGGCCGCCATGGAGACGATCATCCCCTGCGGCCAACGCCTCCCCAGCGTGAGGCCGAGCGCCAGCCCGCTGGCTACCGAGCCGAGGTTGAAGAACGCGGACGCTAGGGCCGGCACGCCGAACCGTCCATGGGCGTTCAGGATCGCCATGGCTTGCGCGGCCAGCGCCACCAGCAGCAGGAAGGGAAACATGATGCGTGTCAACAGGACGGTGAGCTCGAACTTGCCCGGCACGCGTGCGAACCCCGGGGCCAGCAGGCGCACCAACTGCGGGCTGAAGATCATGCCGGCGACGCAAACCGCGCCCGCCGCCAGCACGAGGGCCGTCGCCACCACCTGCGCCAGTTCGGCGGCTTCCGGCGCGCTCCCGATGGCCAGCGCTTCGGTGAAGGTGGGCACCAGGGCGGAGGAGAGCGCCCCTTCGGCGAACAGGTTGCGGGTCAGATTGGGGATGCGGAAGCCGGTCAGGAAGGCGTCATTGGCAGCGCCGGCGCCGAACAGCCGCGCCATCGCCATCTCCCGCACGAGGCCGGTGATGCGGCTCAACAGGAGGGCCGCCGAGACCACCCCCGCGGAACGCAGCAGGCCCTGCTGGCCTGCGGCTTCACTGCGCTTCATTCCACGCGCCGGACTTCCACCTGGCGGTAAACCACTTCGGTTTGGGCGGGTCCGGCGAAGTTCATCCCCGGTAGTTGCGCCGACGCCGTGCCGGCTGCCACGCCCCAGCGCAGCGCTTCCGCGGGGTTTTGCCCGCGGCTCATCGACCACGTGAAGACCGCCGAAAGCGCATCGCCCGCCCCGATCGGGCTCACCGCGTCCACACGGGGCGGCAGAGCCTCCACCAGCCCGTCGGCAAACGCGCCCACTGCGCCGCGGCTGCCTAGCGATAGAACTACCGATTCCGGGCCCATGGAGCGGATTTGCGCGGCTGCCTCGAGCGAATGCGCGCGCGTCAGAATGGTGCGTCCCAGCAGCCGTTCCGCTTCCGCCTGGTTGGGCGTCACCACGGTGGGGCGCGCTTCGATCCCCTCCCGCAGCGCATCTCCGCCCGCGTGCAGCAGAGTGCGAACGTTTTGCTGCCGGGCCGCCGCAATCATCTTGGCGTAAAAGGAGGACGGTACGCCGGGCGGCGTGCTGCCGCACAGCATCAGCCAGTCTGCGCCCTTGAGCGCCTGCCGCACCGCGCCCTCCACCCGCGCCACCTCCGGCCCGGTGAGCGGCGGCCCGATTTCGTTCAGGTTGACGGTGAGCCCCTGCTTGTCGGTGACGGTGAGGTTGGTGCGGATCGCGTTCTTGACCGGCACTACGACGATGGGGTAGCCGCAGTCCTGGAGCAGGGCTTCCAGCCTCTTGCCGCTGGCGCCTCCGGAAATCAGCACGGCCCGCGTCTCGCCGCCGAAAGCGTGGATCACGCTCGACGCGTTGAGGCCCCGCCCGCCGGCCGAGTGCCGGCTCGAATTGATATATGCGCGGTCTTCAAATGCCAACCGGTCGACGCTGAGGGTCCGATCGATGGCTGGATTGATGGTGAGAGTAACGATCAAAACCCTATTGTACCGTCGCCGCCCCCGCGCGCCACGCCACGGTGCGAGGCACTCGCGAAAGAGCGCAAGCGACTTGGCCCGGGACCGCTCGTCCAAAGCTTCGCCAACCGCGCCCATAAAGAAAATCTATCGGCGAAAACGTTGCCAGGGCTGGTGTTTGCGACGACAATAGGGGAACCGAAACGGGACGCGCGGTTTTACCCTCCGGCCCGGCAAGGGTTGCTGCACCATCGCACCACAGTCCCTGTAGACTTCAGATCGAAAAGTAATCTGGAATTCCCGGTTCGAAGGAGATGAATGAGTAACGAACTGCAAGACTTTCTACAGCTTCCTTATACCGAATTGGAAGAACTGAACCTGCATGCCAAAGAGCAGCGGATGAAGCGCGTTCCGATGCACCAGATTCAGGAGGAGCGCCTCAAGTACTTGACGGACGAGAAGCGGATCAAAGCCGTGACCTTGCTGTTCAGCGACCTGGAAGGCCGGCTGCACATGCTCGATTACG
>CAZZHN010000168.1:0-10285 GCA_964654065.1 uncultured Solibacteraceae bacterium
TCTGGTCGTTGGTGTAGCTGTGGATCGTGGTCATCGATCCCTTCAGGATGCCGAATTTCTCGTGCAGCACCTTGGCCACCGGCGCCAGACAGTTGGTGGTGCAGCTGGCGTTGGAAATGATTTTGTGCTTGGCCGGATCGTAGGCGGCGTCATTGACGCCGAGCACGATGGTGATGTCCTCGTTCTTGGCCGGAGCCGAGATGATGACTTTTTTTACCGGACCGCGCAGGTGCTTGGACGCGTCCTTGGCGTCGGTAAACCGCCCTGTCGATTCGATCACGATCTGCGCGCCGACCGAGGCCCAATCGAGCTCCGCCGGATCCTTGGTGGCGAAAACCTTGATCTTTTTTCCGCCGACTGAAATCGTGTCGCCTTCTTCTTTTACCTCTTCGTGGAGCGTGCCGAGCACGGAATCATATTTCAATAAGTGCGCGAGGGTCTTGGTATCGGTGAGATCGTTCACTGCAACGAATTCGATATCGCCGCGGTGCATGCCTGCGCGGACGACGTTCCGGCCAATGCGGCCGAATCCATTAATGCCGACTTTTACTGCCATGGTTATTCTCCTGTGAGTTGTTGAGGGATTCGGTTAACACAAAGGATATCAGGATGCCGTATTGCGGGGCAACCCTCCTATCAGGACATGAAACTCCGAAATTGGCTTGGTCGTGCCGCCAGTTGGGCCGGGAGGGCCGGCTAAGCGCCCGAATCGGAGGCCTGCGCCCCCTCACCGCCGGTGGAATCGCCGCGGCAGCGCGTTTGACGAATGCGCGCGCTGGAAGCCCCTCTGGAATCACCAGCTTCGCGCCGTTGGCGGCGGCCAAAGCAGCCTGACCGGCCGACGCGTGGGCAGTTTGCCCGGTGAAATCGGTGTATACATCCGGCAGCCGCCGCACGTCGTACAATGAGAAGGAAATCCAAGGGAAATCTATGCGTTGGTTATCGGCTATTCTGGCACTCGCTCTGGCAACCGCGGCTTCGGCGGACGTAATCACGCTGAAGAGCGGCCGCGTGATCAACGGCACCTACGTGGGAGGCACGGCACGCCAGGTGAAGGTCGAGGTCGCCGGCGCGGTCGAGACTTTCGATGTAGCGGACATCTACCGCATCGAGTTTTCGGGCGCGGCGCCTCCACAGGCGGATCCCGACCGTCCCACCTTGAAGCGCGCGCCCGACAGCGCTGCCGATACTGACAAGCCGACCCTGCGGCGCGCGCCGGACGCCGATACAGACTCCGGCACGCCCACGCTGCACCGCGCCGACGCACCGGCTGACGTCGAATCCGCCCCGCCCCCGCCGCATCGCAGCGAGAGCGCGCCCACGGTCGCCATCCTTAAGCCGGGCGAAGAGCCGTCGGTGTCGTCCCGCCCCGCCGCCGCGCAGCCTCCGGTTGTCGTGCCGGAGGGCACGAACTTCGTGGTGCGCCTGATCGACGCCGTCGACTCCGAAAAGGTCACGGTGGGCCAGAATTACAACGCCGCGCTGGATGAGCCGGTGGTGGTTGACTCCCAGACCGTGGTGCCGCGCGGCGCCGACGTAGTCGTCAAGCTTGTGAACGCCAAGGACTCCGGTAAGTTTACCGGCCGGGCCGAACTGACGCTGGCGCTCTGGACCGTGAAGGTGAACGGCAAGGTGGTGGACGTGAATACGCAGACCATCACCAAGGAAAGCGATTCGCGGGGGCAGAGAACCGGCGCCATGGCGGCCGGCGGCGCGATCGTCGGCGCTGTGATCGGCGGCATTGCCGGCGGCGGCAAGGGCGCCGCGATTGGCGCGGGTGCGGGCGGCGCCGCAGGAGCTGGAGCTGAGGCTGCAACCAAGGGGCCACGCGTGAAGATCCCGGCGGAGACCCGCCTTACCTTTGTCCTCGACAATGCGGTAAGTATCTAAGGGGGAACGACCTCCGGTAGAAGCGCTAGACTAGTACCCACTCCTTTGAGGGTAATGATATTACCCCCTTATGTGGGCGTGTAGGAAAATGAAAATCCCCACATCATTTTCATTCTAAAATGTTCCTGATAATATTATCATCTAAGAAGTACTTTCATTACCTATAGGAAAAACAACATGCTGATCCGTGACATCCCCAGGGGGTTTCAAGTTTCGCCGGACCTCATGCTGCTGACGGTCAGACAGCTCGCCAAAGACAATGCGGAGCTGTTCGAAGAAGTGAAACAGCTTCGAGCAGCCGTCAACGTCTACCGCGAGCTCGCGATGCGCAAGGGGCCGATCGAGGAGACCGGCTCATCTATCGGCGGCGCGAGAACCGCCAAGAGCGGACTGTCCGATCCGCGCCGCCACGGCGCGGCTTAAAGAGCTGCCCGGGCGGCGTAGACCGTCACCCAGGCGCGAACCCGCCGCCTGCTTCTCCCGATTTGCCTTCAGCCTCGTGGTTGCGTGCGACACTGGGCTGATGACCACGTTTTCACAACGATTGCGCCAGGTAGTTGCGGAGGCGGAGCCGCGGCTGCGCTCGATTGCGGAATCCTCTGCCGCCACTGCGCCTTCCGCGGAAGCCTGGTCCGCGAAGCAGGAACTGGGGCACTTGGCGGATTCCGCCGTCAACAACCGCGTGCGGTTTATCAAGGCGGCGCTCGAAGGGGAGTTTACCGGCCTGTCCTATGACGGAGAGGGCTGGGTCAAACTGGGCGGCTATGCTGCGACGCCCTGGCACGACGTCATCCGCTATTGGAATAGCCTGAATCAGTCACTGGCGGTGGTGCTGGACGGCATTCCAGCGGACCGGCTCACGGCGCCATGCCGCGTCGGGAATCACGGCCCAGTCACGCTCGAGTTTCTGATCGACGATTACTTCGTCCACATGCAACACCACCTCGATCACATCTTCTCCTGCCAGCCTGGGGTCTAGTCTTCCACGCTTGCCCGAACGCTTCCGGCGGGGCCGCGCGGCCGCATAACGTCTGCTTGCGTTTCGAAGCGGACCAATTGGCGCTACTTTCTCCAGGGCCCAGGGTTAGCATCTTCGTGCATCTTCCGAGGACCTTATGAAGCAGCTTCCTGTCCTTGCCGCATTGACTGCCATGGCGCTCCATCCCGCCGCCGGCCAGAGTCCGTTCGTTGTCATGAGCGACCTTGCCGCCGCCCGCTTCCTCGACCAAGCCACCTGGGGCCCGACACCCGCCTCCATCGCCCAACTGCAACAAATTGGGATTAATGCGTGGCTGGCGGCACAGTTTGCGTTGAACACGTCGGACCTGCCGGACCAGCCCTTGCTGGATTCCGCCGGAAAGCCGAACCTGGATCTCACTCCCATGCAGCGAGCGTTTTTTCAGAATGCGGTCACCGGGCAGGACCAGCTGCGGCAGCGCGTGGCGTTTGCATTGTCGGAGATCTTTGTCGCTTCGTCGGTACAGGTCAAGCCCGCTTATGCCATCCTGCCTTACTGGCGCGTGTTGCGCGACAACGCGTTTGGCAGCTACCGCGAGATCATCAAGGCGGTCACGCTGAACCCGGCGATGGGGGCCTATCTCAACATGGCCAACAACAACCAGGGCGACCCCGCCAAGGGCACCTCAGCCAACGAGAATTACTCGCGGGAACTGATGCAGTTGTTCACGCTCGGCTTGGACCAGCTGAACCCGGACGGCAGCCCGGTGCTGGATGCCAACCGAAATCCGGTTCCCACCTACGACCAGGCGGAGGTCACCAGCCAGGCCAAGATGCTGACCGGCTGGACGTTCGCCACCGCGCCGGGCGCAACCCCCAAGAACAACAACCCGGCTAACTACTATGGCCAGATGATCGCGGTGGAAGCCGAGCACGATACCAGCGCCAAAACCATTTTCGGCAACATTCAGGTTCCCGCCGGCCAGACCGCCGAACAGGATCTGGACTCCCTGCTGGATGCTCTGATGGCGCAGCCAACCATGGCGCCGTTCGTCGGCCGGCAGCTTATCCAGCATCTGGTCACCAGCAATCCCAGCCCAGCCTACATCGGGCGCGTGGCAGCCATGTTCGAGAACAATGGCGAGGGCGTCCGCGGCGACATGGCGGCGGTAATCACGGCGATTCTCAGCGATCCGGATGCGCGCGCCGGGGATGACGCAGGCGCCGCGCTCAATCCTGGCTTCGGGCACCTGCGCGAGCCGGTGCTCTTCATGGCCAACCTGCTGCGCGGCCTGAATGCGACGCTCGGCGCTTCCAGCGCGGTCTATAACGACGCCACCCTGATGGGACAGGAGCTGTTCTACGAGCCCAGCGTGTTCAGCTATTTCTCGCCACTCTACCGGATTTCCGGCGGCCAGCTCGCGCCCGAGTTCCAGCTCTATTCGACGCAAGCCGCGGCCGAGCGGGCCGACATCGTCAACGCCGCGCTGTACGGCAGTCTGGACAAAAGCACCACCGTCGACCTCACGCCGTTCGTGAGCCGCGCCGGCGACTTGCCCAGCCTGCTCGATTACGCGACCTACGTTTTCCTGCACAGCACGCTGCCGCCCGGGCTGAGCGACCAGGCCTTGGCCGTGGCTAGCGCGGTCGCCACCCCGCAGGCGCGCGCGCAGGCGATCCTCTATCTGGTGCTGACCTCGAGCGCTTACCAGGTGATTCAGTAAAGGAGCCAAGCATGTTTTCGCGTCGTGGATTCATTCGCATCGGAGCAGCCTCGGTAGGCACGCTCGCGCTCCGTCCGTTCGGCCTGCTCCCGGCCATGGCGGCTGGCAGTTCCAACTACCGGGCGCTGGTTTGCGTGTTCCTGTTCGGTGGCAACGATTCCAACAACAGCGTGGTGCCGATGGACGATGCGGACTACCAGGCTTATCAGGCGGCCCGGGGCGCGCTTGGACTGGCCACCAGCTCGCTGGTTCAGGTGAGCGACGTGACCGGCGCGCCGTACGGGTTTCACTCGCTGCTGACCGAGCTGGCCTCGCTGTTTACCAGTAAGCAGCTTTCGGTGGTGGCCAACGTGGGCCCGCTGGTGGCGCCGATCACCCGCGCCCAGTACCAGGCGCAGCAGGGGTTCATTCCGTCCAACCTTTTTTCCCACGCCGATCAGCAGCTGGAGTGGCAGACCTCGATTGCGCAAGGCAACAGTCCCACCGGCTGGAGCGGCCGCGCTGCCGATTATGTGACGGCGCAGAAGCTCAACTCCTCGTCGTTCCCGGTGTTCATGTCGATGGCGGGCAACGTCCTCCAAGGCACGGGGGCGAACACGCAAGTGGCGGCGGTGTCGCCGGGACAATCGCTGCAGCTGGCCGGCTTCAACACGTCCGCCGCTTCAGACGCGCGCTGGAACGCGCTCAATAATCTGATCTCAACCGATAGTGGCGTGGCGCTGGTGCAGGCAGCCAATAACACGCTGGCCAACAGCATCAGCGATGCCAAAGCGCTGACCGCTGCCTTGAGCAAGTCCACTCCGCTCAAAACCCAATTCCCCAAAACCACGCTGGCGGCGCAGCTCCAGCAGGTGGCGCAAATCATCCAGGTGCAGGCAGACCTGGGGATGAGCCGGCAGATCTTTTTCTGCTCGCTCGGCGGCTTCGACACCCACACGGCCGAAATTTCGACGCACAACCAGCTCTACCCGCAGGTGAGCCAGGCGCTGGCCGCGTTCTACGATGCCACCGAGGAACTGGGCGTGGCGGACAGTGTCACCACGTTCACCGAGTCGGATTTCAACCGCAGCTTCCAGCCGACGTCCGGCAACGGCAGCGACCATGCGTGGGGCGGCCACCATTTTGTGATGGGGGGAGGCGTCCAGGGAGGCAGGATCTTCGGTAAGTTCCCGGCCTTGCAGTTGGGCGGTCCCGATGACACCGACACGCGCGGACGCTGGATCCCGACGACTTCGATCGACCAGTACGGCGCCACGCTCTGTTCCTGGTTTGGCATCCCCAGCTCCGGCTTGGCCACCGTTTTCCCGAACCTTGCCAATTTCCCGTCCGCCAACCTGGGGTTCTTAGGCTGAAGGCGAGAGCGGAGAGCCTGCGCGGGCCGGGCGTGCCCGGCCCCTACGGAGCGCGAGTGCGGCGCGGCTGGCGCGTTTAGCCACCGGTGGTTTGGTATTCTCGGAGCTTGCGCAAGCCTGATGCCGCTTTTTCGGTTGCTCCGCGCTGGCTCAACGCGGCGCTGCTGGCGCTGGCCGGCCTGTTTCTGTTGGGGCTGTTTTCCGCCGAGCTGGCGGATACGGACGCCTGGTGGCACCTGGCGTCCGGCCGCTACATCCCCCAAACGCACCATCTGCCATCGCCGGACCCGTTCGCCTACACCACTGCAGGCGCACACGACACGTATTCCGGCGAGGCGTCCACGCGGCGCTTCAACCTGACCCACGAATGGCTGGCGCAACTGGCGATGTACGGCCTGGAGGCAGCCGGCGGCATCGGCGCGGTTGTGCTGTGGAGGGCGCTGCTGATGACGCTGCTCTGCGCCGCGATCGGCTGGACGGCGGCGCGGCGTACCGGTTCCCTGCTGTGGGGAACGGCGGCAGCGCTGGCGGCCGCATCGCTCGCCGTGGAGTTTGCACACGACCGGCCCAGCATCCTGACCTACGTTTTCACGGCGGTCTTCATCGCCATCTGCGAGCGCGGGCGCCGGTTGTGGATGCTGCCTGCGCTGTCCCTGGTCTGGGCGAACTGCCACGGCGGGTATTTTCTGGGATGGCTGGTGGTGGGCGCGTACACGGCCGAGGCGCTCCTGCGACGCGCGGCGGATCGCTGGCAATGGCTGGCGGCGGGGCTGGCAACGGTGGTCATTTCGGGCGCGAACCCCAACGGTTTCGGCGCCCTGGCGGCCGTGTTGCGCTACCGGCAAAGCCCGCTGCAGGCATCGCTCATCGAATGGTCGCCGGCCAGTTTGTGGGGTTCGCCCTATGCGTTCGACCTGCTGCTGTACGGGGCGGCGCTGGCGATGATCCTCTCCCGGAAGCGCGTGGGGCCGGCGGATTGGCTGTTGGCCGGAGCGTTTGCCGCGGCGTCGCTGGCGGCGTTCCGCAATGAAATGCTGATGGGCGTGCTGGCACCCATCCTGATTGCAGACTATTTCCCCTGGAAGCGGTCCCTGCCGCGTCTCGCGCGGTATGCAGCTTGTGCGGTGCTGGTGGCGGGCCTCGCCTGGGGCGCCGGCAGCGGGCGGTTTTTCCAGCTGCGGGCGGCGGATTGGCGCTTTCCGGTGGAAGCGGTGCGGTTCCTGCAGGAGCACGGCATTCGGGGGCCGCTGTTCAACACCTACGAATATGGCGGCTACCTGATCTGGCAGGGAGAGCGCGTGTTCATCGACGGCCGGGCGCTGAGCGAGCAGGTGTTTCAGGACTACCGGGTGATTCTGGGTTCGCCGCCGGGCGACGCAGCGCGCGCCCGGATGCTGGAGCACTACGGCGTGACGGCGATTGTAGTGAACGCTTTCGAATACAACTCGGGCACACTGTATCCGCTGGTGACTTCCGTGACATCGTCGGCTTCCGATGCCGGGTGGCACCTGATCTTCGAGGATCCGCAGGCCTTGGTCTTCGTGCGCGATGTGCCGGCGGGCGTACCCGTCCTGCCTTCCGGGCTGGTGGATGTGCACCTGGAAAACGAGTGCAGTTTGCACCTGGAGAAGGATCCTGAGTTTTCGCTGTGCGCGCGCACGCTGGCGAACCTGTATCTGCGAGCGGGCAACCGGGACGGCGCGCGGCGCTGGTTGAAGCTGTATCTGGATCACCCTTATGGCGACGACCCCGAAGCGCGGCGGGCGTACCTGCAGCTTTTCCGGCGCTAGGGCGGCCGGCGACTGCGCTTGCGCGCGGTCTCAATCGGCGGTGTTTAACCCCACGATGTAGTGGAGCGCTGCCCCGGAAGCGTGGCGGGAAGCAGCGACACTGCGATAAACTAAGAATCAACGGCTAGTCGTTCGCTGGTGAGAGGAAAATTTGACGAAAGCTGTCTTCATCTCGATTTTTGCCTGTGTGTTTGTGTCGCAGACCGCGCCGCTGGCGATGGTGGTCCTGAACACTACGGGGTGGAACAGCGGGCGCATCTCTTCGGGCTGGGGAATCAAGGTAAACCATGGCAAGCCAGTGGTTTCGGTATGCACGGATTTGGACACGACGTGCCTCCACCTGAAGAGCGTCAGCGCCTCGTTTTCACTCGAAAAGGCAGTGGATGTGGATCCGGCGCAGATGCCTTACCTGACGTGGAACTGGAAAGTGGCGCGACTTCCCGGCGGCGGCGATTTTCGTAAAGCGTCGACGGACGATCAGGCGGCTCAGTTGCTGGTGGCCTTCACGGACCGGCGCGTGATTTCCTATATCTGGGATTCGGGAGCGCCGAAGGGAGCGATGGAGAGCGTCAGCTCGATTCCGCTGCTGCACATCGTGGCGGTGGTGTGCGAATCCGGTTCCGGCCAGGCAAACCAGTGGATCTCGGAAAGCCGCAACCTGGCGGCGGACTACGCGCGGGCGTATGGAAAACCGGCGCCGCGCGTGCGCGGCCTGCGCATCCAGATCAATTCGCAGCATACCGGCACGGTGGCGGAGAGCTACTTCGGCGAAGTCGCCTTTCGCAGCACTCCCCAATAACAAATGATCCTGCTTACCGGCGGCACGGGCTTCGTGGGCAGCCACGTGCTGCAACGGCTGCACGCCGAGGGCGCGCAGGTTCGATGCCTGGTGCGGCCGAAGGCAGGCAGAACGCTGGACGCCGCATCCATGGACGCAGCCGAGGTCGCGCCGGGTGATCTGGAGACAGGCGCGGGCCTGCAGGAAGCTCTGGCCGGAGTGGAGACCGTGGTCCACCTGGCTGGCGTCACCAAGGCGGTTTGGCGCGATGAATATTATGACGGCAACGTGCGCGCCACCGCGAACCTTCTGGTCGCCATGGCGGGGTCGAACGCGCGGCTGGTGCACGTGAGCTCGCTGGCAGCGATTGGGCCGGCCGAATCCGTCCAGCGGCCGGTGAATGACGAAACGGAGCCGCACCCGCTCACACATTACGGCCGGAGCAAGCTGGAGGGCGAACGGCTGGTGCGGGCGAGCCGCCCGGATGCGGTGATTGTGCGGCCGCCAGTGGTGTACGGGCCGCGCGACACAGACGTGTTTCAAGTCCTGAAGCCGATTGCCAGGGGCTGGTCGCTCACCATGAGCGGCGGGGAGCGCTGGTTCAGCACGATCTACGTGAGTGACCTGGCGGCTGGACTCTCGGGCCTGGCCGTTTCGCAGGCGGGCGCGGGGGGAACGTACTACCTGGCGCACGAGCAGCCGGCTTCCTGGAGCGGGCTGGCGGCCTGCGCCGCGCGCATCATGGGCGTCCGGCTGCGGACGGTTCGCATACCGCCGCCGCTGGCGCGCGCGGTAGGAGCTTGCGCCGAAGCGTGGTCATACATTGCAGGACAGCCCAGCATTATCTCCCGGGAAAAGGTCGCCGAGGGGCTGTGCAGAGCCTGGATCTGCGAAACGGCGAAGGCGCGTGCGGAACTGGGTTTCACGGCGCAAACCGACCTGGATCACGGGCTCGCCGAGACGCTGGCATGGTACAAAGAGGCTGGATGGTTGAGCTATTAACGGCCTCGATGGCCGACCGGCGGTTTTGGGCGGTCGATAAAGTAATCCTCAGCTACCTGACCTTCACAAGCCTTGTGCTGGTCGGATGGTGGCGCGCGATTCCGGATGCGCCGGCGCTGGCGGCTGCGCACGTGGCCGGTGTGGCGCTGCTGCTGGTGGAAATCAAGGTGCCGAATCCGACCAGCTGGTATTTCCGGTGCTGGTATCCACTGCCCTACGTGGGGTCATGCTACAAGGAGATGGCGCTGCTGATCCCGGCGGTCCGCCACAGCGATGCCGACCGCTGGCTGGCCTCCGTCGATTTTCGTTTTTGGGGCGCCCATCCCACCATCTGGCTGGAGCGAATCTACAGTCCAGCTCTCACGGAATATCTGCAGCTGGTGTATACGCTATTTGTGCCGGCGGTGCTGCTGGTGGCATTTTTGCTGTGGCGGGGCCGGCGGTACCCGGAGTTCCAATATTACGCATTTTTGATTGCACTGGGCTTTTTGGCGTCCTACGTAGGGTATCTGGTGGTACCAGCGCGGGGGCCCCGGTTTCTTCTGAAATCCTTCGAACACTTGCCGTTACGCGGGTTGTGGCTGTTTGAAAACATGCAACACACGCTGGACCGGCTGGAGTCGGCTCATTACGATTGTTTTCCGAGCGGTCACACAGAACTCACCGTACTGGCGTGTTGGTCGAGCAGGCTGGTATCAAACCGGCTATTTGGGGCCTATTTCTGCTACACACTTTCCATCATTTTTGCTACAGTTTATCTTCGATACCACTATACGGTCGATCTGCTCGCAG
>CAZZHN010000169.1:0-10215 GCA_964654065.1 uncultured Solibacteraceae bacterium
GAGGAGCACTCGCAAGTGGTCTCGCACACCCTGACCGCGGGATGGAAACCGTAGCCAATCAACCGATTGACGCCGAACCGATTGACGCCGAACTGCACCTGCTGACCGACTGGGGCGATGCCGGCGCCGGCGAACGGCGCCGCAAAGCGGCCATGGCCACGGTCGCGATCCACGTTCTGGCGGTGGTGATCCTGTTCACGCTGCCGGACAGCATGCTCCAGGGGCCGCGCCAGGCGATCGAGCGCACCATCACGCCGCTGATCGAGCCGCCCACCGAGCTCACGCAGAAAGCTCCCAACCGGAGCAAAGTCACGGCGGAATTCGAGGTGCGATCTTCTCCCGAGCGGCCGCGCGTCGTCATGCCGGAGGCGCCGCCGGTGGCGCACGAGAAACCTCGTCCCATGGTGATGCCGTCGGCACCGGCCGCCAAGGCCGCACCGCCGGCGCCGCTGCCGGAAGCTCCGAAAATCGAGACCGCGAAAGAAGCGCCCAAAATCGAACTGCCGCAGATGGCCCAGGTGCAGCCGCAGATCCAGCCGGCGGAGCAACCCAAGCTGACGCTGGAAAACGCCGGCGCCGCCGCGCCGCCAGGCCGCGTCACGGGGCGCGTGCCGATGCCGCGCAGTTCGGTGGCCGAGGCGATTCAGGATGCGGCGCGCGGCCAGGGCGTCGGTGGCCAGATGATCGTCGGGGATCCCGGCGCGTCGGACCCGCTGGTTTATGGCGGCGTACGCCAGCCGCCCACGCCGGGCGTGCCGGGCGCCAACGTGGAGTTGAAAAGCGATCCCATGGGCGTCGATTTCCGGCCCTATCTGATGCAGGTTCTGGCGGCCGTGCGCCGCAACTGGACGGCGGTGATGCCGGAAAGCGTCAAGCTCGGTTTGCGCGGCCGCGTGTCGATTCAGTTTTCGATCGGCAGGGCGGGCGCCGTGCTCAAACTCGTGTATGCCGAGCAATCCGGATCGAGGGCGCTCGATGAAGCCGCCGTGGCAGGCATCAGCGCCTCCAATCCGTTTCCTCCGCTCCCGACCGAATTCAAAGGCGAGCGCATCGTGGTCCAGTTGAACTTCGCTTACAACATGCCGCGGCGCTGAAGGGGCGGCGGCCTGAAAGACGTAGGACAGACGATCGGGTTGTGTCGTCTGTCAGGAGAGTGCGACAAAGCGCAGCATGACAGACCACGAAAGGCGATGGTCTGTCCTACCTGCACGCACGAATGCGTGCGCCACCTGGGCGACAATGGAAGCTCCTGTGAAGAATCGTTTCGCCGCTGCGATGGCAACCTACGCCGTGCTCGCCATCCTGGCCGGATTCACGCTCGATGGGGGCCTGTTGCGCGATGCGGTCTGGGTTCTGATGGCGGGCCTCGCGATCAAGACCTACATCGCCCACCGCGCCGGCTGGTAAAACAGGCCGCTACCGGCGGGCCGCGACGGCGTCCCAGCAAGCCATCAGCAGATAGCCCGCCAGCAGCAGGGAGAGCCAGAGAATCGGCGTGCGGTAGCGCGCATCGCTCTGGATGAAGTAGTACAGCAGCGGGTAAACGGCGAAAACCGCAGCAAAGAAGGGGGCGGCAGGGCGGCGGCGAATGGCCAGCAGCGCCAGCCCCAACAGGCTCGCGGCGGTGATGGAGGAGACGGCCCAGGCATGCCAGGCATCGGCGGCGGGGTCCGGGAACCAGAAAAAGCGCATACGCGCCAGGCTGAGCGCGATGAAGCGGGTGCGGTGCGAGCCAATCCAGTTGAGCGCAGTGCGCAAACGAAGCTGGTTGTATCGGACTTCGCCCAGGTCGCGGACGGCGGCGGCCTCCGTCGGCGAAAACGTGGGATGCAGGGCTTGCAGATCCTGCGCCTTGTTGGCATCGATGGTGGGCTGGGCCGCGTCGTTATTCGAAACGTAGAGTTCGATCCCCAGGTTGTCGCGGACGAAAAACCAGGCGTGAAACTGGTGATAGTTTCGGATTGTCCAGGGCAGCAGCGCGACCAGAGCACCGGCAGCGACGAGCGTGCACACCCGGGTGCGGCCGCGCGGCACGGCGCGCCACAACAGGTAGAGCAGCCATGGTCCGGCCACCAGCAGGGAAACCGGATTGAGCAGCGCCAGCAGGCCCATCGCCACGCCGGCCAGCAGCGAGCCGGGCGCACCGCCGCGGCGCAGCCAGCGATCCGAGTAGAGGCAGAAAAGAACCAGGCCGGCGGCGCAATAGATGGCTTCACCGCCGGGGATAAACGAGTAAACCGGCGGCGGCACGGCCAGCAGGCCGGCGCAGATGCCGGGGCGGCGGTCGGCAAAGAGGAGGTTTGAGGCGGCCGGCATGAGCGCGGCGTGCAGGGCATGCGCCAGCATCGCGCACCCCGAGACGATCAGCACGAAAGCAGGGGAATAGCCGGCCAGCCAGATCACCAGCGCGAGGAAGGCCGGGAACAACGGAGCCAGATGCGCCGAAGGGCCGGTCGGGAAAAGGAACGGGCTGGCGAATTGGCCGTGTTCGGCGAGATTGCGCGCCAGGGTGACCGATTCAAAACCGGCGCCGAATCTGCCTTTCGAAAACTGGGAAGCGCTGCTCGCCAGGGCTGCCAGAAAAATCAGCGCCACCAGCAAGCGGTTATCCGTCCAGGACCGATGCCCATGGCTGCTTGGCGCGCTCTCGACCTCACCCGTCATCCGGCCTCAATAGCCCCGATCCCAGGCGCGGCGGCCGGGGAACAACGTGGCGCGGTTGCTGCGCGCCGCGACGGTGGCTGCAAAGACAATAGCACGGCCCGCGCGCGCCGACACATCGCGAGGCAGCGCGGTGTCACTGGCGGCTATGGGTACGGCACAATTTGCGGCGGCCGCGCGTCGGGTTCCACCAGCCAGACACGCCGCGTGGGGTAGTACTCGATCAGCTTCTGATCCTCGGCGGGGCCCAGGTCGGCAGCCCAGACCACGTCGGCGGCATCGATATCGGCGGCGTTGTGGATCCACTCGTGAAACATGTGCTGCGGGCCGTAGCGCACGAAGACCAGGTGCTTGCCGGCGCGCGACGCGAGTTGATCGTTGATGGCAATACGGCCCTCGGGATCGCCGTAGTTGATGAAGTCGGCCGTGTCCAGGCGGCCGGCGGCGAACAGCATGGTTGGATTGCCGTTGAACATGGCGTACCAGAACAGGAAATGGGCGACCGCCAGGCACACGATCAGCCGCGCGGCGGCGCCTCCGGCCGGCCAGCGGCTCAGAAATTCGAGCGCGGTCACGCTCGCCAGCACAAACACGGATGTCAGCGCGGCAATGTAGTGCGGATAAAAGTAGGGATAGAAGTTGTCCGCCAGCGCGAACAGCAGGATGGTTCCCAAGGCCCAGAGCAGCCGCGGCCGGCGCAGAATGGCCGTTAGAAAGGCCGGCAGCGCCACGAGCAGCGGCGGGTAAAAGAAGAACCGGTAAAAGTGCAACCGCTCTCCCAGCCGCGCGAGGTAGTTGGCCGGCGTATCGGGACCATCGCCATGCACGATCGACTGCGCGCGATAGTCCAACTCCTGCTCCGGCGTCAGCGGGCGATGCGGCACGGGGTTGGGCTGGAAGGTGAAGGTGGCCGGCACGCCGTATTGGTAGCGGCTGAGCATGTAGGGGAGCGTGTTCCAGCTCCCGGTGACCACCTTATTCTGCGCCAGAGTGAGCGACACGGCGGGCAGCAGCGTGACCAAGACGACAGGCAGCGCCTGCAGAAAGCGGCGCCAGCCGGGGAGCAGAAACACGGCCGCGGCAGCGGACAGCAGCACAAACTCGAAGGGCCGGGTGAGCAGTTGAAGCCCAAGGCCGGCGCCGAGCAGTGCCGCGTTGCGCGTGGTGGGCGCGCGGCGCAAGCGCGGCAGCGCACCGCACACCAGGCATCCGGCGATGCCGGAAACCGCGCCGCCCCAATAGAGGTTCATCCACTGGTTGAGGGGGCCGAACTCGAGCGCCGCCAGCAAGCCGCCGAGCAGCGCCCAGCCGGCTGTGGTCCAGCCGCGCAGCATCCAATAGCATCCCGCGCAGAGCGCGCCCACCGAAAGCGCCACCCCCACCCAGGGATCGCCGAGTAGCTGGCCGAGCGCCAGCACGAAGCCTTGTCCGAGGGGAAAGATCGAGCTGTAGGTTGGCTGCTGCAGGATGAACACGGCCTCGAAAAACTGGTGGAGCGGGTGCACGGGATTGGCGAGGTGCAGGTGCGCCAGGGTGTCACCCAGCAGCAGGTAGCTGAAATCATCGGCGCCGCCCGGCGCCGGGACGGGGAATCGCGGCAGGAACGCCAGCCGCAAAACGACCGGCAGGGCTGCCAGAAACGCCATCGACCAGATGGGACGCTCCGCCAGGCGGCGGGCGGCAGGCTCCATGCGCCCCCGCAGCGCGGTTATCAGCAGCAGCAGTGCCGCCAGGGCGAATTCGATGAAGTCGGCGGCGCCGAAACCAATCGGGTTGTGCAGCGGCAGAAACGAGCGGAAGAGATCGAAAAGGAACATCGGTCAGCGGCTCATCCGGCAGCGCGGCATGCCACGGTTATAGCACGGAGGCGGGCATCGCGAGCCCCCAGATCCTATGGCGCTGCAACAAACCAATCGCGCCCCAACAAACCAAGAAAGGCCGACGAGGGCGCCGGCCGCAGACCAGGGGGTCTGCCCAAACTATTTGGGCGGCTCGGTGCCGGGCACGTGCTGTTCAATCGCCTCCAGCCGCTTCCAGGCTGCGGCGGCGCGCAGGCGCACTTCGGCGCGGGCGTCTTCCAGAACGGGCTCCAAATCTTTCTTCACCGCTGGATCGTCCTGCAGTGCCAGGGAATGCACGGCGGCGGCGCGCACGTGCCAATCTTTGTCGTAGAGGGCATCCTTGAGCGCGATGACGGTTTGCTCATCCTTTTCCTTACCCAGCAGGAGGGCGGCGGTGGCCCGGCCGGATACACCGGGATCTGCCAGGATGGCCTCCATGGAAGCGATGCCGGTTCCGAGCATGGGCACAGGCACGAAGCCCACGCCTTCCCTCGCTGCGTAGAGCAGGGTCGCGCGCGGCGTGTGCATCATGCGCATCGCCTCGCGCTTTTCCGAAGTCAGGAACCCCGAGGCGGTCTTGGATTGCCGGTCGAGCACGGCCAGCAGCGCCTCCTTGCCCGCCGGGTCTTGCAGATGATATAGCGCCTTGGCGGCGGCGAAACTGACCTCCGGGGTACGATCGTGCTGCGCCTTCTTCAGTGCATCGATCGCCTCCGGAGTTTTCTGCTCGCTCAAACTGGTGACCACTGCGACGCGCACTTCCACGTCGGGGTCATCCAGCATATGGGCCAGCCGCCAGAAGAGCGCGCCGCGATCGGCCAGGCTGAGCGCCACCACCGCGTTCTTGCGCGTGTCAGGGTTCTTCGAATCGAGCGCCTGCAGCAGCAGGTCGGTGCATTTTTCGGCGGTGTCCCCCCAGACACCATGCGCCGCCAGCAGGCCGATTACACAAAGGGCCGTGCGATGCATTTGCTTCCTCCCTCCGGCTCCATTGTATGCGGTGAGGAGGGATGCGGAGCGCGGTCAGGCCGCGGCGCCGGGAGCGATGGCGCCGGCCGGCGAGGCCCTGCGTGCTTCCGCCAGCAGCGCTGCGAAAACGAAACCGACCGCCAGGGCCTGGCCCCAGGCTGGATGGGCGGAAATCAGCAGCCACGTCACCACCGGTGTAAGCAGCAGGACTGCCCAGGCCCGCATCCAGACCGGCCCAGGTTTGGATGCCATCACCACCGCAAGAGGGATCAGCAACGCGCAATCGTTGGCGTAGGCGTGATGTCCCAGCAGCAAGCCGCAGGCAGCCGTGGCGGCTCCGGCCACACCGATTTCGCCCGTGCCGCGGCAGATGCGCCAAAGCAGAAACAGGAGCCCGGCGGCGGCGGCCGTTTCCAGCGCGCCCGAGGCCGGCAGCCAGTACGCCACACCGCGCAAGTTCGGCATACGGCCATCGGCTACCGAGAAGATAGGCCGGCGCACGACCTCCCAATAGCGCAGCGGCCAAGCGAGCCCTTCGATCGGAAAACAGGCTGCCAGCAGCGCGGCGACGGCCGCGGCTCCCGACGCCAGCGTCTGCCAGCGCTTCTGCGCCACCAGGAAAACCGGAATTGCGAGGCCCAAATGGTATTTCGAGATGCAAAGCGCGAAGGCTACACCCGCCAGACGCGGTTTGCCGCGTTGCAGCAGCAGCAGGCCGGCTGCGAACGACAGCAGCCAGACCGGCGTATCCTGGCCGAGCACGAGCAGGTAGCCGGCTGGAATGGACCACGCCAGGGCGGCCATCATGAGCTTCCGGTTGACGCCGGGCCAGAGCCAGGCGAAACCGACCAGGGCTGCGGTGGAGACCGCCAGCCAGAGAAAACGCGCCGGCAGGTAGTCCAGGAGCGTGAGCGGCTTCATGGCAAATGACACCACGGGCAGGCGCCCACAGGGAATCGGCGGCCCGTGATCTTTTTCCAGCCGGCGCAGGGCATCCCAGTCGTAAAGGTGGCCGGTGCCCGCCAGGCGGCTGGCCGAGTAGAACTCGTTGAAGTCAATTCCGCCGCCCGCCGCGCAGCTGATCGCCAGGCCCAGGTTCCAGACCACCCCCGGCAAGCAGATGGCGGCCAGAAGCACGAGGGAGAGGATCTTTCGGCCTTGGCGAGGCGCCCGGGCTGGAGAACCGGCTGCGTCGACCGGCGGACGATCACCTTCCGACGCGGCTTGCTCGGCAACGCCAGTCTGTCTCACGAGTTCCTCAGTGGCAGGATACGAGATCGGGGCGTACCGGAAACAGTTGACGTTGGCCAACGCGGTGTTGTTAACCGCCTTTGCTTCAATGGAGTAGTACGGTGGAGTAGATGGCGAACATATTCCAGGCGACGACGATGGCCAGCCAGTAGTTCAGCAGCACCACGACGCGAGGCCGGTGCCAGCGGAGCGCCATCCCAACCAGGCAGACCGCGAACATTTTGGAAATCAGCAGCCCCGCCATCGGACCCACCCGCATGAGGCGGCCTATAAACAGGCTGCCCTCGTGCGCGCCCATCCGCAGGCCGAGCAGAGTGGTCAGAATATCCAGCAACTGGAGCAGAACAAAAACGGAAAGTGAGGGTGTGGGGAACTCTCTACGCAGAGATAAGTTCATGACTGTGCCGGGAGAAACATCTCTTTTCGATTCTGGCACGAGGCTATTTCCTGACGCCACGTTGACTTTGGATATTACCTGGGTATCATCCGGCGCCGCTTGATAGCATGAGGGCATGTTGCAATCGATGTGCTGTGCCATTCTGATGGGCGCCGTGGCGCTCGGCGGCTTATTGGGCGCCGACAATCAGTTGACGCCGGCGGAAACTGAGGCCGGCTGGGTGCTGCTTTTCAACGGGCACGACTTCCATCACTGGGAAGACCCGGCTCAAAAATCGCCCGCGGGGGATTCCTTCGTCATTGAAGATGGCTGTTTGAAAGCGGTGGCGCACGCGCGCATCGAGGAGGACCTGTTCAGCGAAGCGAACTATGGCGATTTCGAGCTGGAATGGGACTGGAAGATTTCAACCAGCGGCAACAGCGGGCTCAAGTACCGGATTCAGGATCGCGTGTTTTTGAACGGCCAGACGGCGCCGCACTTCGAGGACAGGGTGAACCTGGCGCTGGCGAACCGGCCATCGGCGCGCCCGAGCCACGGCCAGGAGTATGTGGTCGGCTTCGAGTACCAGATCACCGACAACGGCCGCAACTCGGATGCGGTGCATGGAGGACCTCCGCACCAGACGGCGGCGCTGTACGACATCCTCGCCCCGCTCTCGGACCGGACGCGGCCGGTGGGTGATTTCAATCGCTCCCGGCTGGTGGTGCGGGGCAAGCATATCGAGCATTGGCTGAACGGCGAGAAGGTGCTGGACGGCGGCCTGGACGCGCCAGAGGTGGCGCGTAGCATGACGAAGCGCTGGGGCGAAGGCTCACGGGTGTGGGAACTGCTGGTGCAGCAGCCGCGCGCACGGTGCCCGATCTCGCTCCAGAACCACGGCGATGAAGCCTGGTTCAAGAACATCAAGATCCACCCGCTGAATTAGCCGGGCAGCCGCCGGGGAAGCGACCGGCGGCTTCGGTGGACGGCGTGCACTATCCGGCGGCGTGCCTCGTCAGGCGTTCTTAAGTGGTTCGAATTGGGAGGGTTGCCGTGCCCGTGGTTGTGCGAAATCCGCACACGCATGTGGCCGCCGGGCGACACCTCCGGCGCCTACGCTCCGTGCTATCGCTTGCTATAATTGGGGCTTATCCGTGCCAGCGAGACGCGTCCCCAGACATTGCCAATGAAGTGCATCCCGGTAATCCTATTCTGTTCAGCGGCCCTTTATGCCGCCGATTTTGTTACGGGTCAGGCGGCCCGCGCTGTGATCGGCCAGAGGACATTCACCACCGCCGACCCGAATTCCACCAACACGGTGCTCGGATCGGCGAACGGCATCGCGTACGCCGCCAACACTCTCTTCGTGGCGGATTCCAATATTCTCGGGGCGGCGCCGGTCAATAACCGCATACTGTTGTTCCAGAATATGTCCAGCCAGCTGCCGCAGCCGACCGCGGAGCTGCCGTACCTGACCACCTGCCCGGTCTGCGTGGGGACGGCAAACCTGGTGCTGGGCCAGCCGGATTTCGTCACCAATACGATCAATGCCAACGCCAGCCAGAACAATCTGCGCCTACCGTCGGCGGTCGCGTCCGATGGCGTGCACATGGTGGTGGCGGACACGTATCATAACCGCATCCTGATCTGGAACCACCTGCCCACCTACAGCAACGCTCCGGCCGATGTGGTGGTGGGGCAGACGAATTTCACCAACGGGGCCTCCCTGCCGCTGACCACTGCGCCCACCGCCGGTTCCCTGCGTGGGCCGCAGGGCGTGTGGCTGCAGAACGGCAAGTTGTTTGTGGCGGATACGCAGAACAACCGGGTGCTGATCTGGAACTCCATCCCCACCGCCAACGGCGTCGCGGCCGACGTGGTGGTGGGAGCACCCAACTTCACCTATTACAGCGCCACGGCGGTGGCGAACCAGCCGACCAGCGCCACAGCGTCGAACATGCTCGACCCGGTTTCGGTGACTTCCGACGGCACGCATCTGTTCGTCACGGACCTCGGCTATAACCGGGTGCTGATCTGGAACTCGATCCCCACCAGCAACGGTGTTCCGGCCGACGTGGAGATCGGGCAGCCGAACATGACCGAGTCGGTGGCCGACAATTCGTACACGGGGACCGCGGCGACCACAGCCGGCGACACCAACGTTGAGGTCCCGGTGCTTTGCACCACGCCCAACGGCAAGGACAGCAACAACGCACCGACGTTTCCCACAGCCTGCAACTACACGCTGAATTACCCGCGGTTCGCACTCTCGGACGGCACGCGGCTGTTCGTGGCCGATGGCGGCAACGACCGGGTGCTGGAGTACGAGAAGATTCCGACCAGCAGCGCGGCGGCTGCCGATATCATCCTCGGCCAGCTGGGGGGCACGGTCGACCAGGCAAACAACGCGGCGGATTCGATGAATACGCCGACTTCGCTGGCATGGGACGGGTCGAATCTCTACGTGGCGGATCCGTATAACCGGCGCATCATGGTGTATACGCCGCTGCCGGCCAATCTTCCCTACCAGGCGGTGGTCAACGCGGCCAACCTCAGTGTCACGGCAACCGGAACGATCACTATGAGCGGCACCATCCACGATGGCGACGTGCTCAGTGTCACGATCGCGTGCGGGGGCCAGGGATGTAATTCGACCATCTCGGCTACTTACAACTACGAGGTCGCGGTTACGGATTCGATATCGGATGTAATCAATGGGATTGTGGTGGTGATCAATGCCAACGGCGGGGATCCGAACGTGACCGCTACCGCGGACACAGGCGATTCCGAGGTGATCCTCACCTCGAAGATCCCGGGTTCGAACGGCAACAGCATCGACTATTCGACCAGCCTGTCGAGCGGCGCGCAGCTCATCGCCGTTGCGGCCCAGCCCACTTTGACGGGCGGCGGCGGAGCGGCGAACGTCGGGCCCGGGACGTACGTGACCATTTGCGCCGCCATGATTCCCACCGCGGGCGGCTGCTCCGCCAACGCGCCGTTCACCTTCGGTCCCAACACAGCGGCAGCCGACCTGACGAAGCCGACGCTGCCGACGCAACTGAGCGGCGTAGAAGTGTACTTCAACGGCATTCAGTCGCCGCTGCTTTACGTATCCCC
>CAZZHN010000170.1:0-10037 GCA_964654065.1 uncultured Solibacteraceae bacterium
GCTCAGCGAGCACCAGTGCGAGGGGTGGCTCGAAGGCTACCTGCTCACCGGGCGGCACGGACTCTTCAATTGCTACGAGGCGTTCATCCACATCGTCGATTCCATGTTCAACCAGCACGCCAAGTGGCTGAAAGTGACGTCGCACCTGCCCTGGCGGCGCAAGATTGCCTCCTTGAACTACCTGCTGGCCTCGCACGTCTGGCGGCAGGATCATAACGGATTCACACACCAGGATCCCGGTTTTCTCGACCACGTCGTGAACAAGAAAGCCGAGATTGTGCGTGTCTACCTGCCCCCGGACGCCAACTGCCTGTTGTCGGTGATGGATCATTGCCTACGCAGCCTTCATTACGTCAACGTCGTGATCGCGGGCAAGCACCCGGCGCCCCAGTGGTTGACGATGGACGCAGCCGTCAAGCATTGCACGCAAGGCATCGGCATCTGGCAGTGGGCCAGCAACGACCAGGGTGTAGCACCGGACGTGGTCATGACCTGCTGTGGCGACGTGCCCACGTTGGAGACTCTCGCCGCCGTCTCCATCATGCGCGAGCATCTGCCCGATCTGAGAATCCGCGTAGTCAATGTGGTCGACCTCATGCGCCTGCAGCCGCAAACCGAGCATCCTCACGGATTGAGCGACATCGATTTTGACGAGCTCTTCACCAAAGACAAGCCGGTCATCTTCGCCTTCCATGCGTACCCGTGGTTGATCCACCGGTTGACCTACCGGCGCACCAACCACGCGAACATCCACGTCCGCGGGTACAAGGAGGAGGGCACCATCACCACGCCCTTCGACATGACGGTCCTGAACGATCTGGATCGCTTCCATCTCGTCATGGACACTATCGACCGCTTGCCTCAGACCGGCGACAAGGGCATCTACCTCAAGCAGCAGCTCAAGGACAAGCTGATCGAGCACAAGGAATACATCGACAAAAACGGCGAGGACTTGCCGGAAATCCGGCAGTGGAAATGGAGCACCCCAAATGAGCGAAGCTACAAAACCAATCGATGCACCTAAGCGCAGTTCGCATCAGCACGGTACGCCTGCCCGCGAGAGCGTTCATCATGAGCCGGATGCTTACTGGAGGCGCGCGCATCATGATTGGCGTGTCTGGGTCGGCCTGTTCTTTATGTTCGCGGCCATCACCATCTACGTGTTGAGCAACAACCTGTCGTTCTTCCCCCGCGGCCAACCGCGCGTGACGCAGTCAGGCGCCGCATCGAAATAGGGAAGCGCATGAGTCCAGTATCTCTGTATCCTCTGCGATTCGAACCCATCTATCAGTACCGGCTCTGGGGCGGGCGCCGCTTAGCTGGCTTGCTTACGGCGCCGCTGCCGGACGCAGGACCTGTCGGCGAAGCGTGGATACTGAGCGACCGCGAGGACCATCCCAGCCGTGTTGCCAACGGGCCGCTCCAAGGGCAGACCCTCGCTCAATTGCTGGAACAGTATCAGGAACAGTTCATGGGGGAGATGGCTGGGCGTTTTCGGCGATTCCCACTGCTGCTGAAGTTCCTGGACGCGCGGGAAATGCTCTCGGTCCAGGTACACCCTTCGGACGCGAATACGGACTTGCTGCCGGCGGGCGAAACCGGGAAAACGGAAGCATGGGTAGTCCTGCAGGCGGGGCCGGCGAGCCGCATCTACGCGGGCCTGAAGCCGGGCACCACCGCCGGCGATCTGCGGCGGGCGCTCACCAGCGGGACGGTGCCGGACCAACTGCAATGCTTCACTCCGAAACCCGGGAACGGCGTGTTCCTGCCCGCGGGCGAGGTTCACACCCTGGGCGGCGACATTGTTGTGTTCGAAGTTCAACAGAACAGCGACGTGACGTTTCGCCTGTACGACTGGAGCCACGTCGACGCCAAAACTGGCCTGCCGCGGCCGCTGCAGGTCGATCAGGCGCTGGCTTGCATTGATTTTGGGGAAACTCAGGGCGCCCTGGTGACACCTGTGGTGGAGGAGACAGCGCCAGTGAAGTGCGAAAGGCTGTTTCAATGTGAACACTTCCGGCTGTGGCGGCTGAGTGGACTGTCGCCGTTTACCGTAGGTGTTCCGCGTGTGCCGCGCGTGCTGGTTTGCACTGATGGCGAGGGGAAGGTCGAGCACAACGGCACCACCTATCCGGTTGGAAAAGGTGACGTGTGGCTCCTGCCGGCGGTGGTGGGGCCTTGTCCATTTCAGCCGTGCGGTGCGGTGACCTTGCTGGAAATTGCGTTACCGGTGGCACAGTGAAAAAGCTGATCGTCTTCGATCTCGACGGCACGCTCGCCGAAAGCAAAGCGCCCCTCGATGCCGAGATGTCGGCGCGCCTGCACAACCTTCTCGGCGTGGTGAAAGTGGCCATCATTTCCGGCGGCGATTGGCCCCAGTTCGAGCAACAGGTGCTCTCCCATCTTCCTGATGACGAACGCCTGGTGAATCTGTCCCTCCTTCCCACATGTGGCACCAAGTTCTTTCAATACACGGGGGACTGGAAAAACACGGGGGACTGGAAAAAGCTCTACTCGGAGGATTTCACTGCGGACCAAAGAGAGAAGATTGTCAGCTCGTTGCAGAAGGCGCTCGGGATCGCGGGCTTCCAGGCCGTAAGGGTCTGGGGAGAGGTAGTTGAAGACCGTGGAAGCCAGATCACGTTTTCCGCACTGGGCCAGCAGGCTCCCTTGGACGAGAAAGAGAAGTGGGACCCCGATTTCACCAAGCGGAAGAGTATCAAAGCAATACTGGACACTCTGATTCCCGAGTTCTCGGTTCGCATGGGCGGCTCGACTTCGATTGATATCACCAAACCCGGCATTGACAAAGCTTATGGAATCGGCAAGCTCCGAGACATCCTGGGTATCTCCTTGCAAGAGATGATCTTCATTGGCGATGCGTTGTTTCCGGGAGGAAATGACTATCCGGCTGAGCAGGCTGGCGTGGTTTCGATCCCGGTTCGAGGCCCGAATGAGACGAAGCCGGTTACTGAGGCCATTATTGCTTGTTTGAATGGCGATCGGGGATTTGATGAGCGGATTTGAATTGCGGCGACTGGCTCTGGTGATGGAGCCAGAACCGGGCAACCCCCAGGAGGTCGAAGGCGTTCTGAATCCGGCCGCCGTTCGCGGCCCCGACGGCGAACTCTATCTGTTCCCGCGACTGGTCGCACGAGGGAACTACTCGCGCATCGGCATCGCACGAGTGAGATTTAGTCCAGCCGGCGATCCCATAGGCGTCGAGCGGCTTGGCATCGCACTGGAACCGGAGGCCGATTACGAGCGCCGACCCGATGGAGGCGGTGGCTGCGAGGACCCGCGCATCACGTTCGTGGAGCCGCTCCGGCGCTACATGATGACTTACACGGCATACTCGCCGCACGGCCCGCGGATCGCCCTGGCAATATCGGAGGATCTTTTTCACTGGCGGCGTTTAGGTCTGGCGACCTTTGGCCGGTACCACGGGGTCGAGATTGCGGACGTCGACGACAAAGACGGTGGGCTTTTCCCCGTCGCGATTCCCAATCCGTCCGGGCATCTGGAACTGGCCATTCTGCACCGCCCCCTCTTTCCCGGCACGCGTCCCGAGGAAACCGCGTGTCATCCAGCGACACGTGAGGTCGATCTCGACCGTGAAAGCATCTGGATCTCCTATTGTCGGATGGCACTGAACGGTCGTGAACCGGATCGCCTCGGCCCCTTTGCCTGTCATCACCGGCTGGCAACGCCTGTGTCGCCATGGGAACGGCTTAAAATCGGCGGCGGCACTCCGCCCATTCTCACCCGGCACGGGTGGCTGGTGATCTATCATGGCGTGAGCGAAACGGGCGAACCGCGATACGGAGGACATGGGTTGTGCTACTCCGCCGGTGTGATGCTGCTATCCCGGGAACACCCGTGCGTGATCCGCTATCGCTCCTCCGAGCCCGTGTTAACGCCTACGCTGCCGCAGGAACGCGACGGCGCCGTAACGGACGTGGTGTTTCCAACCGGAATCGACCGCCGCGACGATCTCGGTTCACCGGACCGCTTCGACGTCTATTATGGGATGGCCGACAGCCGGATCGGCGTGGCACGCCTGGATGTGCCGGAGTACCTGCCGTCCGGAGGAGCCTCCGACCACCTGGCCGTTGAAAAGGTTGGTGAGCTGCAACCCATGACACCGAAGGGATGAAAATGACAATTCATTCAAAGGATTTCCGAGTTCAGCCCGGAGAAAAGGTCGAACTCAGAAAGTGGCCGACCACCGTCAAGCCTTTCTATGAGTCCAAGAAGCACTATCGAGAACTCCTGGTAGAGCACGTTCAGAAGTTGAGCGCGCTGCAGGGGCTATTCTACGCGTCTAACCGCTATGCCTTGCTGGTGATTCTTCAGGCAATGGACGCGGCCGGCAAGGATGGCGCCATCCGGCACGTCATGTCCGGAGTGAATCCGCAAGGCTGCCAGGTCTCCAGCTTCAAACAGCCGAGCGCCGAGGAGTTGGAACACGATTTTCTCTGGCGCACCACCTTCCGCCTTCCCGAACGCGGGCAGATCGGCATCTTCAATCGTTCCTACTACGAGGAGGTACTGATCGTTCGCGTGCATCCGGAGATTCTTCGCAGCCAGGGACTTTCAGACGAAATGCGCGACGAGAAGTCCCTCTGGAAAGATCGATACCGGTCCATCGTGGACCTGGAGAGCCACCTTTATCGCAACGGCACGCGGACCATCAAAGTATTTCTCCACCTTTCGAAGGAGGAGCAGCGAAAGCGATTTCTGGCGCGCATCGATGAGCCGGAGAAGAACTGGAAATTCAGCCTGGCGGACGTTCATGAAAGAAAGTATTGGAAGGACTACATGACGGCCTATGAGGATTGTCTGAACGCGACAAGCACCCGTCACGCGCCTTGGTATATCGTTCCTGCGGACAACAAGGAAAATACACGCTTGATCGTTTCTCAAATAGTCCTGGATACCCTGCAGGAACTGAAGCTGGCGTATCCAAAGACCACGGCGAAGCGCCGTCGAGAATTGCGATCGATCCGCGAACAGCTCTGAAGGCGGAACTATGACCGACAAGCAAGCACAGGGGCAATACACAATCGGTATGGTTGGCCTGGGCGTTATGGGGCGCAACCTGGTGCTGAATATGGCCGACCACGGCTATGCGGTGGCAGGTTATGACAAAGACCAGGCCAAGGTCGAGGCCATGCGCCAGGAAACCAAGGTAGGTGATGTTCGCGGCGCAGAGAGTATTCAGGAATTTGCTCTTCTCCTCCGCCAACCCCGCGCGGTGATGCTTTTGGTGCCGGCTGGACCGCCAGTGGATTCCGTGATCGCCGACCTGTTGCCGTGCCTCGAGAAGGGTGATCTGATCATCGACGCCGGCAACTCCTACTTCAAAGACACGAATCTGCGTGCTCGGAACTTGGGGGCGAAGGGTCTCCAGTACCTCGGTGTGGGGATCTCGGGCGGGGAGGAAGGCGCACGCCACGGCCCGAGCATCATGCCCGGCGGGCCGAAGGACGCGTACGAGCGGGTTTGGTCGGTGCTCGAGGCGGTCGCCGCCAAAATCGACGGAGAGCCGTGCGTGACGTACCTGGGCCCTGGATCGGCAGGGCATTTCGTGAAGACGGTCCATAACGGCATCGAGTACGCGCTGATGCAAGTCCTGGCGGAAGCATACGACCTGATGAAGCGCGGCGCTGGTTTGAGCGACGATGAGCTGCGCGACCAGTTCGACGCCTGGAATCAAGGCGAACTCAACGGCTATCTGGTCGAGATCACCGCCCGCATCTTCAGCAAGGTCGATGAAGTTACCGGCAAACGGTTGATCGACGAAATCCTGGATGTGGGCCAACAAAATGGCACCGGTATGTGGACCTCGCAGAGCGCGATGGAATTGCAAGTGCCTATCCCCACAATCGATCTCGCAGTCGCGATGCGGGATTTGTCTGTGCTGGAAGAACAGCGTAGGACAGCCGGCGAGATCTTCCAGCGGCCCATCCCGCCATTTGCCGGCGACCGCAAGGTCTTCCTCGATCAACTGGGCCACGCGCTCCATGCCGCGATGATCATCGCCTACGCTCAGGGCATGGCTGTTCTGGCGGCGGCTTCGGACAAGTATGGGTATGCCCTGGAGCTCGAAGCCGTAGCGCGAATCTGGCGAGGCGGCTGCATCATCCGCGCCGCACTGCTGGAGGACATCCGGATGGCATACCGCAACCAGCCGGGATTGGCGAATCTTCTACTGGCGCCCGAATTGTCAAAAAAGGTAATCGCCAACCAGGGGGATTTGCGCCGCGTTGTCTGCGCGGCAATCGAAATGGGCTTGCCCGCCCCGTGTTTCATGACCGCCCTGGGCTACCTGGACGGCTACCGGAGTGCCTGGCTGCCGGCGAACCTGATCCAGGCCCAACGCGACTTCTTCGGAGCGCATAGCTACGAGCGTATCGACGTCAAGGGTACTTTCCACACGGACTGGACGAAGACTTGAGCGCGATGAAAACCAACGACCAGCTCGAACCAAACATATTCGTGATCTTCGGCGGAGCCGGCGACCTGACGTGGCGGAAACTCATGCCCGCCCTTTTTGACCTTTCTCAAAGCCATAGCATTCCAGCGCATTTCGCGATTATCGCGGTGGATCGCGTCGACATCGGCAGAGACGCGCTGCGCAAGCGTCTGCATGAGGGAGTCAGAAAGTTCGCTCGCAGCGCGAAGACCGCGGCCAAAGAATGGAAGGAGTTTTCGCAGCACATCTTTTATTTGCAGGGCGACTTCAAAGCGAACGCGACCTATACGGAACTCGGCCATCAGTGCGCAAGTCTGGAAAAGGAATGGGGCGCTAAAGGCCAGCGCATTTTCTACATGGCGACACCGCCGTCTTTGTTTGGTGAAATACCGCGGCTGATCAACTATGCGGGCCTCGCGGCCGACCGGGAACGGTCGCGAATCGTCATCGAGAAACCGATCGGGTACAACCTGGAGTCGGCGCAGGCCCTGAACCGTGCACTGGCCAACGATTTTCAGGAATCCCAGATCTTCCGCATCGACCATTACCTGGGCAAAGAGACGGTACAGAATATCCTGGCATTCCGTTTTGCCAATCCGCTGTTCGAACCGATCTGGGACCGGCGCTACGTGGACTATGTAACCATCACGGCCGCCGAAGAGGTGGGCGTGGAACATCGCGGCGGTTATTACGATGGTGCCGGCGCACTGCGCGACATGGTGCAGAATCACTTGTTGCAATTGCTCTGCCTGGTAGCCATGGAACCGATGGTCTCCTTCGATGCCGACGAGATTCGCAATAAAAAAGTGGACGTGCTGCACGCGGCGCGGCCCATTCCGCCTGACGAGGTGAATCGCTGCGCGGTTCGGGGCCAATATGGCAAAGGCTGGGTCGGCGGCAAGAAGGTATGCGCTTATCGGGAAGAAGACGGCGTATCGCCCCACTCATCGACGGAGACGTTTGCAGCGCTGCGGCTTTTCGTTGACAACTGGCGCTGGCAGGATGTGCCCTTCTATCTTCGCACCGGCAAACGCCTCCTCCGCCAGGCCTCGGAAATCGCCATCCAGTTCCGTGCGGTTCCGCATCAGGCGTTCCCCAACGAGGCGACCCGTGACTGGAAACCGTCGCGCCTGATCATCTCGATCCAGCCCGACGAGGGCATCGTGCTGAGCTTTCAGGCGAAACACCCTGGGCCGAAGATGGTACTGCAGCCGGTGGACATGCGGTTCAGCTACCGCGAAAGCTTTGACACACCATCGCCGGAGGCGTATGTGACGTTGCTGGCGGATGTGATTGGCAATGATGCCACATTGTTCATGCGAGACGACCAGGTGGAGGCGGCTTGGCGCCTCTTGATGCCTGTGCTCGATGTGTGGGGTGCGAGCCCTCCCAACGATTTTCCGAATTACGCTGCCGGCACTTGGGGGCCCGACTCCACACAGGGACTGCTGGTACAACAAGGACACTGTTGGCCGGCCCCCGTGGAATTGGCCAGCCGCTCCAACGGAGAAGGCTCATGACGCGGCAAGGAGCTCCATTCGCAGGTTTCTGGTCCCGGTGAGGGACCGCGACGGGGCCAGGTGACGACCGCCGTGTTCCTGCTGCCGACTGCTGATTGAATTATGGCCACCGCTCAGCACGTACCGACCTCGACCGGCCTCACGGGCGAGCAGGCCCGCCAGCGGCTTGAGAAGTTCGGCCCCAACGCCGTGCCCGACACAACTCTGCATCCATTACGCAGGGCGCTGACCAAGTTCTGGGCGCCGGTTCCGTGGATGCTGGAGGCTGCGATTGTACTCGAAGTGGTGCTCGGCAAATATGTGGAGGCCGCGATCATTGCGGTTCTGCTAGCCTTCAACGCCGCGCTGGGGTTCCTCCAGGAGGGGCACGCTCAGGCGACTCTTGCCGCGCTGAAGTCGCGGCTCGCGCTGAATGCCTCGGTTCGCCGCGACAATGCTTGGGCGACCGTGCCCGCCACCGGACTCGTGCCTGGAGACATCGTGAAGTTATCGCTCGGCGCCGTGGTTCCCGCCGACGTGCGTCTGACTGATGGATCCGTGCTGCTCGACCAGTCCATGCTCACGGGCGAGTCTGTTCCGATCGAAGCCGGGGCGGGCTTTGAAACCTATGCGGGAGCTCTGGTTCGGCGCGGCGAGGCAGTCGCGGAGGTCACGGCGACCGGAGCTCGCACAAAGTTTGGACGCACCGCGGAACTGGTCCGCACCGCCCACGCCGAGAGTTCTCAGCAAAAGGCTGTCCTGCGCGTGGTGCGCAATCTCGCCATTTTCAATGGCGCCGTTATCGTCTTCCTGGTCGGCTATGCCCATACCCTGAAGCTGCCGGTTGGCGAGATTATTGCTCTGGTGCTGACGGCTGTTCTGGCGTCGATCCCTGTCGCGCTACCAGCCACGTTTACGCTTGCGGCCGCACTGGGCGCGCGGGCATTGGCGAAGCTGGACGTCCTTCCGACGCGGCTCTCCGCCGTGGATGAAGCCGCCAGTATCGACGTGCTATGTGCCGACAAAACGGGCACGCTGACGCAAAACGCATTGACGGTGACCGCGGTCCATGCCATGCCCGGCTTCGACGAGCCGCACCTGCTGGGGCTGGCTGCCCTGGCGAGTTCGGACGGAGGGCAGGATCCGGTGGATGCCGCCATCCGGACCGCCGCCGCTCAGAAGACGGCATCCGATCTGCCGCGACTGGTCAAGTTCCTCCCCTTCGATCCCGGGACGAAGATGTCGGAGGCAACTGCCGCCGATGCAGGCGGAGCCCCGATACGCGCGGTCAAGGGGGCCTTTAGCGCCGTTGCCGGCCTGACGCAACGAGATCCAGATGCATCGACGACGGCGAGCGAGCTTGAGGCCAAGGGCCTCCGGGTGCTGGCCGTGGCGGTGGGGCCGCCGAAAGCAATGAAGCTCGCCGGGCTGATCGCTCTCAGCGACCCGCCTCGAGCCGATTCGGCGGCGCTGATTACGGAGTTGCATGCGCTGGGCGTCCGGACCGTAATGGTGACCGGCGATGCTCCGGCAACGGCTGCTATCGTGGCTCGCGCGGTGGGTCTCACCGGAGCCATCTGTCCAGCCGGACCGATCCCCGGCGGCGTCCGCCCGGAAGATTTCGCTGTCTTCGCAGGTGTTCTTCCGGAGGGAAAATACGACCTCGTTCAGGCGTTCCAGAAAAGCGGCCATACGGTTGGCATGTGCGGCGACGGCGCCAACGACGCGCCGGCGCTGCGCCAGGCGCAGATGGGCATCGCGGTATCCACGGCGACTGACGTCGCCAAGTCGGCAGCCGGCCTCGTGCTCACCAAGCCAGGGCTGGCCGGTATCGTCGCCTCGGTAAAAGAAGGCCGAGTGACGTTCCAGCGCATCCTAACTTATGCGCTCAACTCGGTTACCAAGAAAACTGTACAGGTGCTCTTCCTGGGGGCGGGTCTGGTGATGACCGGGCACGCGATTCTGACTCCCATGTTGATGGTGATCATCATGCTCACCGGCGACCTCCTCGGCATGTCTTTGGCGACGGACAATGTGCGGCCGTCCCCGATGCCCAATGC
>CAZZHN010000171.1:0-10031 GCA_964654065.1 uncultured Solibacteraceae bacterium
CCGCTTCAATCACGTCCTGGCATAGCCTCGCGTCGAGTGGGCGATTCCCGTCGCAAAGGGCATCAGAACGAACAGTCTCACCCTCTTGGGCAGAGGCATCAACCCCGCTGGCTTCCCTTCCGGCCTCTCCAGTGTGCCGGTTATGGTTAAGTTCCAAGATGGCTCGAAATTTGTGCTGGACCTCGTTGCCGGCTTTTTGGCGGTGCAGCAGGACCCGTCGGACCTGGCCCTCTCGCCGGTGATCGGGTGGTCCGTGGCCGAACCTCAGCGCAAGCCGCCGGCCAAGACCGCGCCCTAGGCCGTCGCCGGCTTTAACAGCCCGATCGTGTTCCCGTCCGGATCCGTGAACCACGCGAACGTACCGGCCGGAATCGCGATCGGCCCGACGACTTTCTTGCCGCCCAGTTCGACAGCCTTGTCGAGCGCAGCCTGTACATCCTCGACGTCCACGTAAAACATGGTGTAATGCTCCGGCTCGTGGCCGAGCGAGGTGATGTGACCCGAGATGCCCTGCGGGCTCCCGGTCTGGATGTTCGACGCGGGGCCGGCGGGCGTGATCTGCCAACCGAAAAGCTTCGAATAGAAATCGCCCGTCTTGTCGCGGTCGCGGCATCCGATCTCAAAATGAACAACTGGCCGTCCCATGGGCCTCCCTCCCTTTTGAGCGAGTAATTGCGGCGCCAACGCCGCCAGCAGGAGCGCAGAGCGGCGCGTCGGCGTTTCTTGTGTCTCTGCCTGATGCATGCTGGAATTGCTCCGTTGTCGCGGTCGCGAAATAAGGTGCGTCACGGCGCTGCCTCGCGTTCAGTACATGATACACGAAGGAAATGGAGCGGCGGCCCGGGTGGTCCCGGCTTACACAGATTCCCAGCGGCGCGCGAAGCGGCGGGCGATTAGAAAAAGAACCACGCCGGAGCCAAGCAGCACGGCCACCTGCGGCGCCAGGTGCGACACAGGCTCGTCACGCCAGAACACTTTGGTGTAGCCGTCGATGGCCCAGGCATTGAAAGTCAGCAGCCCCACCTTCTTCATGGCTTCGGGCATGAGGAACCGTGGGAACATGCTACCGCCAATCGCCGACATCGTCAGGATGATCAAGGTGGCAACGGCGGCCTGCTGCGCGCGAGTATGAGAGACGCTGGCCAGCAGCATGCCGAACGATGCCACGGCGAACGAAGTGGCCACGGTCATCACGATGAAGCCTGGCAGGTGCGTAAACAAGTCGAGATGGAAGACCAACGCGCCCCATAGGAACATCAAAGCAAGCTGAGAGCAGGCGAGCACCATGCTATAGGCCATCTTGCCGGCGAGCAGGGTGGTCATGCTCACGCGTGCGCTCAGGATGCGGTCGAGCGCGCCGCTCTCGGCTTCGTCCAGCAGGGTGCCCCCGGCGGCGCTGGCTGTGAACAGCAGGAACATGACGCCGATTCCCGCCGCGTAAAACGCGACCATGGGGCTACGCTTGTTTTCGCCCACGACGTCATGCATCTCTACCGCCACCAGCCCCCCGGCGTTGTTGCTTCCGTCGCCGGCGGGCGTTTTGTTTTGCAGATCGCGCCGTGCGGTGTAGGCGCGCATTTGCGAAAGGCTCGATTCGACGCTCTGTCGCTGCTGGGGCGTTAGGCCGCCGCTGGCCTGAGCGAAGTACTTCATGCCCAGGTCCGCCATCGAGTCGGGCATGGATGTCATCACAACTTTTTGGAGCAGGCCGGCGACCAGCTGGCCGGCCACCGGATTGGAACTGTCGTGTAAGATTCGGATCGCCTTGCGGCTCGCCGCCGGCGCGAACGAGATGGGATTGGCGCTAAACCCAGCTGGAATGATGAGTGCCACGGGAGCCGTGCCGCTCTTAACCGCCGCTTCAGCAGTTACAGCCGTATAATCGGGTGGCGTCGGCTCGCCCGCTTTGGTTTCGGGGCGGATGGTGGCAACCAGCGCGCCCTCCTGGCGCAGGCCCTGGACCAGGCGCCCGGAAGCTTCGCTGTGATCTTCGTCCACTACCAGAACGTTGACGCGCGGCGTGGAATTGCCGCTCATGCCGCTGAAAATCACGGCGAAGATGCTGAAGAAGGCGATCGGCAGGATGAAGGACAGAATGAGGGCGCCGCGATCGCGGCGGAGCGCGCGGAAGCCATTGCGGACGATAGCGGCAATCATTGGCGGAGGTCCCTTCCCGTGAGCTTCAGGAAAACGGATTCGAGATTGGGCCTGCGCAGCACCAGGTCGATGACGTTCAAGCCGTCGCGAGCTGCCGCTTCCAGCAGCGACGCGATGTCGGCGGGCCGGTCGACCGGGAAATGCGCTACGCCGTCCTGCAGCGTTCCGCCGCGCGAGGCTGCCCAACCCGCTGCGTCGCCGGCCCCGGAATCGAGGCGCATGAGAACATCGCTGCGGGTGCCAAAGGACTCCGCCACCAACTCGTCCTTGGACCCCAGGGCAATCACCTGGCCATGATCGACGATCGCGATGCGATCGCACAGGCGTTCGGCCTCTTCCATATAGTGCGTGGTGTAGATGACGGTGGTGCCTTCGCCACGGAGTGCTTCCACCATTTCGAAAATACGGTTGCGCGATTGCGGATCGACGCCGACGGTCGGCTCATCGAGGAGCACGATGCGCGGCCGATGAATCAGCCCGGCCGTCATGTTGAGGCGCCGGCGCATGCCGCCGGACAAAGTCTTGACGGGGGAATCGGCCCGGTCGGCGAGAGCGCCCCACTCCAGGCACCACTGGATGGCATCGCGCAGGGGCTTGCCACGCAGCCCCTGGTAGCGGCCGAATGCGTCCAGGTTCTCGCGGCCGGTGAGGAGCGGGTACAGGGCGAGTTCCTGCGGCACCCAACCAAGGTCCTTCCGCGCCGCCAGAGTGTCGGCCGGACGCCCGAATACCCGAACACTGCCGGAATCGGGCCGGACGCGCCCGACAATGCTGCGGATCAGCGTGGATTTGCCCGCTCCGTTCGGTCCAAGCAGGCCGAGGCAGGCGCGATCCTGGACTTCCAGCGAGATCCCGGCGACGGCGGTAACCTCACCGAAGCGCTTCACGACGGAGTCGATTCGCAACGGGAGTGCTTCAGGTCCGGCCGGCGAAGGTGAGGCCATTCAAGTTCAATGGTACGCGAATCACCCTGGCAAAGTTCCGGCGTCGCCGGTTCTAGGTAAGCCGGGCGCGACTCGTCAGGCCCTGAGACGCCTATTCTCTTGTCCTTGCCACCAGTCCTCTCACATCTAACAGATGCTGCGGCTGAAACGCCTTTCTCGACCACCGGCAGGCGTCCGAGAACTCGATCCCGGCGAAGAAGCCGATTTCGCAGTAATGGCAGTAACGCACAATACCGGCAAAGCTCTGGCCGGGAGAATGCCAGTGAACCTCAACACCCGGGGGCAGAGCCATTTCCAATTGCAGGCACGCCCCGAATGGAGCAATGTCCTCAAGCAGCGCCAGGGCCCGCTGGGTCTGATTTTCTGCATCCTGCCAGCGGACCTCGACCATATCTGCGCACATCATCCTTGCTTCCCGGCGCCGATCCTGCATGCACTCCTTATCGGTGGCCGGCGCCCTCCGCTTTAACCGGGTTCAGTCGGCCTTGCCCGCCGTCAGGTCCCCCTGGTGCCAGTACCCTGGACCCGCATTAAGTCGATCATTATAATAGCCTTTATTCCTCCGGTCGTGGTATTGTCGTTCTATCGCCATGAGGACTCGATGGCTCAACGCGTTCGCCCTGGTGGCCGTGGCGGTGGCTGTGACGCTGGTGGTGACCGCCAATTCAGGCACGGGTAAGTCGACTCATCTACTCAACGTTTCTTATGATCCGACGCGCGAGGTGTTTGCCGAGCTAAACCGGCAATTCACGGCGAAATACGCGCGCCAGACCGGCCGCAGGCTCATCATTCAGCAATCGCACGGCGGCTCGGCGCGACAGGCACGAGCGGTGTTCGAAGGTCTCCGGGCCGACGTTGTCACACTGGCGCTGTTTTCCGATGTGGATGCGCTCCGCAAGCAGGGGCTGATTGCCGACGGCTGGCAGAAGCGGCTGCCGCACGATTCCCAACCCTGGAGTTCGACGATTGTGTTTGTGGTGCGGCAGGGCAATCCGCGCCATATCCGCGACTGGCCGGACCTGGTGGGGCCGGACGTGAGCGTGATCACGCCGAATCCGAAAACGTCCGGCAACGGAAAGCTGGCAGCACTGGCCGCCTGGGGCTCGGTGATTTACCGTGGCGGCAGCGAAAAAGCGGCGCGGGACTACCTGCGGCGGCTCTACGAACACGTTGTCGTACTCGACACGGGCGCCCGCGGCGCCTCCAACACCTTCACCGGCGAGAAGCAGGGCGACGTGCATTTGACCTGGGAGAATGAAGCGCAGCGGGAAGTAGCTGAGTCCCAGGGTGAACTGGAACTGGTCTACCCGCCGGTCAGTATCCGGGCTGAGCCTAGTGTGGCCTGGGTGGATGCCAACGTATCGCGCGACGGGGAGGCTGCCGACGCCCAAGCCTATCTCGAGTTCCTCTTTACGGATCAGGCGCAGGAAATCCTCGCCGGATTTGGCTACCGTCCTGTGAATCCTCAGGTGCTCGAGAGACACGAGAAAACGCTGCCGAAGATCGACCTTTTCCCGGTGACCATTCTCGCCCGCGACTGGGACGACGCGGAGCAGAAGTTCTTCGCCGAAAACGGCATCTTCGATGGCGTGTACAAACCGAAGGCCAAGCCGTGATTTGGGACTATTCCTGGAGCAAGGCGCGCAAAGACCTGATCGCCGGCGCTACCGTGGCCGCCATTTCCCTGCCCCAGGGTATGGCTTACGCGCTGATTGCAGGTGTCGATCCGCGCTTTGGCCTGTATTCGGCCATCGTGGTGACGGCGGTGGCCTCGATCTTTGGCTCGTCGTCGCAATTGATCAACGGCCCGACCAACGCCATCTCGCTGGTGGTATTCAGCGCACTCGCGTTCCTGGACCCGGAAGCCCGATTCGACGCCTATCAGGCTATGTTCCTGCTCGGCGTAATGGTGGGTGTGATCCAGATCCTGATCGCGGTCTTCAAGCTGGGCGATCTGACGCGCTACATCTCCGAATCTGTGGTGATCGGCTTCATGGCCGGAGCCGGTTTCCTGGTGGCGCTGGGCCAGGTGGGCAACCTGCTGGGAATCAAAGAGCGTGGCACGGGCGACCAGCATGTGCTGCTGCGGTTCTGGCTGACCGTCTCTCGTGGGGGCACTCCCAGCCAATACGCTGTGGTCATCGGCGTGGGGGTCATCGTGCTGGCGGTCGCGCTGCGCAAAGTGGTGCGCCGTTATCATCTGCCGCAGTTGGACATGCTGCTGGCGCTGATCGTGATGGCGTGGTTGGCGGCGCATTTCGGCTGGAGCGTCCCGGCGGCCGGCGGCAAAACACTGATGCCGGTGGTGGGCGCTGTGCCTGCGTCACTGCCGCGGCCGCATATTCCGCAGATCCAGTTCTGGTGGGTGCGGCAGATGGCGACCGGTAGCCTGGCGATCGCCCTCCTCGGACTGGTGGAAGCGCTGGCCATCGCCAAATCCATCGCCATCGACACGCGCCAGGTGCTCGACTACAACCGGCAATGCATGGCCGAGGGCCTAGCCAACCTGGCTGGCGGATTCTTCCAGTCGCTGCCCGGCTCCGGATCTTTGACGCGGTCGGCCATCAACCATCAATCGGGCGCTGTGAGCCGTTTCTCGGGAGTCGTCGCCGCCGCGACCGTAGCCGTGGTGGTACTTTTGATGGCGCCGCTGGCGCGCTTTGTCCCCAAGGCTGCGCTGGCCGGGTTATTGATCATCACCGCCGTACGGCTGGTGGATTGGCATCGCCTGCGGTATGCCGTCCGGGCTTCGCGGTACGACGCCATCCTGGTGATGGCCACCGCCTTTTCGGCGATCTTCATCGGCGTCGAAACCGCCATATTCATCGGCGTGGCACTCTCCATCCTGCTGTTCGTGCCGCGCGCCGCCCGGCTGCGGGGCACCGAACTGGTGGTCACCAAGGAGCGTGTGGTGCGTGAGCGTGCGGCCGAGGACCCCATCTGCAGCGCCATCATCCTCTACGACCTGGAGGGAGAAGTATTCTTCGGGGCCGGCTCGGAGATCGACCGCTGCTTCGACTGGCTGCGGAAGCGCGCCAGCAGTGAGAACGTCCCGTGCGTGATCCTGCGCGTCAAACGCTCGCGCAACCCGGACATGGTCTTTATCGAACGCCTGGAGCGGTTCCTGCATGATATGCAGCACGAGGGCCGCACCGTGCTGCTGTGCGGCGTTCGCGCCGAAATGGCCCACGCGATGACGAGCGCCGGCTTCGGGGCATGGCTGCCCGAGAGTTCGGTTTTTCTGGAAGAACAGAAGCTGTATTCGGCGACCCTGAAGGCTGTGCGCCACGCTTTCGAACTGGTGAAAGACACCACCTGCGTTCATTGCGCCGAGCGCCGCAACTGCGAGGGCGACGGGGACGGCTCGCTCTACTATCTGGTATAGGGCGCGGTGGGGCATGCTTGCCCGTGTTCTTACAGGGTCGCCGGCGTTTTTCCGGGTGTACACTGATCTCAACCATGTATGGCTAAAACGAAATCTCGCTTCGGCATGGCCGGACTCCGCTCTTTCTGGCGACGCACCAGCGAAGGCCTCAACGCCAGACAGCTCTGGGCCCAATTCCAGCGGGAAACTCGCAGCGGCCTCACTCTTTACTCGGCGGAGACCGGGCGCAACCTGCGCGAGGAATGGACTGCGCGAAAGGGCAAGCGCAGGGTTGTGGCCGCGGTTGCGGGCGCCATGTATGAACGCCTCACGCCCGTGCGGCGCGTGCTGCTGCTGTTCGCGCTGGTTCTGTTGGTGCTTCCGTCATCTGAGTTCTCGGCCGGCTCCCAGCTGCACATTACAATCAATTCAACACCGTCGGCTCTTATCCTGATCGTGGTGCTGGTGCTCGAGTTGGCCGATCGAGTCGGCCTGAAACGCGACCTGGAGATCGCGCGCGATATCCAGCGCATGCTCCTCCCCGAGAAGCCTCCTGCGCTGCCTGGTCTCGATATCGCATTCGCCACGCAGCCCGCCAATACCGTCGCCGGCGATTACTATGACGCGTTCCTGCGGTCCAAACCAGACGATTCCCGGCTGCTGCTCATTGTCGCCGACGTCGCCGGTAAAGGGATTCCGGCGGGACTTCTCATGGCCGCGGTGCAAGCCGGCTTCCATACCCTCGCCACCGACCCAGTGCCGCTCTGCGAACTGGCTGCCAGGCTCAATCGCTCCATGTGCGAGCGGAGCGGCGGCGGACGGCACTTGATCACTGCGTTCATCGCGGAACTGGACACGGCGACGCGTGCCCTGACTTGGGTGAACGCCGGCCAGAACCCTCCCGTCCTGTTCCGAACTGGCGGCGCGCTCGAGTATCTGAAGGAAGGCGGAATTCCGCTGGGAGCCTTCCCTGGGGCACGATATGAGAGTGGGCGCACCGAACTTCGTTCCGGAGACGGCTTGTTTATTTACACCGACGGTGTCAACGAAGCCCTTGACGCATCGGGCGCCGAGTACGGCGACGATCGCCTGGCGCGAGAGGTCGCGGCGCTTGGCAGCACCGGTGCTGCGGCCAGTCTGAGACGCATCTTCGAATCTGTCAACCGGTTTGCCGCCGCCGTCCCCCAGTACGACGACATCACCTGCCTCGTCCTGCGCGTCGCTTGATCCCGCCGGAACCCGCCAACAACTTTAGCGGGGCATGGTTGAGGAGCACCTAAGCGGTGGTCCTCAGCCAGGCGTTCGACGCTCACAATGCCATAAGTAACCTATTTCCCGCCACTTAGAATTGGCGCGTCACTTGCATATCACAGAGTCGGAAGTAATTGGAGGTTGATATGAATCGGACAATGCAGATAGCGTCTTCGAAGCTCGCGATGCCGGCGCTTGCCCTTGGCGCGGCGCTGATGTTGCTCGGCCCCACGGCCGCGCTGGCTCAGCACGGCGGCGGGCACTCCGGCGGCGGTTTTGCCGGCCGCTCGTCCTCAGGCGGCGGACGCAGTTACGCTGCTCCGTCCTACTCGGGCCACGGCCAATCCTCCGCTGGGCGCAGCTATACCGCTCCCTACGCGGGCCGCAGTTATTCCGGCGGGCGCAGCTATGCCGCCCCCTACGCGGGCCGCAGTTACTCCGGCGGCGCGTACTACGGTCGTGGAGGCGCTTTCTACCCTGGCAGGTTCTACCCTGGTCAAGGCTATTACTACGGTGGAAGCTTCTGGGCTCGGCCGTACTTCGGCGTCGGAATTGGCATCCCGTTCGGATGGGGCTACGCTTCGGGCGCCGGTTGTGGCTACTATGACGGATACGGCTATTGGCAGCCGGCTCCGTGCTATCCGAACGTCTACTCGGGTTACTGATCAAATCGCTGACTGACGGAATCGACCAGCGCGCGGGCAACCAGTGTGCCCGCGCGCTTCGCGTATTTAGCCTAAGGCGGCCCGGCAGTCGCTCAGTCCCGTTAAGGCGGTGTCGGGGAATTGTCAACCTTGAATTGGCCTGTAGCGCGCCGCCAGAAGGCCCGTTGCGGCGTCGATGTCGATGTCGGCGATCAGCAATCCTTCCTTGCCATACGGCTGGTAGTCGAGCAGCGTCCCGTCGGGCCGCACCACCGCCGAGGTGGTCGGCGACCCCGCGCTGGCACAGTTCACCGTAACGAAATAGCAGGTGTTCTCGGCGGCGCGGCACAGGGCCGCCTTCTCATGGAATGAATTCGCCGGATCGGCGAAAGTCGAGGGCCGGTAACTGCCGGGCTCGGCTTCGTGGAAATGGGGATGGAATACGATGTGTGCTCCGGCCCGGGCCGCCCAGCGAACCGTTTCCGGATAGCGCCAGCCCTCGTGGCAGATCGCGACGCCAAGCGTCAGCGGACCGGTTTGGAACACGCGCCTCCCGGAACCGTGAGCGTAAATACCCTCCTCGGAAGGGTCGAGCTGAACCTTGTCCTGGAAACCGGCGATGGTTCCATCCGGATTGATGACCAGGGCAGCGATCAGCAGGGTACCATCGACGACGCGTTCGGTGCCGAGGACAACGGCGAGATTTGCCTTCGCAGCGGCGGCAGCAACGGCGGACCAGGCGCGTTCCAGAAACCCAGGATCGGGCGGCGGCACGGCCTTCCCCATTCCGCGGTAGCCGGGTACGAAACATTCCGGAAAGCAGATGAGGCGGGCGCGCTGGAGCGACGCTTGCGCGATAGCCTGTTCGGCCAGCACCACGGACTCCTCAGGACTGGCGGGGAAACGGAGGTTGGCGAGCGCGATGCGGAACATGTTCATTGGGTGACCCCGGAATCTTCAGCTTAATCCGGGATGGCTTTCCTTTTGGCCCTCACTTCCCACATAAACTAAGACCATGTCGGCGATTCGCGTCACTCCAGCCACTGAGCTGGAGCTGCCTCTGATACTGGAACTGATTCACGGGCTCGCGGAATACGAGAAGCTGGCTCATATCGTGACTGCGACCGAAGAACGGCTGCGCGAGTCGTTGTTCGGCGCCAGGCCCGCGGCAGAAGTGCTGCTGGCGTATTGGAATAACGAATGCGCCGGGTTTGCCGTGTTCTTCGCGACCTACTCCACGTTTCTGGCCGAGTCCGGGCTGTACTTGGAGGACCTGTATGTTAAGCCCCAACAGCGCGGCAAAGGAATTGGACTGGCGCTGCTCAAACGGTTCGCGGAAATTGCCGTCGAACGCAGCTGCGGCAGGCTGGAGTGGCAGGTGCTCAACTGGAACCAGCCGGCCATAGGGTTCTATCGGAAGCTCGGCGCCAAGCCGGTGGATGAGTGGACAAACTACCGGCTCTCAGGGGACGCACTGAAAACCTGGCCCCGAGGGGGGCATTGATGTCCGATAGTTTAAAGCGCCTGCTAACAGGCGGGGAACAGGCCTAAAAAGGCGAAGAAATAGCGAAGACATCGAGGCTTTCTCAGCGGGGCCGGGGGTTCGACCTGGTACAGGTGACCTGCCCGGTATTTTGTACCAGTCCGACAGAGAGTATAACCCCGGGCGCA
>CAZZHN010000172.1:0-10008 GCA_964654065.1 uncultured Solibacteraceae bacterium
AAATCCCTTACGACGCTGTGCGCAAAAAACCACTAAATCCGCCGTTTCGAAAAGGCTAAACAAAACTGCGGGGTGCGGATGGGTGGTGGCCTCCCCACCCCGCAGGGGGTGGTCAGTAAAGCTCCTGCGGCCTGCTCAGAACGTAAAGTGAGCGCCCAACTGGATGATGCGCTGGCCGCCTTCAGGGCCGGTGATGACGCCCGCAGTGGTGTCGGTCAGCACGCCATTGGTATAGCCGACGTTGGCGTCCGGGTTCGCATAGTTGACGTGATTGAACACGTTATACATGTCACCCCTGATATCCAGCTTCATCCCTTCGTAGTGAAGACGGAAGGTCTTTCCGATGCTCAGGTCCGTATTAAAGAAACCGGGCCCGACCAGGGTCATGCGTCCTGAGTCGCCAAAAGTCCCATACGCCGGGTTGGCGTAGGCCGCCGGGTTGAACCAGTGGCTGATTGTGGGATTCGACACCTTGGGATTGCCAATCACCTCGGGGTACAGAGTAGAGCCGGCGCTGAAGGATGAGTCGAGCCCCGGGTCGATACCCTCCGCTACCGAGCCCTGAATCACCGGAGTGAAGGGAACGCCTCCGTGCCACTGGAAAATCGTGGAGACGCGCCAGCCGCGGGCGATCTGGTCGGCCACCCCGTGCAGGGCAAAGTGACGCCCGGTGCCGAACGGCAGTTCGTAGACGACCTGGCCGACCAGGAAACTCGCCATGTTGAAGTCAGACGGACCATAGTTCGCGCCTGGGACGTATGCGTTCTGGTAAATATCGACTCCCGATCCATGTCCGTTGCCAGTGCCCGTATCGAGCGACTTCGACCAGGTGTAGTTGACCTGGAAGTTCACGCCGTAGGCCATTCTCTTCTCAAAGCGCAATTGCAGCGCGTTGTAATTCGACCAGCCGCTATAGTTCTGAGCCGCAATCGAGTTGAAAATCGGGTTGGGGTTCCCGCAGTTATAGCCGGTGCACCCCAATTCGGTAACAGGAGCCTGGTTGATATCCGTTGCAAAGTTCAGGTTCCGGCCCGCGGTGTTGACGTAGCCTGCGTCCACCAGGATGCCGCCGGCAAACTGGTGCTGGACGCTGATGAGAAGCTGCCGCACGTAGTCAGTCGGAATATTCCGCGGATAATACTCCGCGGAGCTGTAGTTGTCGATCTCCGGCGAGAGGGTTTGCAGTGTCGGATAAACGACCGTGCCGGCAGGCGGCCCCACGGCCAGTTTGAAGGCATAGCTCCCGTTGACGTACCCGCCGTTGCCGACGTTGTGGGGATTGAAGCCGAGGCCGAGGGCGCCATCAGTGTAGTTCTCGGCGTCGCGCGGCGCGTCAAACATGCCGAAGCTCGCCCGGACGGACCATTTCTCGCTGGGCGACCAGGCGACGCCGACGCGGGGCGCAATTTCCTTGTAATCGCCGTTTTGGATGGTGTTCATGTTGCTCGTCGGCCCACCATATTGCGTGTCGCTCTGTCCGCCAAAGAGGATGGCCCCTTTGTATTGCCCGCCATTCGCGGAATTGGGCAGATAGGGGTCATAATTGCCGAACAGGTTGCCATTCACGCCCCAGCCAGACTGCATCTGCCAGCGAAGGCCCAGGTTCAGCGTCAGGTGCGAAGACACCTTGATGTCGTCGCTCGCGAACACCGCCGAATTCCACATATGAGCGCTGGTCGCGTCAGAATCGTAGACGTACCAACCGTAGACGTCGCCGGCGAGAAAGTCGGCGTAGGGGATTCCGGTGACGCCTCCGTTGAATTCGAAATTACCCGAGCTGATATCGCCCCAGCTCGTGTAATTCTGGTAATCTTTGTCGAACTGACCGCCGACTTTGATCGTGTGCTTGCCGCGAATGAGGGTGAGCACGTCGGACACGTTGTAGACGCCCTGGCCCAGAACGGCATCGATGTTCCCGTTTTCGCCGCATCCGGATCCCAGAGCGACGCATCCAACGCCCGCTCCGCTGTCAATCGTGATTTTGGGGAATACGTTGGCCGGAGAATTGGTGCCATAGGCCGGTTCAAGTCCGACCGTCGTTGGATCATTCTTGTCCAGTGAGGGCGGCTTGTATTTATCCAGCTCACGGTTTGCGCCGATGCGAAACTCGTTCAGCACGGTCGAGCTGATCGTGTAGACGTCCGAAAGTTGTCCCGTCAGATTGTCCGTGTGCCCCTGCGAATACGAAGTCGCGTCATTGGGGTACAGAGGATCCGCGGGGACATAAGACGAGAGAGTGGGGAAATAGTTGAAGCTAAATGAAAGTCTTTGACTGTTGGAAATCGTGTAGTCGACCTTGCCCGTATACCACGTGGCCGTGTTCGGACTCGTACCGTTGAACACAAAATTGTTGATGGTGGGACAGGTTTGCGGGGTGCCTGGTCCCGGATTCGTGGGACCGGGGCATCCCGAGACCCATCCCGGTGCACTGGCAGAGGGGAAGTAGCTTTGCAGCTTCAAGGCCACAGGATCATACGTGCCCAGCAGGTTACCGGTGGACCCAAAGGCCGAACCCGTGGATCCCGGAACGCCGTAGAAATTCCCCGCCTGCATGGCTGCGGTTGGATAACTATAGAGTCCGGAAGTGGGAGCAGACGAAGGGTTGCGCTGATAGTTGAAGAAGAAGAACAGCTTGTTCTTCCGAATCGGCCCGCCTACGCTGCCGCCATATTCGTTCCAGTGCTCCACCGCCTTCGCACCGGTGTGGTTGTAGAAACCCCTGGCATTGAAATCCGTGTTCTGGTCGAATTCATACGCACTCCCGTGCCAGGAGTTGGTCCCGCTCCTGGTGATCACGTTAATGGAGGTGAGTCCGTTGCCGTACTGGGCGGGCGCGTTGCCAGAGTTGATGCTGATTTCAGAAATGGAGTCAATCGGCGGATAGAAGTTACTGCTGTTAAAATCTCGCGGCGCGGTGGCGGCCGATCCGTCGGATAGGTAGTTGATATTGTATCCTTGCGTACCGTTGATGCCGACCCCCTGGCCGACGGCTGCTCCTGCTCCTCCGCCGGTATTCACACCGGGAATGAGCTGAGTCAGCTCTCCGCGCCAGTCGGTGCCGACAATCGGCGCCGCGTCAACCGCCTCGGAGGTCAAGTCCACGTGCTGCTCGGTGGTTTCCGTTTCGACGAGCGGCGGTGCGGCGTTCACCACGATTTCCTGCGTAGAGGTTCCGAGCTGGAGCGTGGCGCTGATTTCCACGGTTTGGATCTGAAGAATGACGCCTTCGCGCACGAAATCACGGAACCCCTGCTTCGAGAACGTGATCGTGTAGTTACCCGGTACCAGAAACGGAACGTCGTATAAGCCGGACTGGTTCGTCGTTGTCGGAGTGACGACGCCGGTCTGCACATTCTTGATCGAGACGCCCGCGCCGGGCACGAAGGCTCCCAACGAATCGAGTACGGAACCCTTGATCTCGCCCGTGTTCGCGTTTTGGGCTCTGGCGAGAGGTGCGAATAAGATCGCCGCCGCCAGCAAGATACTGGAACAGTATCGCCTAAGCTCTGTTGAATCAGTCACTTGAACCTCCTAAAACCTCAAGAACGCACCAAGTACCGAATGGCTTTCGAACCTACGAACGCCCCGAGACCGCCACACACCGAACTAGTGTCCGAAATGCTGCGTTGTTCTCGTCAACAGTGCAGGATCTGATCAGAATCTGCATCACCAGCAAAAGGCGAGTATTTGCGACCACACTCCCGAAGCGTTCTCTGCATAGAGCCACCTACTGGTTGATAGATCGTACAACTTTGGACAGCAACACTAAATCAGCCAAAAGTATGATCGGAGATTGAGTCCGGCTTGCACTGCATGCGATTGCGGGCCCAAGGCACCGTACTCGAAAAGACCATTTTGTTTGGGTGAAGGCGGCCGGGACAGGCTGCCCCCTGCCGCGCGCTGGCTCCGCGAACCTGCCGCTCAGCGATGGTCCGCGGCGGGCGCCACGCAAAGGCGATAAACTGGAGACACGTCACCGCGGGATTGCTCAATCTCTACGATCAACTCCACGCCCCCGTTCTCGATCGGTTATCGCTACCGGCGTTCGCGCCGGCATTCTATTCCACACCCGGCGACCGACCGGGAGACCGAATGTGACAGCCAATCGTCCAACACCAACAGGTGAGCTTTCGACCGGTTCTATGACGCGGCGTGTGTGGCTTGCCGGCGTGGCACTGCTGGCGGCTGCCCGATGGAAGGCTCGCGCGGCCGGTTTGACGTGGGACGAGTCTGTTCGCGGCAGTCTCGGGTCCGACCGCCGGTACCGCGTGGATGCGCAAGTGGTTTTGTTTTCGGTGCCGCTGGTGCGGCGCGCCGGGGTGGGCGCGGGCACCGCAGCGTGGCGAGAATTGAGCGGGGAGGATGGTGTGACTCGGATCCTTGAATTCACTGCATTCTCGTTTCCCGACCGCGCGGCCGGATTGAACCGTCTCGGGTTCATCCAGGAGAGGATTCGGCTGGCCGAAGCCGGCATGACCGAAGCCATTTATTTCGGACTGATGACCGCGTCCGCGGAAGAGAGCACCGAAGAGGCTCGCCGGGCGCTCCACTCCACAGCCAGCCAGGTGGCGTATACGGCGGTGGACGCACGCATCCAGAGTCACTCCACGGAAACGGCGACCGCCCATTTCACGGCGCCGGCGGCGTTTTCCCTGGGCCACCGCGTACAACTGGAGCAGATGGCGCGCCAGGCCTTGGCCTCGGCCCCACGGAATTCCGTGGACCTGTCGCCCGATGGCGTGCCCACGCCCCCCTTCCTCGATGCGCTGGCCGAATTGCTTCACCGTCCGAACGGAGGCGAGGGCCGCTACATTTACAACGGCCGGCTTTACCATCTGCGGCTGCGGCGCGCGGCCGACCCGAAGGCCAGTGAGCACTTCCTCGCGCGAGGCCTTGTCTCAGGCCCGGTCATCGCCATGACTGGCATGTTGCAACGCGTGGGCGGTAAGCAGATCGACTTTCGGCTGTGGGTGGAAGAGTCGGCTGCGCATCCGGTACCACTGCGCATTGAATATCAGCCAAAGTCGTACTTGCGGCTGGCATTCGAAGCGGAGGCGTGAACGGCGCGTCCCACTGCCGAGTGGGCGCCGCCATCCGGGAGGAACTTAATCGCCCCCTCCGCCGTCGCTAGCGCCTTTGGGCGTTCCTCGAGGATCCGGTTTGATGGTGGCGGGCTGGGTATAAGCCTGACCGTCCACCGTGAGGCGGACGGTGTAATCTCCGGGCGGCAAGCCAAGGGCAGCGCCACGTCCTCCGCGACCGCCTCCCTGTCCGCCTGCCGGAGGGTTGGCGGGCTGGCTGTCGCGGCCCCCTGCTGCGGAAGTGCACGCGTCCCGCGCCGGGGCAGCGCCTCCGCCGCGTCCGAAGCCGCCGAAACCTCGCCCCGCAGCGCCGCCCAGGGCATGGCGATGCATTCCGGCAGCGGCGGAGGGCAGCTTCGGGGGCTGTTGCCAGATCGCCTGTACCTCCAGCGTTTCGGTGTCGACCGGCCGTACCAGCGTATCGCTGGCTGCGCAGGCGCGCACTGCCCCGACGCCATCCAGCACTTCGATCTTCAGCGGGTATTTGGCGGCGCTTTTGAGCCAGTAATAGACGACAACGCCGGAGGGCGGATTCTGCAACTGCGGCTCCTCGTGCGGCAGCGGGGTGCCGTTCATGCTGCCAGCCCGGACCGCGTAACTCTCACCGGGTTTGAAAAGATGCACGCTGGAGGACACGATCTGCGCGCCCTCCGCCGTGATCTGCCGCAGCGCTGTCATCTGATCCAGCACCCAAAACCCGCGGCCATGGGTGGCAATCGCCAGATCATCGCCGTGTACCACGAGGTCGCGAACCGAAGTGACCGGCATGTTGTTCTGCAGCGATTGCCATTGCTCGCCATCATTGAAGGAGACGTAGACTCGCAGTTCCGTCGCCGCGTAAAGCAGCCCTTTGGCCTGGGTATCCTCCTTCACCGAGTTGACGTAAGCGCCGTCCGGGATGCCTGCGACTACGTTCTGCCACGTCTTGCCGCCATCATGCGTGCGATAAATGTAGGGCTTGTTGTCGGCAAGGCGATGCCGGTCGACTGAGGCGTACGCCGTCCCGGTATCGAAATGGCCGGCTTCGATCTGAGAGACCTTGCTCCAGGCCGTCATGGCCGGAGGCGTTACGTCAGTCCAGTTCTTGCCGTCGTCGCGGGCGACATAGATCAGGCCATCGTCGGTGCCAACCCAGATCGTCGCAGCGGCGAGGGGCGATGGGCCGATGGAATAGACTACGCCGAAGCGCTCTTTCATCGGCTGGTCGATGTCCTTGGCGGTAAGCGGGTCCAGCGTACCGGGCACAGCCGGGTTCACGCGCGCCAGGTCGCCGCTGATTTTTTCCCAAGTATGGCCGCGGTCCCGCGAACGCATCACGAACTGGTTGGCGTAATAGAGCGCCTCATCCGCCTGCGAGAAGACTTGCGGCAGCGTCCAGGTCCTGCGGTTGGGATCGTCAGGGTCGGCCGCGGGCAATTGCCCGCCCAGCAGCGCGGCAGTATTCAGGAACTGGTCGCAGCGCCCGGCGCCGCTGCCGTATAGGATATTTCCATCCTTGGGGTCCGGCAGCACGGTAGCGCTTTCGCCGGCCTCGCAGGTGGGTTCCCAGTCGCGGAAGGTGAGCAGGCCCTCGCGCGACCACGTGCTGACGCCCACCCCGCCGCTATCCTGCTGCGCGCCGTATAGCCAGTACGGGAAACGATTGTCGGCGGCCACATGATAGATCTGCGCCGTAGGCTGGTTGTACCAGGTGCTCCATGTTTTGGAACCATCCACGCTGATCACTGTGCCTTGGTCACTGCTGAGTACCATGCGGTTGCCGTCCCTCGGATTCACCCAGATCTGGTGGTAATCGTCGCCGCCGGGCGCGCCCTTCACCGGAACGAACGTCTTGCCCGCGTCAGTAGTCATATAGGTAGCAGTGTTCATGACATAGGCGCGGTCGGGATTCACGGGGTCCACGGTCACAGCTTCGAAGTACCAGCCGCGGCCCCACAGTCGGCTTTCGGCGTTCACCAGCCTCCAGGTCGCGCCGGCGTCATCAGAGAGGTAGACTCCTCCCACCTGGCGGCTCTTGGCCGCTTCCCCTTCACCTGCTGGGGCGCCGCGCCCGCCTCCGATGGCGCGTGGCACAGCGGTGCCGACGTCATCCACGACAGCCCAGAGACGTTTCGGGTTGGTGGGTGAGACCGCGATCCCGGTCTTTCCCACAAACTCGTCAGTGGGCAGCCCGCCGGTCAATTGCTTCCAGGTGTCGCCGCCGTCGGTGGACTTGTACAGGCCGCCGCCGGCCAGATTGGTCGGCGCGTACACCGACCACGGCGGACGCCGCGTCGCCCATAGCGACGCGTAGAGCACACGCGGATTCTTGGGATTGATGGCCACATCGATGGCTCCCACATTGTTGGGGTCGTCGGTCTTGAACAGGATTTTCTTCCAGGTCCCGCCGCCGTCGGTGGAGCGGTATACGCCGCGGTCGGGGTTGGAATCGTAGATATGGCCGAGAGCCGCCACGTAAACCCGATTCGGGTTTTTCGGGTCGATGACAATGCGTCCGATCTGCCGCGTGGCTTCGAGCCCGATATGGGTCCACGTCCTGCCTGCGTCAATGGATTTGAACACCCCAATTCCATAGGAGTTCTGACTGCGGATATCGGGTTCGCCAGTGCCTACGTAGACGATGTTGGGATTCGAAGGGGCGACCGCAATGGCGCCGATCGAGCCGATCGGAATTCCCTCATCGGAGATCGGGAACCAGGTGCGGCCCGCGTTCTCGGTCTTCCACACGCCGCCACCGACAGAGCCGGAATAAAAGGTGTCGGGCTGGTCGGCGTGGCCCGCGACAGCAAACGTGCGTCCGCCGCGCATCGGGCCCACATCGCGCCACAACAAACCAGCCAGCAAGCTGTTGGGATATTGGCCGGAGCTTGGCTGTTGGGCAAGGGCTCCGATTCCCAATAGCGCTGAGAGGCACCCCAGCAAGGGAACAACAATACGATGGCGATCCATCAAGGCGCTCCTAATCCTGCCCGGAAAACAGGCCAGCCGAAAGGTCCACTCTATCATCGGAAGCGGTTCGCGATTGTCGCCGGGGTGGCAGGTTGCGCCGATCGATTCGGAGAGTGATCGAGGAAGCCTCGCTGGGTAGCCGCCGCGAGCTACTGATGAATATTCCAACAGTAACCGTCCCGCGAATGGGTGTAATCGCGCAGCTATGAATTGGCTTTGGGCGTGCTCACCCACGCTTGCCTCAGGACCGGACGGCTCTGCGACCGGAAGCGCCTGTGTTTGCTAGCAAATCCAATCGCGGCCACAAGCCTGCTAATAGTGGCCCAACGATGATGTCGACGATTGGGTTCGGCATCTGTTTCAAGGCATCGGTCACGGTCCGGGTATCTCTAGGAGGTAATCTTGGGTTCCATTTCGAAGGCTCTGCCTGGGATAGCAGCGCTGGCTCTCGCCTATCTGCTGATGCCCGAGCGAGGAGCGGCGATCCCGGCTTTTTCGCGCCAATACCAAACGTCGTGCATGACATGCCACATCGACTTTCCGAAGCTGAACGATTTCGGCAAGGCCTTCAAGGATGCGGGATTCAAGTTTCCCAAAGACGATGAGGATGTGCTGAAGGTGGCGCCTGTGATGCTGGGCGCCGAGGCGCTCAAGCAGAACTTCCCGAAATCGGTGTGGCCGGGATCGATTCCGGGGATGCCTCCCATCGGGCTGCGCTTCAACACGTTTTTCCAGGCCACCGGCGCCAACAGGAACCAATTTGCGGTGCTCACTCCGGTCGGCAACCTCCCGCAGGTCATTCCGGGCACTGATTTCTCCAGCGGATTCTTCAGCATCTTCACCGCCGGCAACTTTGGCAGCGGGATCGCGTTTTGGGTGGACGACGACATCAGCGTCGGAGGGGATAACGCCGCCGGCAGTCTCGGCGATGGATACTTGAAATTCGTGGACGCCGGACGTTTCCTGAAGCTCCCGAAGGACTCCCTGAGCGTGCGCGTGGGCCAGTTCGAACTGGACCTGCCCTTCACGCAGGCGCGCAGCTACAATTTGAGCCCGTACGACATCTATTCGCAAGCCAACATTGGCGCGATGAATTCCATGGTTGCGCTGCAACAGAACGTGAACAACCAGTTCACGTTTGCCGACGCGGCGAAGGGGATTGAGCTGAGCGGAGGCCACCAATACGGCGGCTATCATTATTCCGTGGCCGTGGTCGATCAAAATACCACTGCCGTCGATCAGCCGGCGAACACAAGCCCCTACGTGCCCTCCGCGACCGGAGGCGCCAACGGAGGCGTCGGATTCGGCTCTGACTCGAGTTTCAAGAATTATTACGGCCGCTTCTCCTACCGCTTCAACCTGGAGCGCGACTCGGAAAGCCGGCACGCCATTCAGGCCGCCGGGGCCACCGGCCCGCACGACCATACGTTCATCGCCTTGGGATCCTTTTATCTATACGGGAAGTCTCTCCAGCAATTCGCCGGCGCCACACTCCAGGGGAATAACACGACTCTGCAGGTGCAGGAACCCTACTACAGGGCTGGCGGCGACTTCAACTTCAATTTCCGCAGGCTCAATGTCTACGGGCTCTACATGTACGGCCGGGATCATAATCTGTTGCCGATCGACGCATCAGGGGCCCTGATCATGCTCCCGCTTACTGCGGCTGCGCCCCTCCCCATCGGCTTCGTACAAAGCGTGCCGGCGACGTTTCACGGCGGCTTCGCGCAGGCCGACTACATAATCTTTCCCTGGCTCATGGCGATTGGCCGCTGGGACGGAGTTCATTCCAGCGCTGACCGCATCAACGGCCTGGCGCTTTCGACAGGGACTCCGTACTTCGGCCCGCTCGATTCCACGCGCAACCGTTACACCCCTGGCTTGCAGTTTCTGATTCACCCAAACCTCAAGTTCTCGTTCGAGTATCAATTCCGGCCGCAACAGTCGGTCGTGATTCAAACCAATCCCACAACCGGAG
>CAZZHN010000173.1:0-9938 GCA_964654065.1 uncultured Solibacteraceae bacterium
GTGGCCGCCATTCGCAAAGCGTTTCACTTACAGGATTGAGGATGCTGGTCATTGCATCGCGCGGTTCGCAGCTCGCTTTGTGGCAGGCCCGCTGGGTGGAAGCGAGGCTCGCCGCACTGGGCCATGCCTGCCGCATCGAGGTAGTCAAGACCACCGGCGACCGCATCACGGACGTGCCGCTCGCCCTGGTGGGGGGCAAAGGGCTTTTCACAAAGGAAATCGAGGAAGCTCTGCTGGATGGGCGCGCCGACCTGGCGGTGCACAGCCTGAAGGACCTGCCCACGGAGCTGCCCGAAGGCCTCGCGCTGGCGGCAGTGCCGGAGCGTGAGGATCCGCGGGACGCGGTGGTGGGCAAACGGCTGGTCGATCTGCCTGCCGGCGCCCGTGTGGGAACCAGCTCGCTGCGGCGCGCCGCCCAATTGCGCCAGCTGCGGCCAGACCTCGAGATCGAATCGGTGCGGGGCAATCTGGATACGCGGCTGCGCAAGCTGGCCGAAGGGCAGTACGATGCCATTCTGCTGGCCGCCGCCGGATTGAAACGGCTCGGATGGGGAGACCGCATCGCGGAGATTCTGCCCGCCGAAGTGATGTGCTCCGCGGTGGGTCAGGGGGCGCTGGCGATTGAGGCGCGTCCCGGCAGCGACGGTTGGGCGGCCTGCCAGCCGCTGGACCACCCACCCACGCGCGCCGCCGTGAGCGCCGAGCGCGGTCTGCTGGCCGCTCTGGGCGGCGGTTGCCAGGTGCCGATCGGCGCGCACGCCACGGTGGAGAACGGGTGTCTCCACTTGCGGGCTGTCGTCGCCTCGCCCGACGGGAGTGAGCTGATCCGCGGTGAAGCGGAAGGTGCCGAATCCGACGGCGACGGAGTGGGCCGCCGGTTGGGTGCCGATCTACTGGCTCGCGGGGCCCGGGAGATTCTGGATGCGGTTTATGACTGAGGGTGCCGGCGCGGAGGCAGGACAGACGATCGGGTTTTGTCGGGTGTCAGAATGGCGCGTCTCGGTGAGGAGTGACAGACCACAAAAAGCGATGGTCTGTCCTACCTGGGGCGCGGAGGCGTCGAGAAGAGTCTCGACGCGGCACGCACGAGTGCGTGCGCCACGTGGGGCAGACCCCCTGGTCTGCGCGGGACGCCCTCGTCCCGCTGCTGCATCGCGAGACAAGCACGCACCCACCCGAAGAGCCGGCCATGGGGCCGGCTGCAGACGAGGGCGTCTGCCCCACAATTTACGCGGGTGCCCGGTAGTGAGGGTGATTTGGTGACCGCGGCTAAGGTCTATCTGATTGGCGCGGGGCCAGGCGATCCGGAGTTGATTACCGTGAAGGGGCGCCGCCTCCTGGAGCGGGCCGATGCCATCCTGTACGACCACCTGGCGCCGGATGCTCTCCTTCGTCTCGCGCCGCCAAACGCCGAGCGGCTGTATGTGGGCAAGAAAAAATCGGCGCACGCGTTCTCGCAGGAAGAGATTTGCGGAATGCTCATCGATCGTGCCCGCCGGGGGCTGACGGTGGTGCGTTTGAAGGGCGGCGACCCGTTTCTGTTTGGGCGCGGCGGTGAAGAGGCTGAAGCGCTCGCCGCGGCCGGTATTCCCTTCGAAATCGTGCCCGGCATCACTACACCGCTCGGCATCGCCGCTTATTCCGGTGTTCCACTCACTCACCGCGAGCACACCTCGGCAGTCACCTTCGTCACCGGCCATGCGGTGGATGCAATCGACTGGAGCAAGCTGGGACAGGCCGAAACGCTGGTGATTTTCATGGGGCTCACCACCTTCCGGGAGATCGCTGGCGCTCTCATCGGAAGCGGCCGTCTGCCGGACACTCCGGCGATGGCCGTGCGCTGGGCCACCCGGCCGGACCAGGAGACGGTGGCCGGCACGCTGGCGACGCTGCCCGCACTGATCGCCGAGCGGGGCATGAAGCCGCCGGCGACGATCGTGGTCGGCGAGGTGGTGCGCCTGCGCTCGAAGCTCAACTGGTATGAGAGCCTGCCGCTTTTCGGCCAGCGAATCGTGGTGACGCGGGCCCGAGAAAAGGCCGACGCACTGGCATCGCGGCTGGAAGCGTTGGGCGCACACGCGATCGAGCTGCCTACCATCGAAATACGCTCCGCCGCCGACCCGGCGCCGCTCGATTGCGCAATCGCGAACCTGGCTTCCTACGATTGGCTTATCTTCACCAGCGCCACCGGCGTTCGATGCTTCGTGGAGCGCCTCGACGGTTCTGCCGCCGATTGGCGTTCCCTGCGCGCGCGCATCTGCGCCATCGGGCCGGCCACTCGCGCCGCCATAGAAGCGCTGCATTTGAAGGTGGACCTTATGGGCGCCGAGTACGTCGCCGAGGGCCTGCTGGCGGCCTTCGCGAACCACGACCTGGCGTGCAAGCGAATCCTGCTGCCACGAGCCGCCGTGGCGCGCGACCTGGTTCCGGTCGAACTGGCCCGCCGCGGGGCGCAGGTGGATGTCGTCGAGGCCTATCGCACCGTGATGCCGGAAGACGCACACGCTCGTGCCGCCGCGGCTTTCGTACGCAAGCCCGATTGGATCACCTTCACCAGCTCCTCCACGGTGCTAAATCTCGTGGCCGCCGCCGGCGCGGCGGCGCTGGATGGCGTGAAGGTGGCGTCCATAGGCCCGGTGACCAGCAAGACCGCCCGCGATCTCGGCATCCAGGTGACCGCGGAGGCCGCGAGTTTCACCATAGACGGCCTGGTCGAAGCGATTCTGCGGGGGCGGTAAGTGCCGGGCACTGTACCAAGGCAGCGTCCTGTCCGAGGCATCTCTAGGGGGTCGGCTGCCGGCTCTCTCCTGGTAAGCCCAGAATTCAGCTCGAGGGTTCCGGCACCGGCTCCGCGATGGCCCCGATGCTTTCCCCGTCGGATGATTCAGCGACAGGCAGTGGTGGAAAGGTCGCCACGCGGCCCTTGGTCGAGATAATCGCGGTTCGGCACGCACTCGCGAACTCGGTGTCAGTGCCGCGCGAAAGGTATTGCGCGACCGTGAACAGGTCAGGCGTTCGGACGAGCACACACCCATTCTGTTTTGCTGCGGCCATAACCTTTTCAGTGAAGAAGTCTTCGCGCTCTGACGGAGGCTTCAGACGGTAAGCATTTCCAAATAGGACGCCTTGCGCCATCACCGAAACTTCCTCGCGCGCCAAATCCTCGTGTAAGTTCATCTGCAGCTGCCGTAGCTTGTCAATATTGACTGGCTTATTGTCTCTCCCTTCAGCTTCGCCAATCAAACGGCCTTCGACGGATTCAAATACAACGTCGAATTCAGATTTTGCGTCACGGTACGGGTCGGCGGTAAAACCCATGAGGCGAAGCGCGCGGGCGATCGCATCTTCGAGCAGGGGGCCCTTCTCGTACAGCAGCCTCCGTAGCACCCCCTCCTCCCCCAGGCGGGCTTTGAGGGTCGCTCTCCTCTCTGAGATCCTCGCGATCTCTGTATCCAGTATGAGGAGTTCTTCCCGCATCGCGGCTTCGGCGGCGAGGAGGAATTTGGCATCGCCAGACCACGCTGGTGGCGGGTCCGGAGCGCCCTGCCTCAGGGTGTCGTCGATTCGAAAAAAGCAATCGCGAAGTTGATGGCCGAACTTGGCAGCGACGGCGCTCCAGGTCAAGCCAGTTTCGCTGTCAGCCTCTCCGCTCTCGCTCCGCCCTGCCTGTGCCTCGAAAAACTCATCCGCCTCAAGCTCGACATCTGGGAGCAGGACGAATGCCCCGGCCGACTCCTTCAGCCGAATCAGAGCCCCGGCGACCTTTGCGCCACTCCGCGTGACGATCAGCGGCTGGGAGACTTTTGACTCGACCAACACTCGATACATAGACCGCGTCTCACAGAGCTTCCAGTAGTCACTTAGGATGTTGTCTCCATCCGCAAGCCTCAACTCCTTCCCCTCCGAAGGCTGCAGCGAGCCCAGTGAGGGCAGCAGCTGGTAGGTGTGAAACGGCGCGAGTATACGAGTCGTTTGACGATTTCTGCCAGTCCCGGAATACTGTCTTTCGCCTGTGTCGATCCACACCTGATCTTGCGCAGTCAACAGGACAAATACGCTCTTGCCGATACGTACGGCCCCTGACACCTCCCGCGCCCAGTGTTCAGCCGATTCGCGGAGCTTCGCGGATTCATCCTCGCTTAGGGACGGCTTGCCCTTATAGAATCCGTGGTAGCCGAGAAACGGCGAAAGATCCGGTGAAAAAACGATAACGTCCCAATCAAGCAGGGAGCGTTTTTGGCTTAGGGGGACAAATTCTGCTACTCCGCCGGGCAGCTCACATCCTACACCGACGAGAGTTCTTCGCGCCATGAATCTACTGTCGCACACCGCCTCGGCATTGACGAGCGTGTCTCTCGAAGCCTTGCGGATTGAGACAGATGCGACCCTCGATCCTGCGCCGTGTACTCAGATGGTTCCCGCTTGGCGCGCCCATGAAGTAGTGCGACGCGGTTCACGCGTCAGGCGAAACCCAGGGGCCGGGCATGCCCGGCCCCTACGGGTGGAAGGGTGACGATTACCGGAAGATGTTGAGCGTGTTGGTGGCGTCGTCGACGTAGTAAACTCCCTTGCCGCTATCCACCAGTCCGAACAGGGCGCCGGCTCCGGGCGGTTTGCCGCTCGCATCGAGAAGTGCGATGGCGGACGTGTTGCCGCTGGGAGTGGTGCCGACGAACAAGCCGTTATTGCCGTTGACGGTCTGGATGTTCCCGGTCTTCGCGATCGTCAGCCCGAGCGGGTCGTTCAGGGGGCGGCCCATCTTGACGGTGGTTCCCGTACCTGCGGATCCCGTCGCAGTCAGAGCATCCGGTATGGCGGCGATGCGGTTGTTCAGGCTATCGGCCACGTAGAGCGTATCGTCGCTGGCCAGGCCCAGGCCGGTCGGACCGATCACCAGCGCGGCGGGGTCGGTGCGTTCGGAGAAGCCGGAGCCGATGGTCACGATCGAGGACACGGTGGGCGCTCCGGTCGAAGGCAGATCCAAGGTGATGCGAATCACGGTTCCTTCACTCACAATACTGCCGCCGCCGGCGACAGTGCCGTTGAGAACGTTGCTCACGAACAGGAATGCCTGGCTACCCTGTTGGATCGCGGTCATGTCCCACGGTCCGTTAATCCATTCGTTCGCGATCGTCTCCACGACGTCGCCCCATTGATCCAACACCAGCAGGCAGCCCGCCTGCGCCGTCGCCGAGGTTCCATCCGTAGTCGGCAGGCTGCCCACCACCACCCAACCAGATGGCAGAGCGGCCAGGGCTGTGGTCAGGCCGACGCCGCCAGGGCAAGAACCGGGAAGCGCGTCGGCGTTGATCCAGGCAAACAGCGATTGGGTGCCGCCAGGCGTAATCTGGACGATGGTTGAGCCCGTTCCCTGCAGGTTGGCGCTGTTGTTGAAGTTGCTGATCAAGATGTTTCCGGCAGTAAGATTGCCGACAGTGGTGGGCACGATCACAATGCCGTAGGGGTTCACATCGCCATTGGCTGGAACGGTCGACGCAATCACGTGCGTGGCGGACGGCGCAGCCTGCGCCAGCAAGGCGGCCGCGCCGATCACGCCCAAACATATCTGGCGAACTACATTCTGCATTTTTCAATATCCTCCCACCCGATTCTAGGCGGGGCCCTGGCGTCGAGTTGTCAAATCCGTGTCAAATCGGTGTAACGCTTTGCTTGCATGGTGTGCACGAGCGCGAAGAGCCACCCATCCGGCACCGGACGTACCGTGAGTACTTCCCCATGGCTGCCCGTAAGACCGGCGGCATATTCCGGATATACTGGGTGCCGGGATCTGGAGGAAAACTGGGATGCACGGGAAACTCTTGTTGCCGCTGCTGGCAGCGGCGATCACGTCCGGTCAGACAATCAACACCTTTGCAGGTAACGGAACGGCTGGATATTTGGGGGACGGGGCTCAAGCCACGCAGGCGGAGATCAATCGCGTGGTGGGACTGGCGGCTGACCCCGCCGGAAACATCTACCTGGCTGACCAAAATAATAACGTGGTGCGCAAGGTGGACACGCATGGCGTGATCACCACGTTCGCGGGAACCGGCCATCCTGGATTCGGCGGCGATAACGGGCAGGCAACGCAGGCGCAGCTCAACCAGCCGCTGGGCGTTTGCGTGTCGCCCTCCGGCGACATTTACATCAACGACACCAGCAATCTCCGGGTGCGCAAAGTTTCGCCTTTGGGAATCATTACAACAGTGGCAGGCAACGGGCTGACCGGAAGCAGCGGTGATGGCGGCCAGGCCACGGCAGCATCGATGACGATCCCCATTCGGTGCGCGGTGGATAACAGCGGCAACCTGTTCATCGATGACCAGGGAGCCTCCGTGGTCCGCAAGGTGAACACCAGCGGTACCATCTCGACCTACGCGGGGGTCAACGGCGTGCTGAGCTTCTCCGGGGACAACGGGCCGGCGACCAACGCGGAGATGAACAACCCGACGGCGGTGTCGGTGGATGCAGCGGGAAACCTTTTTATTACGGACCAGTTCAACCACCGCATCCGGCGCGTCGATGTAGTCACCGGGATCATTACGACGGTGGCGGGAAATGGACAGGGCACATATGCCGGTGACAACGGACCGGCGACGTCGGCCAGCCTGAACTTTCCCGGCGAGACCGTCGTGGATCCTGCCGGCTCATTGTTTATCGTCGACACCGTCAATGAGCGGATCCGCAAAGTGAGTGGCGGCATTATCACCACCGTGGCGGGAACAGGGGCGGCGGGCTACACGGGTGATGGCGGCCCGCCGCTGCAAGCGGAGCTCAACGCTCCCTTTCCCATCACGCTGGACTACCGAGGCAACCTGTATGTGGGCGACGGGGACTACACGGGAGACACGACAGACAACCGAATACGGGAGATTTCGGGTGTGGCGGCGGCGTCGGTGACGCCTGCCATCACTGCGGTGGTCAGCGACGCGAGCTTTCAAGCCGGTGTCTCCGCCAACTCCTGGATCACGATTTTCGGCGTTAACCTGGCCCCCACCACGGACACGTGGACGAATGCAGTGGGCGCGGACGGCAGCCTTCCCACGTCTCTCGATAAGGTGAGCGTCAGCGTGGGCGGCCTCCCCGCATACATCGAATACATCAGCTCTACCCAGATCAACGCGGTCGCGCCGAATGTGGGCGCCGGTCCGGTTTCCGTCACGGTGACCGCACCGGCCGGGACCAGTCCGGCGTTTATGGTGGCGGCGCAAACCGCGCAGCCGGCTTTCTTCCTGTGGAACGGTCTCTATGCGGTGGCTACAGACGAGAACTACGACTTCCTCGTGAAGAGCGGAACGTTCCCTGGCGTGACGACGGCTCCGGCGAAACCCGGCGAGATCGTCATTTTGTGGGGCACAGGATTCGGCCCGACGACGCCGACGCCGCCGGTGGGCTTCGCCACTCCATCGACCACGGTGTACAACACGGCGACATCCGTAACGGTGACCATCAACAACGTCAACGCACAGGTTCTTGGCGCAGCACTCGCTTCCGGCTCCGCCGCGCTGTATCAGGTAGCCATCACGGTGCCCTCTACGTTGGCCAACGGCGATTATTCGATCGTCGCCAGTATCGACGGCGCGTCATCGCCGGCGAGCACGCTGATCACGGTGCAGCAATAGGGAATTGCCGACCGCTCCCTCCGGTCGCGGCTTTGTCGCGTTCAGAGCCGCGAGCGCAGGAAGCGGTCACAGGCAATGGACACAGGCTATTTTATTCTTTGGCGGCTTCTTCGACGCTGGGATAGAAGGCGAACACCCGGTCCAACTGGTTGACGCGGAAGTTCTGCATAATGTGGCCGGTGGCGCCTGCCATGCGCATCTCCCCGCCGTTGGCCACGATGCGGTTGTAGCCGGCGATCAGGTAACCGATGCCTGTACTGTCGAGGGCGGTCACTCCGCTCAGGTCGATGATGATGGTGCGAGTACCGGCTCGCACCAGCTCCTCGACAGCGGCGCCCACCCGGTCGCTGGCCTCGCTGATCATGACCTTGCCCTGGAGCCGGATCACGGCTTTGCCCGGCGCAATCGTCTCTTGCGAAATCTCCATGCAGGGACCAGTCTAACAGTGCGAGGGGCCTGCCAGAAACGCGGCGGCCCTGGTCATCCGGGCAAGCGCGGAGCGGGGAGCGGCGCGGCAAATTCCCTGCCTTCGATCTCTTCGATCTTCGAACGGATCTTTGCCGTCACCGGCGACGACCGGCCGGCCGAGTAGTCCAGCATCACGATGGTGGAATCGGCCAGCGCCGCCAGCTCGTCGCGCTTGTGACTGACAATGTGATGCACCATCTGCATGCTGCTGTTTCCGATGCGCGTGATACGCGCGCCGACGTGCACCGTGTCCGGAAAATTCAGCGGCAACTTGAAGTCGCACTTGATGCTGGCGAGAATCGGCCCTACCCCCTGCGGGGGAACCGGCACCCACATCCCCACCCGCTGCATATATTCCACGCGCGCGGTCTCGCACCAGCGCAGATACACGATATTGTTCACGTGCGCGAAAGCGTCCTGATCTCCCCAGAGAACCGGGATCGTCACAACGACCGGGAATCCGGCCAGAGCTTCATGATGATGTTTCATGGTTTTGTTCTGGAGCGCCCGGAGACGCCGGCGCAGCCGAAAGATGGATTATCCCACCCGGCGCAAGCCGCCTGGGGCTTGACTCCGCATTTGAGCTGGCGCATAAATGAACTATTCATAGCCCGAAGTCCTGAACGGCGGATTGCGGTTCAGGTTTCGGAACCCCGCGACCGGCGGTCCGGTCGGCGCGCGGCCTACCGGCATCATAGGAGGTCGCTATGTTTGAGGACCTTGCCGAGCAAATCCGTCAGGACGAGCGCAGCCAGTCGAGCCGCTGGGAGCGGGTGGCATTGGGGCTGGTCGTGCTGGTGGTTTCCATTGTGCTCTTTGCCGGGCTCTACCTGGGCGTACGCCTTCTGGACTAGCTCGGCGCCAAACGCGGCTGTGCGTTATCCTGGGCTCTCTCGACGCCGAGCGAGAGCACAGTGAACACATTTCCGATCCTGCTGGGCGCGCTTTGCGTCTACGCGCTGGCCTACCGCTACTACTCCGCTTTGATCGCTGCCAGGGCTCTGGCACTGGACGACCGGCGCATCACGCCCGCGAACCGTTTTGCCGACGGCCACAACTACGTAGCTTCGCCCCGGTGGGTGCTGTTCGGGCACCATTTTGCCGCCATCGCCGGCGCCGGCCCGCTGGTGGGCCCTACGCTGGCGGCGCAATTCGGTTTCCTCCCCGGTTTCCTGTGGCTGCTCATCGGCGCGGTGCTGGCCGGGTGCGTGCAGGACTTCACCGTGCTGGTGGCGTCCGTGCGCTACCGCGGGCGTTCGCTGGCGAGCATTGCCCGGAGCGAGATCAGCCCGTTCGCCGGCCTGGTGTCGACGGTGGCGGTTCTGTTTATCCTGCTGGTGACGCTGGCAGGGCTCGGCATCGTGGTGGTGAACGCGCTGGCCAACAGCCCCTGGGGGGTTTTCACCATCGGGTGCATTGTCCCGATCGCCCTAGTGATGGGCGTATGGATGTTCCGGAGCAACCCGGGTAGAATCACCGTGACCGGGCCCAGCATCTTTGGCGTGGTGCTGCTGATCGCGGCGGTAGTCGGCGGCCACTGGTTCGCGGCCAGCTCCGCGGCCGGTGCGCTCACTTTTTCGCCGCACCGGATCACTCTCCTGATGGCGGTGTACGGCTTCATCGCCTCGGTGCTGCCGGTGTGGCTGCTGCTGGAGCCGCGCGACTATCTGGCCACCTACAGCTGGGGACCATCGCCATACTGGTGATCGGCGTCTTCATCGTCCATCCGGACATTCGCTTCCCGGCGGTGACGCAATTCGTCTCCGGCGGCGGACCTATCATCAAGGGCAAGCTGTTCCCGTTCCTCTTCGTCACCATCGCCTGCGGCGCCATCTCCGGCTTCCACTC